>CAMKBC010000074.1 GCA_946410665.1 uncultured Clostridia bacterium | reverse complement strand
ATAGTATTTATAATGACTACAAAGGTGCATTAGCTTATGTAAAAGTAAAAGAAGGTACTGTAAAAGTTGGAACAGAAATTAGACTTATGTCTAGCAATGACCACTATACAGTAACTGAAGTTGGATATTTCACACCAGGTGGTTACAAACCTTGTGATGAATTACAAGCAGGCGAAGTTGGATATATTGCAGCCTCAATAAAGAGTCTTCAAGATATTCACGTTGGTGATACAATCACAGATGAAAATAATCCAGTTGATATTGCTTTACCAGGATACAAAAAAGTTAATCCAATGGTTTACTGTGGATTATATCCAATGGATGGAGCAGACTACGAAAACTTAAAAATTGCATTAGAAAAGTTACAACTTAATGATGCAGCATTAGAGTTTGAACCAGAAACTTCATCAGCATTAGGATCTGGATTTAGATGTGGATTCTTAGGATTACTACATCTAGAAGTTATAGAAGAAAGACTTGATAGAGAATTTGATTTAAGTTTAATAACAACCGCACCATCAGTTATTTATAAAGTTTATAGAACAGATGGAACAGTAGAAAATATTTATAATCCATCTGATTTACCAGATGCTACAGATATTAATCATATTGAAGAACCATATGTTGATGCCAATATCATGGCACCAAAAGAATATGTTGGAAATGTTATGGATCTTTGTCAACAAAGACGTGGTATCTACATCGATATGAAATACTTAGATGAAAACAGAGTAACAATAAAATATGAAATACCATTAAATGAAATCATTTACGATTTCTTTGATACATTAAAATCAAAAACAAGAGGTTATGCATCTCTTGATTACACATTAAAAGAATATAGAGAATCAGAATTAATAAAACTAGATATTAAAGTTAATGGTGAGTATGTTGATGCATTATCATTTATCGTATTCAAAGGTAATGCATATAACAGAGGAAAAACTTTAGTTGAAAGATTAAAAGAAGAAATTCCACGACAACAATTTGCAGTACCAATTCAAGCTGCGATTGGTGGAACAATCATAGCAAGAGAAACAATCTCTGCATTACGTAAAGATGTTTTAGCAAAATGCTATGGTGGTGATATTACTCGTAAAAAGAAGTTATTAGAGAAACAAAAACGTGGAAAGAAAAGAATGCGTGAATTTGGTAACGTAGCAATTCCACAAGAAGCTTTCTTGAATGTATTGAAAGCAGATACAGAGAACAAATAATTATTGAGATATACATTTAAAGGAGAAAAAATGATAGACATACAAAAGGCAAGGGAAGAGTTTGACAGATACGTTAGTAACTATGACAAAGATGATTTTAAAATATCATTAAAAATAGATCATTCATACAGAACAGCAGATTATGCAAGAAAAATAGGAAAAGCAATAGGAGCAGATGAAGATTTAGCAGAATTAATTGGAATGCTACATGACATTGGAAGATTTGAACAAATCAGAATTTATAATACATTCAGTGACAGTCAATCTGTAGACCATGCAGACCTAGGAGTACAAATATTAGAAAAAGATAATTACATTGAAAAATATTGTGATGATAAAGAAACTCAAGAATTAATAATTAAAGCAGTTAAATATCACAACAAATATAAAATTGCAGATGATATTGAAGGAAAAGAATTAACTTATTGCAAACTAATTAGAGATGCAGATAAAATAGATATTCTAAACTATATGGAATATGAAGATATAACTAAGTTATTTGATTTTGAATCAATTATGCACGATGATATGTCTGATATTGTTTATGACGAAATGTTAGAGAGTAAAGTAGTTAATAGATATGATGCAAAAACTACATTAGATGATTACATGTTGGAAATAGGATTTGTATATGATGTTAACTATGACATATCAGTACAATTAATTAAAAAGAATCAATCAATGGATAAACTATATAATCTTGTAAAAGACGCAAAAGAAAAAGACAAAATTAAAGACATCAAAGATCATGTAGATAAATACATGGATGAAAGAATTAGTAATATAAAATAAAGGATATATTGTTTATGGAAAATGAAATTAGCGATCAAGTAGAAGGAAGAAACAGCGTACTTGAATTATTAGAGTCTGACAACGATATCAATAAACTTTATGTGCAAAGTGGTGAAAAACATGGAGCAATAATTAAGATCATAGCTAAAGCAAAAGAAAGAAAAATTGTTATTAGTGAAATTGATAAGAATAAACTTGATCAAATGTCAGAAACACATAACCATCAAGGAGTAATTGCAATTGTTCCTCCTTACAACTATTCAAGCGTTGAAGAAATACTTGAATTAGCAAAAAGTAAAAATGAGAAACCATTTGTAATTATTTGCGACGGAATAGAAGATCCACATAACTTAGGATCAATCATAAGAACAGCAGAGTGTGTTGGAGCACATGGCGTAATTATTCCAAAAAGAAGATCAGCAGCAGTTAATGCTACGGTTAATAAAACATCAGCAGGCGCAGTTGCTTATGTAAAAGTTGCAAGAGTTACAAATCTAAATGATACAATTAAAGAATTACAAGACA
>CAMKBC010000073.1 GCA_946410665.1 uncultured Clostridia bacterium | reverse complement strand
CTATAAATGATGGTATTGTAGAAAAAGTTACAGCAGATGAAGTAAAAGTTCGTAATAAAAATAATGAAATAGATATTTACAAGCTTCGCAAGTTTAAAAGAACTAATGGTGGTACATGTATAAATCAAAGACCAGTTGTGGAAAGAGGAGAAAAAATTAAAGCAGGAGATATTCTAGCAGATGGACCATCTACAAAAAACGGAGAAATGGCGCTTGGAAGAAATGTTGTAATTGCATTCACAACTTGGGAAGGTTATAACTACGAGGATGCTATATTATTAAGTGAAAGATTAGTAAAAGAGGATGTTTATACATCAATTCATATAGAAGAATATGACTGCGAATGTAGAGACACAAAATTAGGTCCAGAAGAAATAACTCGCGATATTCCAAATGTTGGAGATGATATACTAAAAGACCTAGATGAAAACGGAATTATTCGTATTGGAGCAGAAGTAAGACCAGGAGATATCTTAGTTGGAAAAGTAACACCAAAAGGAGAAACTGAACTTACAGCAGAGGAAAGGTTATTAAGAGCAATCTTTGGAGAAAAAGCGAGAGAAGTTAGAGACACATCTTTAAGAGTACCACATGGTGAAGCAGGAACAATAGTAGATGTAAAAATCTTTACAAGAGACAATTCAGATGAATTAGGGCCAGGTGTAAACCAAGTAATTCGTTGCTATATTGCAACAAAGAGAAAAATATCAGTTGGTGATAAAATGGCTGGTCGTCATGGAAATAAAGGTGTTATTTCAAGAATATTGCCAATAGAAGACATGCCATTCTTAGAAGATGGAACACCAGTAGATGTTGTGCTAAACCCACAAGGTATACCTTCTCGTATGAACTTAGGTCAAGTTCTAGAGGTACACTTAGGTATGGCAGCAAGGTTACTGGGTTGGAAAGTGGCTACACCAGTATTTGATGGTGCATCAGATGAAGAAATTAGAGAACTTCTAAAGGAAGCAGGACTTCGTGAAGATGGAAAAGCAATAATCCGTGACGGAAGAACAGGAGAAGTATTTGATAATCCAGTAACAGTAGGTGTAATGTATATGTTAAAACTACACCACTTAGTAGATGATAAAATTCATGCTCGTTCAACTGGCCCATATTCATTAGTAACTCAACAACCACTTGGTGGTAAAGCACAATTTGGTGGACAACGTTTTGGTGAGATGGAGGTTTGGGCACTAGAAGCATATGGTGCAGCATATACACTACAAGAAATGCTAACAGTAAAATCAGATGATGTAGTAGGTCGTGTAAAAACTTATGAAGCAATAGTAAAAGGTGAAAACATACCAGAACCAGGAGTACCAGAGAGCTTCAAAGTATTAATAAAAGAACTTCAATCTTTAGGACTAGATATAAAATTATTCTCAGAGGAAGGTCAAGAATTAGAACTAAAAGAGCATATAGATGAAGGAATTGATTATGAAGAGGCAAAACTAAAAGAAGCAGTTTTAGACGAAAGTGAACTAGAAGAAAACTATATTACAACAGAAGATGAAGACGCAATTTTAGATGATGATGAAGTAGAAGATTCAGATGACTTATTTGAAGGACTAGATGACGAAAATGATGAAGATATTTTCGATTCAGATTTAGCTGAAGATAATCTAGATAATGATGGTTTAGAATAAATTTTCGATTGGGTGTCAATGGAGACGTTCCTATTTTGACATAATCAACATGAATAACTATATTTGGCAATATTAAAATAGTATGTCAAAATAGGAACGTACCCATTGACAATTTCCAAAGAATTTAATTTAATAATCCTTTCAAAGAAATTAATGAGATAGACATAAGAGAATTGCTCAGCGGTGGATTATTTCAAAATTTCAATGAAACCCAAAAATAAAAACAAGGGGGAAAACCTAAGTGGATGAATTAGAATTGTTTGACAAAATTAAAATAGGACTAGCATCAGATGAACAAATAAGAGAATGGTCAAAAGGTGAAGTAAAAAAACCAGAAACCATAAACTATAGAACACTAAAACCAGAGAAAGACGGTTTATTCTGTGAAAGAATATTTGGACCAACAAAAGACTGGGAATGTCATTGTGGTAAATATAAAAGAGTTCGTTATAAAGGAATAGTATGCGACCGTTGTGGTGTTGAAGTTACTAAATCAAAAGTAAGACGTGAGAGAATGGGTCACATTGAACTTGCTGCACCAGTTGCACACATTTGGTATTTCAAAGGAATACCTAGTAGAATTGCATTAATGTTAGATATTTCACCAAGAAACTTAGAAAAAATAGTATACTTTGCATCATATATAGTTACAGACAAAGGCACATCAGGTTTGATGAAATGTCAAGTTTTAACAGAAAAAGAATTCCATGAAGCAGAAGAAAAATATGGAATAGGTAGTTTCAAAGCAGAAATGGGAGCAGAAGCATTAGAAAAACTACTTAAAGAAATAGATTTAGATAAACTATCTAATAAACTAAAAAAAGAACTAGAAAAAGCAAGTGAGCAAAAGAAAGCTAAATTAGTTAAAAGATTAGATACAGTTGAATCATTTAGATTATCAGGAAACAGACCAGAATGGATGATAATGAATGTAGTACCAGTAATTCCACC
>CAMKBC010000072.1 GCA_946410665.1 uncultured Clostridia bacterium | reverse complement strand
GCATTGTTAAGTTCGGTAACAAACTTATAGTACTCTTCTTCACTCATTGGAAGATTTATATAATCCTCTTGAGATGTTGATAAATCAGCAATTCTAGCCTTCCATTCTTCCTCAGTTTCCTCTTTTTTCTTCTCTTGATCATATCTATTTCCATAGAAAGCTATATCAAAATTTATAGAATCTTTTTCAATAATTGGTGCTGCAGCATCATAAAAATGTAGGTCGTTTTCGCCTGTTAATTTTTGAATTCCTTTTGATAATTCATCTGATGTTAAAGGTCCTGTTGCAATAATTACAATTCCTTCTTTCACAGCTTTTTCAAGCATTTCAGAAGTAAACTCTTCTTTAATAATTTCGATATTCTCCATAGATTCGATTGTTTCAGTAATCTTCTTTGAGAAAACTTCTCTATCGACAGCAAGTGCTTGCCCTGCTGGAACACTAGTCTCATCAGCAGTTTTAATTAATAACGAATCTAACCTTCTTAATTCCTCTTTTAATAAACCGCACGCATTTGTTAGCAAGTTTGATTTAAATGAATTGCTACAAACAATTTCAGCTAAATCTTTATTGCTGTGTGCAGGTGAAAACTTAACAGGTTTCATCTCATATAATTTAACTTTAATTCCTCTTTTTGCTATTTGATAAGAGGCCTCGCATCCAGCAAGGCCTCCTCCTATAACAGTTATATAATCAGCTTTTTGCATTATATATCCCTTTCGTCATCATCTTCTTGTGCTCTAATTATGTTTCCTTCTTTGTCTTTATATTCTTCATCAGGAATAACCCAATCAGGATTATATCTAGCCTCTTCTTCTTGCTCTAATCTTCTTGCATCTTCGGCAGCTTTACCACTTTCGTAGTATTCTCTTTCTTCTTTTTTTATCTCTTCATCTGATTGAATAATAAATGTATATAGTCCAATTTCTACATTTAACTTGTTTTTGTATCCTGTTATTCTGTTAGCTTTATCACAAATCTTTTGCAATTCTGATGGCTTTTCAACAACGACACCTGTACCGTCTTTTTTATAGTCTTTTTGTCCTTGCTCAATTAAACCTCTTCTAACTTCTAACAATCTTTTAGCCTCATGTATTCCAACTTGTTTTATACCTGTTACAGTAAAATTGAATAAATCATTAAAATCGTTTGCATAGTCTTGTCTCAATTTTGCTTGGCGTTTTCTAGCTTTGCTTACTTCATCTTGGTTCATTGCCTTGCAATAATTAATTTGTCTATTCTGCCATTTGAGCATTTCTCTAGTGTTTTGAAACAATTTATATTTATAGTTAGCCAACTCTTTAGCTTGCGCAACTCTATCCTCATAACTTAAAGGTTCTTTATACTTCTGTGCCATCCATTTTTCATGCCATTCAATATAATCTTCCCTCATTGTAGTAAGATCATTTAAAAATGTATCAATATCATTTTTTAATAATTTATGTATTTTTTCACGCGCTTCATAAGTATTAGTACCATTTCTAAACATTGCATAGTAATCGTCGCTTATTTTTATTTCGGTTTCAACAAGTTGTCTTTCCAGTGGTATTACCGCGTTTCTTACTTCTTTTGGGTTGTCCTTTTTGTGTGCAGCTCTATATGTGTCAATCTTTGCGCTTAAAAGTAACATTTCTTCGGTGTACTTTTGTGCATTTTTAGCATAACTCATAACAAACTCCTTAAACAAAA
This sequence comes from uncultured Clostridia bacterium, assembly GCA_946410665.1. Classification (GTDB taxonomy): domain Bacteria; phylum Bacillota; class Clostridia; order TANB77; family CAG-508; genus CAG-793. The sequence continues at coordinate 1,117 of CAMKBC010000072.1, read as the reverse complement.
ATCTACCTTAATTTTAGTCTATTTCGCTATTTATGTCAAAATTTTACTCGAATAATTCCATGATTTCGTCCTTGCTCAACTTGCTAATGAATGTCTCATTTGTTGATAACATATCATCTGCTAATTTAGCCTTCTTTTCTTGCAACTTATAAATCTTTTCTTCTATCGAATTTTTAGTAATCAATTTATAAACTTGAACATTACGTTTTTGTCCAATTCTATACGTTCTATCTGTTGCTTGATTTTCTGCTGATAAGTTCCACCATGGATCATAGTGAATTACCATGTCAGCTCCAATTAGGTTTAATCCTGTTCCACCGGCTTTTAAAGATATTAGGAACACTTTAACATTTTTGTTCTTGTTGAATTCATTTACTAAATTCATTCTTTCAGAAACTTTAGTTTGTCCTGTAAGTTTTAAATATTGTATTCCTTTTTCTTTTAACCCTTCTTCAATATATTTAAACATTGATGAATAACCAGAGAACAATAACATCTTGTGTCCGCCGGCTGCTGCGTCTTCAATAATTTCCATACATTGATTTAACTTTTTACTTTCATCTTTATAATTGTCTAAGAACAATCCTGGATGACAGCAAATTTGACGTAGCCTCATAAGTAAAGCTAAGATTTTAATTTGACTATTTTGAATTCCGTTTGTTTCAATTTCTTCACTAACTTGTTGTTTTGCTGAACGAACATAAGCCATATAAAGTTTTTGTTGCTCGCCTTCCATTTCGTTTGTCAAAACAGTGATTGTTTTTTCAGGTAATTCTGTTAAAACTTTTTCTTTAATTCTTCTTAAAACAAATGGTTCAATCATTTGTTTTAATCTATTCATAGCATCTTTATCGTCTTCTCTAACGATTGGTGATTCATAATTTACCTTGAATTTATTATAGTTAAATAAATATCCTGGCATAATAAAATCAAAGATTGACCAAAGCTCTGCTAGTGAATTTTCAATAGGTGTGCCTGTTAATGCATATCTTGTATCCGCTAAAATTTCTTTAATTGCACGCGCATTCTTTGTATTGTTATTCTTTATATATTGTGCTTCATCTGCAATTAAATATCTAAACTTGTAATTATATTTTTTGTATGTATCTAAATCTCT
>CAMKBC010000071.1 GCA_946410665.1 uncultured Clostridia bacterium | reverse complement strand
TAAAATTACTAGACTTTTTTATTTGTTTGTAATATAAATAGGGAGTACAAAATAAGTGGGGGATATATGAAGTATAAATATAAGAAAAAGCACAATAATTTTTTTAAGTACATATTTGTAGTAGTAGTTATCGGGCTTATAGTAGCTTCTATTTATTTTGTTTATTATCAAGATAAAAATAAGTTAAGTGAGCTTGAGGGTGACTCAGGAAACAATGGTCTTGGAAATATCCAAGTTGTGGATAACGTTAAGATGGCAATCCATGAGTATGACAACATAAATCCATTATTATCACACAATAGAGAAGTGCTTAACTTTACTAAATTAATATTTGAACCTCTAGTAAATATTACACCTGAATACGGATTAGAATTCCGCTTAGCAAAATCATGCCAATATAAAGAAGATAACAAGTATGAAGTTAAGCTTGACACAGGAGCTAAATGGCATGATGGTTCTGGCTTTAAAGCAGAAGATGTACTATTTACTTTTGATAGAATTAAAGAAGGCGACTCTGTTTATAAAACAAACATAAGTAACATTGCTTCATTAGAACAAGTTGATGATGAAACAATCAATGTTAAAGTAAACAACTATGATCCGTTCTTTGAATACTCATTAGATTTTCCTATAGTATGCAAACATCATTATGATGGAGAAGATTTTAATGCATCATCAAAGATACCAATCGGAACAGGAATGTATAGAATAGCAAGTAACACACAATATTCTTTATTATTAACTAAGAATACTAAGTGGGCTGAACTTCATGATAGACAACAAATAACAGAATCAATTACTGTTCAAAAATATTCTTCTATTGGCGAAGCATACAATGCTTTTAAAATGGGAAATCTAGATATAATCAATACTGGTATGACAGACTATCAACAATACATTGGAACAATGGGATACAACATTAAAACATATACAGGTAGAAGCTATGATTATTTAGCATTAAATTGCAACAATTCTGTTTTAGGAGATAAAGCGGTAAGAAGAGCTATAAATTATGCAATAAATAAAGATACAATCAATACTAGCGTATTCTATGGAAAGAAAATTATTTCCAACGGATTTTTAGATTATGGAAGCTTCTTATATAACGGAGAGAACCTAATCTATTATGATCAAGAAAAAGCAAAACAAGAACTACTTAATAATGGATGGTCTAATGCTGATGGGACTTGGAAGAAAGATGATAAAACAATTGATATAAATCTTGCAGTTAATAATGATAACCAAGATAGAATTAATGTTGCTAATAATATCAAGAGACAACTAGGCGAAATTGGAATTAAAGTTCACGTTAAACAAGTTTCTCATGAGAGATATAATCAATACTTATGGGACAAAAATTATGACATGATTCTATGCGGGGTTAATAATTCTACTTCACCTAAACTAAATTCGTTTTATGGAAGCGGAAATGTTGCAAACTATTCTTGCGATGAAGATTTAAATACTGTTGATGGCATCAGAGGAGCTCAAAGAAAAGCAAATGAAGATGTTCCTTATATTGGCTTATATAGAAACAAATGGACAATTATTTTAAACCCTAGTGTTGGAGGAGAGTTTAGACCTAATGCATATTGTCCATACAATAACTTTGATAGATGGTATAGACAGATTTAATAGATTAAAAAATAGAAATATTTGATAAATACATGTAAAAAAGAACAGAAAAATCAGCCTGAAACACTGGAAAACAAAAGAAAACACGCCAAAGACGAAAAGCGAAAAAATGTTCGCTAAAAGTATTGACTTTTTAAAATTTTAAATATATATTAAATGCAAACAAACGTTTCACAAATGAAACTTATTAGGAGGAAAACATGGCTAAGAAAGTCGAAAAAGAAAAAGTAAATGATGTTAAGGCAGCACCAAATCCAGAAAAATTAAAAGCTCTAGAAGCAGCAATGGGACAAATTGAAAAACAATTTGGAAAAGGATCAGTTATGAAATTAGGAGATTTCAAAACTCTTAACATTGACTCAATTCCAACAGGAGCATTATCATTAGACGTAGCTTTAGGAATTGGTGGTATTCCAAAAGGAAGAATTATAGAAGTATTTGGTCCAGAATCATCTGGTAAAACTACTCTAGCATTACATATGATTGCTGAAGCACAAAAGGCTGGCGGAGAAGCAGCATTTATTGATGCAGAGCATGCTTTAGATCCTATTTATGCTAAGAATTTAGGAGTAGATATAGATAACTTAATCGTTTCTCAACCTGATACAGGTGAGCAAGCATTAGAAATTTGCGAAGCTTTAGTAAGAAGTGGAGCTATTGATATAGTTGTAGTTGACTCAGTTGCAGCATTAGTTCCTAAGGCTGAAATTGATGGAGATATGGGTGATTCTCATGTTGGTTTACAAGCTAGACTTATGTCACAAGCTTTAAGAAAATTAACTGGTGTTCTTAATAAATCAAACACAGCTTTAATTTTCATTAACCAATTAAGAGAAAAAGTTGGAATTATGTTTGGTAACCCAGAAACAACACCTGGTGGACGTGCATTAAAATTCTATTCTTCTGTAAGACTTGATATTAGAAGAATTGAAAACATCAAAGACAATGGCGAAGTTTTAGGAAGCAGAGTTAGAGTTAAAGTTGTTAAAAATAAAGTTGCCCCTCCATTTAGAGAGACAGAATTCGACATTATCTATGGTAAAGGTATTTCTAAATCAGGAAATATCCTAGACTTAGCTGTTAACTTAGATATCATCGAAAAGAGCGGATCATGGTTTAGTTATTCAGGCGAAAGAATTGGCCAAGGTAGAGAAAATGCTAAATTATACTTAGAGAACAATCCAGAAATAATGCAAGAAGTTGAAAATAAAGTTAGAGATAACTTTAATACAGCATTTGAAAAGAGCCTAAGCGAAGGCGCTCCTTCAGTTGAAGAAGACGAAGATGAAGATGAATTCGATGATGACGAAGAATAATATAT
>CAMKBC010000070.1 GCA_946410665.1 uncultured Clostridia bacterium | reverse complement strand
TATGAATTAAATTATTGTTTAACCAAAAAATTTATAATTTAAAATATGCAGGAAAATAGTGATTTAACTGAGAAGCTAATAGTGAAAGAAGCCCAAGAAGGTGTAGAACCAGAAAATATTGACATGTCTAAAATATTCAACAACGAGTACAACACAAGCGAACACGGCTCAGAGAAATTCTTCAAAGAACACTTGAAAAATGTTGAATATGTTGGTCAACTCTTTCGTACAGATTTTGAGCATGGTCTAAGCTCATCAAATAAACAAGATCTCGAATGGAGAGAAAGAAAGTGGGGAAACAACCATTTACCACCCGAGAAAGAGAACTCCATTTTAGAGCACATAATAAACTGTTTCGAAGATCCAACTCTTAGAGTATTATTAGTAGCTTCTATTATTTCCCTTATCATTGGTGTTGCTAAAGACGGTCTAAAAACAGGCTGGATTGAAGGAACTGCCATTTTCTTCGCTGTATTTTTGGTTGTTTCAATCAGTTCTTATATGAACTATCAAGAAATGGAACAGTTCTTAAAATTAAGCAGAGAAAATAAACTAAAGAAAGTCTTAGTAATTCGAGATGGAATGGAAAAAGAAATTTCTATTGAGGATATTCTCGTAGGCGATATTCTTAAACTGAGGATTGGTGATATTATTAACGTAGATGGATTTGTCTTTGGTGATGCTAAAGTAGGAATGGATGAATCACCTGTTACTGGAGAATCTGATATTATGTGGAAAGTAAACAACTTTGAATCAAAGGGACAAAGATACTCATGTCCTTTCGTTTTTTCGGGATCCCAAGTTGTCGATGGATATGGCAATATGGTCGTTGCTGCTGTTGGTGATAAGACTTTCGAAGGCCAGAATAAGCAATTATTGAATTCGAGTGGAAAAAAAAAGAAAGAAGGTGAAGAAGGAGACGACGATGACGAAGGAGGTGATGATGCCAATTTAACTCCACTTAAAAAACAATTAAATGATTTATCTAACCTTATTGGTGACTTAGGTTATCTTTTCGCTATTCTCATTGGTTGTGTTCTTTTCCTTAAAGAAATGATAATAAATTTATTAAATGGTAATTCTATTTTCACAATGCATACTGTTGATGTCTTAGTCAATGCTTTCATTATTGCAGTTACTGTAATTGTTGTTGCTATTCCTGAAGGACTTCCTATGGCTGTTACAATTGCTTTCGCTTTTTCAGTCAATAAAATGAAAATAGAACATAACTTAGTTAAACACTTGGATAAATCTGAAGCTATGGGAAATGTCAACAATGTCTGTACTGATAAGACTGGTACACTTACATTAGGTGTAATGAGAATTGCTGCTTTCTTCGTGGAAGATGAAGACATTAGATTAAATAAAGCCAAAGTTCAAGACGAGAATTTAAGAGACTTAATCTGGAACTGCATTTATAAAAATATTACCTGTGTTGAAACCACCAATGAAAAAGGAGAAAAAGTTCTTAATGGTGATATGACTGAAAAAGCCTTATTCACTTATTTAAAAGAAAATAACTATCCTTTAGAAGGAAACAGAAAAGGAGTATATGTTCTTCCATTTAAATCAGAATATAAATATATGATGAATATTTTCAAAGAAGACAAAGGTTATATCTTATATGCTAAAGGTGCTCCAGAAAGAGTAAGTCCTTTCTTTAGTTTATATCGTGCAAAAGGCGGCCAAGAAGAAAATTTCGAAGAACATGCAGAAGATTTGGCAAGAAAACAAGCCGAATATGCCGAAGACTCAATGAGAACACTCATTTTTGGTTATAAGAAATTAACCGAAGAAGAAATAGCAAAAGCCAGAGAAGCAAATCCAGAAGATGATTTTAAATTCTTTAACGAATTAGCCAAAGGTCTTTGCTATGCTTTCATGGTAGGAATAAGAGACAATAACAGACCAGACGTTCCCGAAGCTATAAAAAAATGTCATCATGCTGGAATTACTGTTCGTATGGTAACAGGTGATAATATTAATACCGCTATTGCCATATCAAAAGATGTAGGAATTATTGAGCCTCATCAATCAGCTGAATGCAAGAACATTTCTGCTCATTATAGAAAAATGGTTCATGATAGAGAAGAAGAATGTAAAAAAGGAATTACTCAAGGAGAATGTCCTATTGCATTAGAAGGAGAAATTTTCAGAGTTATTTGTGGTGGTATTACTAAAGAACAAGGAAAAGATAATTCTCTTGAAATTAAACTTAATAATAAAGAAGCCTTTAAACATACTGTTCAAAGATTAAAAGTAATTGCAAGAGCTTCACCCGAAGATAAATTCATTCTTGTCTTCGGACTTAAAGAATTAGGAAATATCGTCGCTGTAACAGGAGATGGAACAAACGATGCTCCAGCTTTAAGACAAGCTCATGTTGGATTTGCTATGGGTATAAGAGGAACTGATATTGCTAAAGATGCCGCAGATGTTGTCTTACTTGATGATTCATTTAGTTCTATTGTAACCGCATGTAAATATGGTAGAAATATTTATGACTGTATAAGAAAATTCGTTCAATTCCAACTTACTACTAACGTCGTTGCTGTTTTTATGACTTTCCTTGGTGGTATAATACTCAAAGACTCTCCTTTAAATGCTATTCAAATGCTTTGGGTTAATCTTATTATGGACTCTTTTGCTTCTTTGGCTTTGGCCACTGAAGACCCTTCTGATGCTTTACTTAATAGAAAACCTTACTCAAGAGATGCTTCTATTTTAACTCCAATGATGATTCTTAATATTTTCTCTCAATCGCTTTTCCAAGTTATTGTCCTTACTGTGATTATTTTCTATGGTGATTACATTTTTGGAGTTCCTTCAGATAGAGAATTAGGACACTTCACTTGGAATGAAGTTAATGGTTATCATTTTACTATCTTCTTTAACATATTTGTTTATATGCAAGTGTTTAATTCAATTAATGCAAGAAAATTACAAAAGAATGAATATAATGTTTTCACTG
>CAMKBC010000069.1 GCA_946410665.1 uncultured Clostridia bacterium | reverse complement strand
GAGGCCATGAGTTCGATTCTCATTGCCAGCACCATATACTTTGAGCAGTTGTTTTAATGCAGCTGCTTTTTTATTTGCATATAATTGCCTAAAATCATTTCTGAAAATTGTTAAATACATTGAAAATAGGCCATAAAAGTGCTAGAATATTATGTATACCTTTTGTTAAAAATCCTTAGCTATGCAACTTTTGGTTTTTTCAACAAAAAATAATTTTTTTAGGAGGTTTAAGATGGAAGGTGTAAAGGTTATTGTTTCTTATCGGGAGACCATCGAGCAGTTTTTGGCACGGTGTGCCATGAAGTGTCCTCAGGGCATGCAGATTGCTTCGACTGGTGAACACAATGAAGTTGTTGAGATTGATGTCGATTATCTTAATAATAAGTTTAAAGACATGAATGTTTACAACTGCTTTCGGAATGCTATTGGCGTATTGTACAAGAAAGAGTATTATGCTCTTCCTGAGACTAAGCTGTACGTCAAGAAGCTTCAAGAGTTTGGTATCGTTAAAGCGGATTTCTTCGTCTTTTTGAATGAAGACCAATTTCCTATGCAAGACCACATGGTTAAGCGCTGGAAAGAAATAATCTCTAACGCTACCAAACAGAGGAGAGAAGAGTTTAAGGATGATTGCAGGATATGGGCGAAAGTTCATAAAGCGCAACCTGTCCCTATTGAAGAGTTAGGTCACTGCTTACCTGTTCCAATAAACGGAATTAGGGTAATGACGGAAGACGATGAGTTTGATCAAGGCGAGTTTTATGACCCGATTGTCAAATACGATAATCCAAGGAGCATTGATTATGTTGGTTCGTATTCGGTGTATCACAACAGAGTTATCTTTGTTGATACTGATGGAACTACTTATCTGGCCAAAGGAAATCACATCGTCAAGGTTCTTAGTAACTTGAACTTCAGACTGTTGAACTATTTTATTCCTTTTAGAGATGGAGAGACTATCATTGATGAGAATCTTCGTAAGTTGTGGGAGCAAATTCCTGAAATCAACGATGAAGAATGATTAAAGCGTGAGCAACAATGGACTTTTAGGAGAGGCTGGTGAATTCCGGCCTCTTTTCTTTTGATTTTAAGCGGTGTAGAATATAAATTGACAAATAATGGAAATACTAGTATAATTAAGTTTATGTAACTATAAACCATTCATTTTAGGAGGACAGCAACATGCAAACAACACGGATTCAGGTTAATGGGCCAAAAGGTCTGCAGGCTTTTGCTGAGATTCACAGCATCACGTCTCAGTATCCTAAAATCAACCGAGTAGAGTATATGGTTGAAAAGGATATTATGATTCTTGATCTTGAGAATTATCAGTCGGGCGAGACCATGCAATTAACCATAGAAGGAGTTCGCCGAAACAAAGACGTAAAGTCGATTGTTAAAATTAAGTTTCAGGGAACTTTAGATCTGGAATGTTTTGACTAGCAGGTTACAAAAATGAAAAGGAGGGGCTATAATAAGCCCCTCTTTTTATATGTCAATTTGTTTCCAATTTGTTGTCATTAGTGTAATTTTACTGAATTTACTGGATTTGAGTGTTATAATTCAAAGTGCATTATTATAATTAATTTTAGGAGGACAAAATGGATTTAGAAAAACTTCAAGTTATGAAAGACGCAAGAGGATTTATAGCAGCTCTTGACCAAAGTGGTGGTTCAAGTGCTAAGACATTATCAGCTTATGGTATTGCACCAGAAAGCTACTCAACAGAAGATGAGATGTTTGATCTTATTCATGAAATGAGAAAAAGAGTTTTCACAAGTTCTGTATTTAATAACAATCGTATAGTAGGAGCAATCTTATTCTATAAAACTATGATGGGACAAGTAGAAGATGAATTTACAGCAGACTACTTATGGAACAAGAAACACATTGTTTCTTTCTTAAAAGTTGATAAGGGATTAGAGGAAGAAGCTAACGGTGTTAAATTAATGAAGGAAATTCCTGATCTTGATGAACAACTTGCTGAAGCTAATGCTAAAAATGTATTTGGTACAAAAATGAGAAGTGTTATTTACTCAGCAAACGAAGAAGGAATTGCTGCAATTGTTGATCAACAATTTGCATTTGCAAAGAGAATCTGCGATGCTGGACTTGTTCCAATCATCGAACCAGAAGTTGATATCAACGCAGCTGATAAAGCAGAATGCGAAACAATCTTAAAACAAAAAATTGAAGAAAAATTAGCTACATGGAATGAAAATGATTTAATTATGTTTAAATTTACAATTCCAACAGAAGCAAATAAATACTTAAGCTTATACGACAATAAAGCAGTTGTTAAAATCGTAGCACTTTCAGGTGGATATGATTTAGATACAGCTTGTGATTTATTAAGCAAGAATGAAAACATGATTGCTAGCTTCTCAAGAGCATTACTAGGTGGATTAACAGCACAACAATCACAAGAAGAATTTGATAGCACATTAGATGCAACAATCGAAAAGATTTATCAAGCATCAATTTAATTTTAAATTATGTTTTTGTTAACAGATTAGGAGACTACAATGGAAAATGAAAGTGCTTTAAGAAGTACTATTAAAGATTATTCTAAAGTAAGTGAAATAGTTCAAACTGTTTTGATTTATTTAACTGCTTTATTAGTTCCATTATTTTTGGGACAAATACTAAAATCAATTTTTACAGCAAATAATGTGATTGTTTCAAATTCACAATACATTATTGGATCAATCGTTAATACTGTGCTTGTTGTTTCTGCATTAAACTTAAAAGGCAGAATTAAAAACTTTGGTGTTATCACAATGCCAAGTATTGCAACTATTTTAGGTGGATATGTTTTTGGAACAAGCTCAACATTATTAGTTTGGATGATACCAGCAATTTGGATTGGAAACTTTGCTTATGTATATGCCTTTAAGAAAATTAAAGTTTGCATGAAGAAAAATTATTTCCTAGCAGGAATAGTTGGAATTGCTGTTAAGGTTGCTGTTATTTTTGGAGTATTTAGCTT
>CAMKBC010000068.1 GCA_946410665.1 uncultured Clostridia bacterium | reverse complement strand
TTTATTTCAGAATTCAGAGAAGATTAATAACAGCTTAAGCGAAGCAAATGAAGAATGTGACAATGCGATTGATTTGGTAAATAATGCCATTAAAGCCCTAGACAAAATTAGCAGTATTGATGACAAGTATAATGAAAAATTATCTGAATTAAAGAGCATATATTATGAAATAGACGAGTTTTCGAGAGACATAGCAAGTTTAAATGATGATGTGTATTTTGATGAGGATGAAAGAAATGAAATAGAAGAAAGATTAGATTTAATAACATCACTAAAAAGAAAATATGGAAATAGTATAGAAGAGATACTAGAGTATAGAGATAAGATTGAAGCGGATATTGAGAAGATAAACAATTTAGATGAGACAAACGATAAACTTAGAAAAGAATTAAAAGACATCGAAGCAAAAATGGAAGAATATGGAAAGAAACTACATGAAGACAGAGTAAAAATAAGCACTGAATTATGTGAAAAAATCAATAAAGAATTGCAAGAATTAGAGATGCCAAATGCTAAGTTTTATATTGAAATTACAGATAATAAGACATTCAACAAACGTGGAAAAGATAATATCGAATTCTATATATCAACTAATGTTGGTGAAGACAAAAAAGAATTAGCAAAAACAGCATCTGGTGGTGAAATGTCTAGAATTATGCTAGCTATTAAGACTGTATTTGCTAATACTGATAATACACCTATTATGATATTTGATGAGATTGATACTGGAATAAGTGGAAAAGCCGCTAATTCTGTGGGAATCAAGCTTAAACTAATAGGTAAAAATCATCAAGTTATTTGTATAACACATCAACCAAGTATTGCTGCAAAAGGTGATCAAAACTATTACATTAGCAAAGAAACAAAAGATGATAGAACACACACTCTAATTAAGCATTTAAAAGAATTAGAAATATTAAACGAGATAGCAAGAATTGCTTCAGGAACAATTTCCGATATTTCTCTAGCCCATGCTAAAGAACTAAGAAGTGCCGTTTAGAAGCATTTGTTATAAAACTAAAAAAGGACGAAAAAATCGTCCTTTTTTTATTGTTTTTTAGGCCTTAAAAGTTGGTATTAAACGGGTCAAAAAAATAGAGCGTTTTTTAAACCTTTTTTGGGCTCAAAACCTTTACAAAATAATGGTTTTGAAATATAATGTATGTGCGTATTTTATGCTCAAAAACCGATCAAAAAAGGAGACTAGAAACTATGGAAAAAGACAATCAAAACAATGTTGAAGAAGAAGTAGAATTAACACAAGAGGATTTTAACAAATTAATGAAGGTTAGATTGGATAAACTTGAGGCATTAAGAGCTGAAGGAAAAGATCCATTCGAAATCACTAAGTTCGATAGAACACATACAACATCTCAAATCAAGGATAACTATGATGAACTTGAAAATAAAGATGTTACAATCGCTGGAAGAATTATGAGCAAGAGAGTTATGGGTAAAGCTTCATTCTGCCATATTCAAGATGGTGATGGAAAAATGCAATTATATGTTTCTATCAATGATTTAGGTGAAGATTCTTACAAACACTTCAAAGAATATGATATTGGAGACTTTATTGGAGTTACTGGATTTGTTTTCAAAACAAAGACTGAAGAAATTTCAGTTCATGCAAAGGAAGTAACTTTATTAAGCAAGTCATTAAGACCACTTCCTGAGAAATTCCATGGCTTAAAAGATACAGATTTAAGATACAGACAAAGATATGTAGATTTAATCATGAACCCAGAAGTTAAAGATACATTCTTAAAGAGAATTCAAATCACTAAGGAGATTAGAAACTTCTTAGATGAAAGAGGATATAAAGAAGTTGAAACACCAATTTTAAATACTATTTCTGGTGGAGCTTCAGCTAGACCATTCATTACACATCACAATTCATTAGACATTGATATGTATTTAAGAATTGCAACTGAATTAAATTTAAAGAGATTAATCGTTGGTGGTTTAGATAAAGTTTATGAACTTGGAAGAGTATTTAGAAATGAAGGTATGGATATTCGTCATAATCCAGAATTCACTTCACTTGAATTCTATGCAAGCTACGAGAATATTGAAGATATGATGAACATCACAGAAGAAATGTTCAGAACAATCTGTAAGAAAGTAACAGGAAAAGAAGTAATTACATATCAAGGAACAGAAATTGATTTAAGCAAGCCATTCAAGAGAGTTAGAATGATAGATGCTATTAAAGATGCTACAGGATTAGACTTCGATAAGATCACAACTGATGAAGAAGCACAAGAAGCATTAAAGAGCATCGGACTTGAAATAAACCCTATCAAGAAAACAAGAGGAGATATTATTGCTCAAATCGCAGATGAAAAAGTTGAAGAAACATTAATTCAACCTACATTCATGTACGAATACCCAATTGAGAATTCACCTCTTGCTAAGAAAGTTCCAGGAAACCCAATGTTTACTCAAAGATTTGAGTTATTCATTGATGGTAGAGAATATGGAAATGCTTTCTCAGAATTAAATGATCCAATCGATCAAAGAGAAAGATTCTTAAACGAAATTAAGAACCGTGAAAACGGAGATGATGAAGCTGGTATGATGGATGATGACTTCATCAGAGCTTTAGAAATCGGATTACCTCCAACAGGTGGATGTGGAATTGGTATTGATAGATTCATCATGTTATTAACAGATGCACCTTCAATCAGAGACGTAATCTTATTCCCAACAATGAAACCTGAAGATTTATAATTAGGAGTACAAATGAATTTTAGTAGTTTAACAGCAAACCCATTTACATTGGGATTGTTAATATTCTTAGGTATTCAACAAACAAGTCAATATATTAGAAGTGGTGGAACTATACAAGAACTATTAATTATGTTATTTGCAGTTCTTGTTTCTATCACATTCCATGAATTTGCACATGCGTTTGTTGCAGATAGACTTGGAGACGATACACCTAGACAAAAAAAGAGACTAACGCTTAATCCGTTAGCACATATAGATCC
>CAMKBC010000067.1 GCA_946410665.1 uncultured Clostridia bacterium | reverse complement strand
AAGGAGAACCAGAAAAAGAAGGACAAGGAAAAGGAGAACCAGAAAAAGAAGGAGCCTCAGACAAAGCCTCATCAAGTGATAAAACAACATCTGATCAAGCTTCTGCTGATGACACATCAACTCAAGAAGGAACTTCAGAAGAATCAGAATCAGGACAAAGCAGCCAAACAAATAGTACTGAATATGAAGGAATTTCAGAAGAAGATGCAGCAGCAAAAGCAGAAATCTTTATTTCATTCAGACAATTAAGTGGATTTGTCAATTCAGGAACAGAAATTACTTTCAATTTCTATGCTTTAACAACCCAAAGTCTCGAAGCTGGTAATACAGTAGTATTATTTGTTAATTTAATTGGTTTAAGTGGAATGGAAGAAGAAACCACAGAATCTCAATGTACTCTTTCAAGTGCTGTTACTGTTACTGGTCAAACTGCAGTCCAAGCTAATTATGGATGCAAAATCGAAGGTGTGAATGAAACCGAAGCTTATACTTCATTAAGACTCAATAGTTCAAATGATATCACTGGTATTCCAACAGAAGATGACGTTGCTCTTAACCCAGTTTTAACTGACCAAGCCATATCAAATAATGAAGTCAAAGATTGTTCCAAAGATTCATCAGTTCCTCCCACATTTGGTGAAATAGAAGTCGACCCATCTAATTGTAAAGCTCAAGGTAAATTTTTGATAAAAGGAACTTTAAGCGAAGAGAAATCAATCGCTGCTAAATTCACTTTACCCTTGACTTATCCAGAAGGAACTTCATTAACATGCACCTATAATACTGATGGTATCGAGTGCTTAGTTGACAAAAGCATTGAAAATCAAACTATTATTGTCGAACAAACTATTATATCAAATGGACCTGAGGAATTATTTATTTTATCAAACTTTTCAGCTTCTGATATGGAATGTGGTAATGGTTTAGAACTTCAAGCCACCGAAAAAACTAAAGTTGATATTTCATTTAGACAAGTTAGTCACATCGAAAAAATAAGTAATAGAATCTATTTCTTCTTTGCCGCTTTCGTCAATGGTCAAATGGAAGCTTCAAAATCAATAAATGTTAACGTAATAATGAATGTAGGAGAAGAAAAAGTTGAGAAAGCCGCTAATTGTATCTTAGGTGAAGCAGTTACAGCCTCAGGAAGCCAAGGAGACTTCAATTGTTCAATCGAATTAGGTTCAGAAGAACAAGCAATTCCTTTAGAAAACTTAACTATATCAACAAATAATGATGAAATTGGAGGATGTGCTGAACTTACCAAAGAAGAAGCAAGCCCAAAAGCTACTGATGATGCCATAAGTAATTCAGGCAGTGCCGAATCAGAATTAGCAGTCACTGTGGATTATTATGTAGCCGAAAATAAAAACAAGAAACCACCAACACTTAAATTATCCTCATTCGATTTAGCTCGTTGTGAATCAAAAGGAAAAATAAAAGTTACTGGTACTTTATCCGAAGCAATTACTGAAGAAATGACCTTCGAATTACCATTCTCTTATCCATCTTCTAAAGTCAAATGCACCATTGAACCTTCTGATGCAACAGAAGTTGAAATTTCTTGCAAAATCCAAAAAACTAAGAAAAACGGATTATTCAATTCATTCGTTATAGAACCAAGATTATTGAAGAAAAAGAGAAAGGAAATGTTATTCATCGAAAGCTCAACTGCAAGTTATGGCAGTGATATGAAATGCGAAAACTTCAATGAAATCAAACTTAAACGAGCCAAAGCCAGAAAAAATGCACCATTTAGTTTCTTGCAACTCGGACGTCCTTCAGGTTATGGATTCTTCTTCTTTATGGCTTTAATGAAGAAGAGTGCTTCAACAAGTTTCGTCACTACAACATTTTCCATAACTGTAACCCATTCAACATCATCTAGAATGAGATTATTAACTGGAGAAAGTGATCTCGAAGTTGAATGTGAAGTTGGAGATACCACAGATAATTCAGGAGTACTCAATTGTAAAGATAGCAGTGGAATCACTCCTCTTAAAATAGATCTAAATGATGACACTGTCGGAGGAATTCCCGATGACGCCGCAGTACAAACAAGTCCATCTCCTAACTTATCCGACAAGGCTAATTTGCAAACTATTGATAATTTACCTGTTGTTACTGTTACTAATTTAACATCGAATAATTGCTCATCAAATGGTTCTTATGTAATAACAGCCACATCTAGTAAAGAATTAGATTACACATCAAAAGAAAAAATAACTGTTCCATTCTCTTCTCCAGATTCAGAAGGTCTTTGCGCCATCACTGTCACAGATAAAACTAAACTTACAATGAATTGTGAAAATACCCAAACATTTAGTGCTAATGAGTTAATAATCTCAAGCCAAGTAATTTACGATTCGGATGGTAAAACTCCTTTATTCAAAATAGAAGATTATACTGCTCCAGTTCAATTTGGCTGTGCAATAAGTGACAGATCTCTAAAGGTTGCTTTCCCTCCAAATTATACTGATCCAAATGGAAATACTCCAGAAGAATCTGATACAACACCAACTTCTGGTGGAAATGCCAGATATTTCAGAAGTGGATCTTCAAGCGGATTGAGTGGAGGTGCTATTGCTGGTATTGTCATTAGTATTGTTGCCGTTGCTGCTATTGTAGGTGTTGTGATTGCCCTTGCTAAGAAAGGAGCCCTTGGTGGAGCTGCAGCTGCCCATTCAAATGCATCTATTGATAATAATTCGACTATTAATAGGTTTAATATTAATACCCAAAATGCGAATGTTGTATAATTTCTTTGATTGATCTTTGTTTATATTTCTTTCTTTGATAAAAAAACAATTTAATTTGTTGAAATAATTTAAATATTATTATTATTAATTTCTCTTAAACTTGATTATATAATAGTTAATATAATTAATTATCTAAAACAAATTTAAAACTATTAATTATTTTTTAATTTTTTTTGATTTTTTAAAAAATAATTATTTTTTATTAATTATTTATTTTTTTTATTAATTATATTTTTTTAATATTAATTATAAATTAAATATATTAGAAT
>CAMKBC010000066.1 GCA_946410665.1 uncultured Clostridia bacterium | reverse complement strand
GTTTTAATGTTCTATAGTTAATTGTTTCAGGCTTTTTTACTTCACCTTTTGACCACATTCTTACTGTTTCGTCTGAAGCTAGACCAATTTTTATTTTATCAAAAATCTCTAATTCGTCCACGATTTTTCCTCCCCTATACTCTTGATTTGGTGGATTTTAGAATCCTCCGGCAGTCCTTTGGACTGCCACCTCCTTTACTTAAAGGAGGCATGTTCTTGGCTCCCTTATCTAAGGGAGCTGTCAACCGTTAGGTTGACTGAGGGTTAATACATTTTTACATTCAAAATTTACACTGCTGCACAATTCCATAATGCTATTTTTCATGTCTTTGTATTTGATATTTAATTAATTTATATTTACTATTCATCCTCTGGTGCTAAATCTTCATCGTTTTCGATATTTTCCATTGCTAAATCTGAATCAAAAGCATCATCTTCATCATCTAATAAATCATCTGTATCGAATAATTCTTCATCATTTTCTAAATCTTCTTCTATATAAGCATTTTCTAATTCATCATTCTCAATTACATTGTCTTCCTCTAATATAGGTTTACTCTTATCTAAATTGAAATCAATTCCTTCTTCTATGTTTTCTTTTAATTCTAATTCTCTATCATCTTCAGTATATAATTTCATATCTAATCCCAAAGACTGTAATTCTTTTATTAATACCTTAAAGCTTTCTGGAACTCCTGGTTCTGGTACATTTTCGCCTTTTACTATTGCTTCATAAGTTTTTACTCTACCTACAACATCGTCTGATTTTACTGTCAATATTTCTTGTAATGTATGAGCAGCACCATAGGCTTCTAATGCCCAAACTTCCATTTCTCCAAAACGTTGTCCACCAAATTGTGCTTTACCACCTAAAGGTTGTTGTGTAACTAATGAGTATGGTCCGGTTGAACGAGCATGTATTTTATCATCGACTAAGTGATGAAGTTTTAACATGTACATCACGCCAACTGTTACTGGTTTATCAAATTTTTCACCTGTTCTTCCATCATATAAGTCTGTTTTACCATCTGGTGTACGTCCTACTTTTTCAAGTAATTCTTCTATTTCAGATTCTTGAGCGCCATCAAATACTGGCGTAGCAATCTTCCACCCTAGCTCTCTTGCAGCTGCTCCTAAATGAACTTCTAGAACTTGACCTAAGTTCATACGTGAAGGAACACCAAGTGGGTTTAATACTACATCTACTGGTGTACCATCTGGTAAGAAAGGCATATCTTCTTCTGGAAGTATTCTTGAAACAACACCTTTGTTTCCGTGACGTCCAGACATTTTATCACCAACAGATATTTTTCTTTTTTGAGCTATATAACATCTAATAATTTGATTTACTCCAGGACCTAATTCATCTGAATTATCTCTTGTAAATATTTTTATATCTACTATTGTTCCAGCCTCTCCATGTGGTACTCTTAAAGACGTATCTCTTACTTCTCTTGCTTTTTCACCGAATATAGCACGAAGTAATCTTTCTTCTGCTGTAAGCTCTGTTTCTCCTTTTGGAGTAACTTTACCTACTAATATATCTCCTGGTCTTACTTCTGCACCTATTCTTATTATTCCGTTTTCATCTAAATCTTTTAAGCTGTCTTCCCCAATATTTGGAATATCCCTTGTAATTTCTTCTGGTCCTAATTTTGTGTCTCTGCATTCACAATCATATTCCTCTATGTGAATTGATGTATATACATCATCTTTTACTAATCTTTCACTTATTAAAACCGCATCCTCATAGTTGTAGCCTTCCCATGTAGCAAAGGCAATAAGTACGTTTTTACCTAGAGCCATTTCTCCTTTATCTGTAGAAGGTCCATCTGCTATGATTTCTCCTGCTTTTACTTTCTCGCCTTTTACAACTATCGGTCTTTGATTTATACAAGTACCACCATTCGTTCTTTTAAATTTTTGTAGCTTGTATTTTTTTAGGTCACCTTTTTTAGTTTTTAGTACTATTTCGTCCGCTGTTACTTTTTGTATTGTTCCATCTTCCTCAGCAATTACCATTATTCCGGAATCTTTAGCTGCTCTATATTCCATACCTGTTCCAACTATTGGTGAATCTGTTGTTAATAGTGGAACTGCTTGACGCTGCATGTTTGCACCCATTAATGCACGGTGAGCATCATCATGCTCTAAGAATGGTATCATAGCTGCTCCAACAGAAACTAATTGTTGTGGTGAAACATCTATGTAATCTACGTCTTCTGGTCCAACCTCAGCAATTTGTTCTGCAATTCTTACTTTTATTTTTTTATTTGTAAGTTTACCATTTTTATCTACTGGTTCTGAAGCTTGTGCAATTACATATTTTTCTTCAACATCTGCTGGCATGTATTCTACAATGTCTGTTAATTTATGAGTTTTCTTATCTACCTTCCTATATGGCGTTTCAATAAATCCATATTCGTTTATAATAGCATAAGAAGATATTGCAGAAATTAACCCAATGTTTGGTCCTTCTGGTGATTCTATTGGACATAATCTACCATAATGAGTATAGTGAACGTCTCTTACTTCAAATCCTGCTCTTTCTCTTGATAAACCACCAGGTCCTAATGCAGAAATTCTTCTTTTATGTGTTAATTCTGATAATGGGTTTGTTTGATCCATGAATTGTGATAATTGTGAACTACCAAAGAATTCTCTTATTGATGATGTTATTGGTTTTGTATTTATTAATGATTGTGGTGTAACAACATCTAAATCTTGAATTGTCATTCTTTCACGAACTATTCTTTCAAGTCTTGCTAAGCCTATTCTAAATTGATTTTGTAATAATTCTCCAACACATCTTACACGTCTGTTTCCTAAGTGATCTATATCATCTACTTTTCCTAATCCATGATCTAGGTTAAATAAGTAGTTAATAGATGCAATGATGTCTTCGTTTGTAATGTGTTTTGGAACTAACTCTTCCATTCTTTCTTTTATTACTTTTAATAAGTCTTTTGGTTTTGTACTTTCTATTATTTCTTTTAATACTTCATAATTAACATATTCTTTAATTTTTACATCTTTAAAGTCTATGTCTAATACTTTATGAATATCTACCGTTCCATTTCCGATAATTCTTACTTTTTTATCATTAACTTTTACATCTACGATGTTTATTCCTGAATTTTGAATGTCTTTTGCTACCTCTTCAGTAATAACTGTATCTTTTTCTACTATTACTTCTCCTGTTTCATTATCTATAATATCTGA
>CAMKBC010000065.1 GCA_946410665.1 uncultured Clostridia bacterium | reverse complement strand
TTTTGCAGATTCATCTCCTTCCAAATTTTCTTCTTTATTATCTTGAGCTTCAGAGCTCCATAAAATTGTTTCGCCGCTAGCTGTTTCTTCGTTGCTATTAGCTCCTTCAACTTTTTTACCTTCTAACTCTTTAATTGATAATTCAACTTTCTTGTTTTCTTTATCAACATTTATTACTTTTACTTCGACCTCTTGATCAACTTGTAGTTTGTCTTCTGGCTTAGCAATTTTTTCACTGCTTATTTGTGAAATATGAATTAAACCATCAATTGTTGGTGCAACATTTGCAAACGCACCGAAAGTTTTGATTGATTTAATCTTAACTTTAAGAACATCACCAACTTTGATTGATAGTGTTTCCCATGGGTCTACACCTTTTCCATCATAAGCAAGTTGAATTCTCTTATTTTCTTTATCTAAAGTTTTAATTCTAACTTTAACTTTTTGTCCTTCTTTTAAGATGTCATTAGCTTTAGCATCTCTGTCCCAAGACATTTCGCTAATATGAAGTAGTCCTTGTACTCCATTGATATCAATGAACGCACCATATGAGCTGATACTTGCAACAGTACCTTCATATTCTTTTCCTTCTTTAGCTTCATCCCAGAACTTCTTTTCTTTCTCAGCTTTAGCTTCATCAACTAAAACTTTGCAAGAACCAATAACTTTATGTTCTTTAGGATTATATTCAATAACTCTAAATCTAACTTTGTCTTTTTGACCAGCTGATAAAGAATTAGGAATGAATATTCTAATTCCATTATATTCAACGATTAAACCGTTAGGATTTGATGAAGAAACATTCTCTTCAAATACTTCTTTGTTCTCAACTTTCTTCTCAAACTCATCTCTTTTTAATTTAGCTTTAAGTTTTTTGTAAGAAAGTAATACATTTCCTAAACCATCGTTCATTTTAATTACTTCTGCAGTAATACTATCTCCTGGCTTAAATTCATCAGCAGGATTAGCATTCTCATCGAATGAATACTCATTCTTAGGAATGATACCGTCTGCTTTGTAATTAATATCAACATAGATTTCTCCAGAACTTGTAACGTTAATTACTTTTCCTTCAACAATCTTGTCTAATTTTTGTTTTTTATTCATTGAATCATTTAGTAATTCTTCAAATGATTTGTTTTCTTCTTCCATCTTGTTACCTCTATTCCAATTATTAAACTCTTTTATATCTATTTTTGTTTCTCTTGTTTCTTTTTCTCACGTTGTGCTTTTTTATAATTCTTGTAGTATGTTACGTCTGATAGTTTAACAACTTGTTTCATAACTTCTTCAGTAGCAACATCTAACCAATTAGGATCATCAGTTTTGAATTTTGCTACATCAATAGGTTCACCATAATTTACATATACTCTTGTAAATAGTTTGAATGAACCAGCGATACCAACAGGAACGATTTTAACTTTTCCTTTATAAGCCATATAAACTGCGCCATTCTTGATATCTTTTCCTTTTTCCATACCTTTTCTAGTACCTTCAGGGAAAATACCAATTACGTCTTTATTCTTCAAACCTTGAAGAACAAGTTTTACAGTTCCGATATCACCTGTATCTCTTTTTACAGGAATGATATTAAACATTTTACTCCAATGATGAAGAATCCAAATTCTATTTAAATCTGCTTTAGCGATGAATCTAATAGGACGATGATGTAATAATATAATTGCAGCTGCATCAATGAAGTTAACATGATTTGCTGTAATGATATATCCTTCATCTCTATTATTTAGCACTTGCATATTTGATCTACGGATTCTATAGAAAATGTGATATAAGCCCGCTAAAAACCACTTTGTAAGTTTTCTTCTAACCTTTTTACAAGTTGTTTCTGGAGTCATTACATATGACTCTTCGATTCTATTGTGCTTTTTTTTTGCGTCTTTAATGATTTTAGCTATGTTACTAATGTTTTTCTCAATAGACTTTCCAGTAGTATCAACATAAATAGCATCTTCAGCTTTCTTTAAAGGACCAACGTCTGAGTGAGCATCGTTATAATCACGTGTTTCCATGTTCTTTCTAACTTCTTCATCAGACATCTCAATGCCTTTTTCTTTATTTTGTTTGATTCTTCTTCTAACTCTTTCATCAAATGTTGCATCTAAGTAAATCTTAACATCAGCATTTGGAAATACGTTAGTTCCGATATCTCTACCCTCAAGAATAACATCTTTACCTTCAGACATTTTTCTTTGAAGACTAACCATAGCCTTTCTAACTTCAGGTATATGTGAAACAGGAGAAACATTTTTAGCAACATCTGCTTCTCTAATTTCTTTAGTTACATCTTCTCCATCAAGAAAAACTCTTTTAGGTTCATAATGTTCATCTTTGCAATCCTTTGGTTTAGGAATCTTTTTGAATTCGATTTTGATTTCATCTAAAGCTTTTTGAACAGCTGGAATATCATCAAAAGCGATTTTCTCTTTTAATAATTTTAAAGTTACACATCTGTATGTAGCACCTGTGTCTAAATACATTAAATTAAACTTCTCAGCTAATGCTGGTGTAACTGTTCCTTTTCCTGAACCTGAAGGTCCGTCAATTGCGACTATAAAAGACATTTTTTAATCCTCACTTAATTTAATTTTACTAATTTAAATACATTGATTCATCATTAGGTAATTTAATTTTCTTTGCAACGATAGTAATTCCTGCAAAATTCATTGCAGTTTGAGTCTCAAGTTCTTTTTGAACTTTTTGTCTAAACTCTTTTAATTCATTTTTAATATCACAACCAAAGTTAACCTCTACTTCAATATAGATTGAAGGTGGAATTTCATTCTTAGCTTTGGTTACATTTACTCTAAGTATTTGATATATTGATTGATTCTTACTTGCTAGGTACTCAATTATTTGTCTAAAAACATTATCAGAAATTGTGAAGTTTCCGATATATGAGAATGTTGGACGAATAATAGAATTCTCTGCAATATAAGGATTATTGTTTCTTCTAGTTTTAAATATTTGTAGTGGGTCTAATAAGTAACCAGAAAATTCTTTCTTTATTTCAAATGTTGGAACCGGAATTACGTGTTTACCTTCTTGAACTCTAGTTCTTTTTGCATTTGCAATTTCCTCTTTTGTAGCAACATCCGTGATGTAAATTGTTTTAATTATTTTAGGCAACTTTAAGTTTTGTTGAATCTTTTCAACCATTCCATCTGAAGTTCCTAATATCAAAATTGATTCAGGCTTGCTCTTCTTTAAAGCTTTAATCATAGCTGCTCTTTGTTCATCATCAACAAAGATTGCTTTCTTAACTGTTTCAATTTTTGTTTCAGCTCTCTTAG
>CAMKBC010000064.1 GCA_946410665.1 uncultured Clostridia bacterium | reverse complement strand
CTTAATTCATCTGTACAAATTGTTATGTACAATTCTTTTGCTATTTGTTCTAACTTCTCTATTATTGAATACTCTTGCTTTGTAAATCCTGCGAATTCATCAATATAGAATATTGCATCATCAAATAAATGAGACTTCTCAATATTTTCATATAGATAATTTAATAAGTTGTTTTCATCAATGAATTTTTCACTAATCTTTTCATCTAAAGCTTTATACATGATTAACATATCATTTAGCTTTGCTTTTAGATATTGATCTTGTGTTTTTTCTACTTGCTCAGCGAGCATCTCAACACTTATATTGTGTTTCTTAAACTCAGTAATTTGAGTAATTATAGTATCAACGTTATCAAGTGAATTACCTAAAAATCTTAGCTTCTTTTTATTCTTTTCGATAGTCTCATAAATGATAATTGCTTTTCCTGCTTTATCAATTGTATCTTTATCAAGAGTCATTGTTTCGCTAATAACTCTGTGTGCCATACGTGCAAATGATAAAACTTCAACTTGCAAAGTTGCGCCATCATCAATAGTTTCAAGCAGTCTCTTCTCCGCAGTAAAAGAAAACTGCTCTGGTGTAATTATATAAATTTTGCCGCAGTTCTCCTCTAACTTCTTTTTTATATCTTTGTAAACATATTCACTTTTTCCGGTACCGCTTCTACCATAAATAAGTTTCATTAATTCTCTCTTTTCCAATAAAATAAATATTGTTGAGCTAATCCTTTGTAATCGCCAAATTTTTCATTAGCTATCTTTTCAATTTCTTTTTTACTTACTTTATTCTCATCTTTATTGTGAATATAAAGTTCATTCATAACTCTTCTAACCCATACATCGATTGGAAAAACATCAAATCGTTTTAGATCAGAAAATAGTAAAATACAATCTGCTACCTTTGGTCCAACTCCTTGTAACTCAAGTAGTTTATCTCTTGCATCAGCTGTATTCAATTTGTATAGTTTCTTCAAATCAACTTCACCTGATGCTATTAATTTTGTTGTTTCATAAATTCTTTTATCTCTAAATCCAAGTCCTAGCTTTCTTAAATCTTCAACTGTTGCCTTAGATAATTCTTTTGGAGTTGGAAAAGAATAATATGTTTTCCCATTAAAACTTATCTTTTTTCCATACTTTTCAGACATTCTTTCAATTATTCCTTTTATTCTTGGAATATTGTTATTTGCTGAAATTATGAAAGATATTATTGTTTCCCATAACTCTTGATTTAGAATTCTTATGCCTTTGCCATACTTTGTCGCTACTTTTAGATTATCATCTACATTAGCTATTTTCTTTCTTAACTTTGAGTAATCTCTATCTAAATCAAAATAGTGAATAATATGATTTTTAATATCTTCATCACTCATTTTTGAAAATGGTTTTGCATCAAATACTATTTTTGACTTGGTCTTTTCCACATTAATTACACATTTTGTTGTAACTCCTGTGTAGCTTCCATTCTCTTCTTGATTCCACCTAAAACACTGGCCACATTCAAAGATATCTTTAAGTTCGAATGAATCTATCTCTAATTCCATTCTCATTACTGCACCTCTTATTGATAATTTTCGATAACTTTAATTTCGAATTTACCAATCTTCATTTCAGGATTGCTCTTAATATCAACTTTGATATCGTACATATCCTTTAATTTTTCAATGTTTGCTTTGTTGTATCCTACTGCTCTATCAAGGTCTTCTGGATTGATTTCTACTTCTAATCTTTTAACCTTTGAGTTAGTATTCTTAATCTTTTCAGCGATGCTGTCGTACCACATCATTCCTTCAACATATTTATTGAAAGCTGGATGGAATGGTCCTGCTACAACATTTTCTGCTGTTGCTACATCATCATATTTTTGGTTTGTATCATATAACTCGATTCTTACATCATCAAGTCCATTCTTTTTGAACATATATGTGATTTCTTTACATCTTTGTGCCGCAGCATCTACGCTTAATGCTTCATAATCTTCTGTTGCATATTTCTTTGCTAATTCTGTTCCTTTATAAACAAGCATTGGACTGATAACTACGAATTTAGGTTTTAGTTTTAAGATTTCCTTAGCTGTATTAAACTCGTCGTTTTCTTTGCTATCAATCATTCCAATGTTCATAACGTATCCAGTCTTAATAAAACTGAATCTAAACATTTTCTTGATTTTTCTTATATCTTCGATTGTATATTTTCTCTTGCTCTTCTTTAAAATGTAGTTGCTTGATGAACCAAGAATAATCTCAACTGTTTTGATGTGGTGTTTCTTCATCACTCTAATCTTTTCAACAGTGATATTGATTGGATTAATTCTAATTTGCGCGCCTCTAACTTTCTTAGAAACAACATATTCATCTACTATTTCAAATAGTGTTTCTTGAACTTTATCACTTAGTTCAAAGAAGTTAGATCCATAAAAAGCAATTTCAGGTTTTTCTTTTTTACTAATTTTATCATTTGTTAGATACTCATCTATTTGCTTTTTAATTTCTTCTACATTTACTTTAGAAACAGTCTCTCTTTTTTGAGAGTATAGATTGTCTAATTTCTTTGTAGAAGTCGGTGCAATATAGATTGGTATTAAATTAGTAATCTCTTTCATAAAAACTCCTTAAAATTAATTTTTAGCGCAATTAAGGCTATTTATTCTCCCAATGCAATACGTGCCGCATCCATTTCGGCTGCTTTTTTGCTTTTGCCTTTTCCTGTTGCTAATAATTCACCTTTTGCCCAAACCTCTGCTGTGAAAATTTTATCGTGATCTGGTCCTTCTTCGCCAACTATTTTATATTCAATACTGATTTCGCCATGTTCTTGAAGTTTTTCTTGTAGAACAGTCTTGTAGTCTTTTACTCCAACATTCTTACTTGCAAGTTCCATAGCATCTTTTAAATTATCAATAATGAATTTCTTAGCTGGTTCAAGTCCACCATCAAAATAGATAGCTGCAATTAATGCTTCAATGCTATCTGCTAATATTGCTGGCTTATTGTTTCCTCCGCTTAGTAATTCGCTATGTCCAACTTTTATATATTCAGAAATATTATGTTGTTTTGCAACCTCATATAAACTTGCTTCACATACTACTGTAGCACGTGTTTTTGTAAGTTCACCTTCATTTAATTCTGGAAAATGAGTGTAAAAGTATTCACTAGAAACAAACTCTAGAATTGAGTCTCCTAGAAATTCTAATTTTTCATTACTTTTAACGTTATGCTCATTTGCATATGAAGTATGAGTTAATGCATTTTCTAATAATTCCTTATTGTTAAATGTGTAACCGATATTTTCTTCTATATCCACGTTTTTACCTCCTTTG
>CAMKBC010000063.1 GCA_946410665.1 uncultured Clostridia bacterium | reverse complement strand
CTTGTTTTAACTCCTGAAGAAAAGTCTGACTTACATAAGGAAATTACAAACAAGATTAATACACTATACAAGGAAGTAAAGGAAATACTGAAGGCTCATGAAAAAGAGGTTATGGCTTTAACCGCAGCTCTTGAAGATCAAAAGATACTTTCAAAGGCAGAGATTGAACAAATCTTAGAGCCTAATAAGAAGAGATCTAAGAAAAAGGCTAAGGCTAAAGTGGTCAGAAGTAAGAAACCAAAGCCTGTTATTTCGGAAGAGAAACAGGTAGAGGACTCACAGACGACTATACAACCATCAGAAGAAGCTAATTCAGCGGAAACAACTCAGTCTGAAGAGCAAAAAGAAGAGTAATTTAAATTCATGTTCAAGGTGTGCTGTGGAGTAATTCCACAGCACATTTTTTGTGTATTTTATTGGTTGAAAATCGAGAATATATAGTGATATAATACGTTAGAAGGAATATAGACAGGAGAGGTATTATGATTTTTACAAAGAAACAAATTGAAGAAACAAGAGATAAGAAGAAACCCGATTTAAGAGTTTATACTTCTAGAAGAATTAAAAATTATAGGGAATTAGTAGATTATAGTATTGAAAATTATGCTGATCATATTGCCTACAAGTATAGATTAAACCCAGATGATCAAATGATTATTGAAAAGACATATGAACAAGCTGGAAATGACATAAAATCTTTTGGAACAGCACTATTAAACAGAGAAATCAAATCAAAGAAAGTAGCTGTTATTGGAAAAAATAGATATGAATGGTGCATGACATATTTAGCTGCTACAACTTCAGGTATGGTAATTTGCCCACTTGATAGAATGCTTCCAGAAAACGAAATTGCTAACCTAATTAGAAGAAGTGGAGCAGAAGTAGTTGCTTGTGATAAGCAATTTATAGATGTATTTAAGAAGTTAAAAGCATCAGACGAAAATGAGTTAAAGACAATTATTTGTTTTGATGAAATGGAAGAAGCAGATAAAGACGTAGAATACTGGTATGACGTAAGAGATGAAGGATTACAAATGCGTCTTAAAGGTGATGATAAATATGACAAAGTAAAAATTGAAGAAGATAAGATGTCAGTTTTATTATTCACTTCAGGAACAACATCAGAAGCTAAAGGAGTAATGCTTTCTCAAAAGAATGTTTGTACAAATATCGAAGATATGGCGACATTTTCTAAAATGTACGACAATGATGTAATCTTATCTGTACTACCATTACATCATACATTTGAATGTACAATTTCATTCTTATATGGTTTCTATAGTGGTGTTTGTATCGCCTTCTGTGATGGACTTAGATACTATGCAAAGAATCTAAAGGACTATGGAGTAACAATCATAGTAGCAGTTCCATTATTATTAGAAACAATGTATAAAAAGATTCAAAAAGGAATTCAAGAATCAGGAAAAGAAAAGACATTCAAAAAAGGAATTAAGATTTCTAAATTCTTATTAAAATTCCATATTGATATAAGAAAGAAGTTATTTAAACAAGTTCTAGATTCATTAGGTGGTAAGGTAAGAATTCTTTACTATGGTGCTGCTCAAATGGAGAAGGATACAACAATAGGATATTTCAATTTAGGTATCAACTCAGTTCAAGGATATGGCTTAACAGAGACATCACCAATCTTAACTGCTGAAACAGATAAGCTACACAGATCAGGAACTGTAGGACTTTGTTTCCCAGCATTAGATATGAAAATCATCGACAAGAATGAAGATGGAGTAGGTGAAATCTGTGCAAGAGGTGCCAGCATCATGCTTGGATATTACAAAGATGAGAAGAGAACTAAAGAAGCATTTGATGAAGAAGGATACTTCAAAACAGGCGATTATGGATACTTCGATAAAGATGGATTCTTACATTTAACAGGAAGAAAGAATGATATCATTGTTTTAAGAAATGGAAAGAATATATATCCAGATGAAATCGAAGGATTAATAAATAAGATTCCATATATAAATGAAAGTCTTGTATTTGCTAGAAACGAAAAGAAGACAGACACATTGCTAGCAGCTAAGATTGTTTATGACCCAGATGAATTAAAGAGAATTCATGAAGGAATTAACATAGACGATCAAAAAGAAATAGAGAAAGTAGTTATGGAAGACATCAAGAATGATGTAAATACAAAATTATCAGAATTCAAACATATAAAGAGAATTCTATTAACTACAGAACCTATGGAAAAAACAACAACACAAAAAATTAAGAGAAACATCGAGTTAAAGAAATTAGAAGATGTAAAATTATAATTAAAGTTCATACATGTTTTACTAAAGAAGAAGGAGAAGATTGTTGACCGCAGAAGAAAAGAAGATATTAAATGAAAAGAGAACTGCGATAAACCGTAAAAATAATATTAAGTTATATCCTATATATAAAGCGTTAGGATTTGATACTTGGTTTTATTTTGCAATTAGTGTTAGTTACTATATACACAAAGGTTTAAGCTCATCAGAAATCATGCTTAGATCAGCGTTTTTTGCATTGTTCTCAATATTATTCCAACCGGTAGCAAATTTCTTTACTGAAAAATTCGGCAAGAGAAACACGATAATTATTGGAAACATTGTTGTTATTATTTCTATGATTGTGTTAATTCTTGCACAACATTTTTGGTCAGTACTGATATTTGTTATATTGAATGCGCTTGGTTTTGATATGAAGTATATTGCGGAATCAAACTTGCTTTATGATTCGTTTGCGGAAGGACCTCATAGACGTGAAGCCTATTCAAGGGCTGAACAAAAGGGATACACTATATATTGTGTATTTCAAGCACTATCATCAATTGCAGCAGGTTTCTTATTCAATATAAATGCGGATCTTCCAATATATTGTGGCTTAATAGTTACGGTAATAGCAACATTAATATCGTTTAGCTTCACTGAAATTTTACCACTAGATAAAAAGCCATTTACAGAAACACGAAAGTACTTTAAACATTTATTTAAGAAATATAAAAAGATTAACAAATCAAATAGACTTAGAGCTTTGTTATTGATTACTGGAATTGGATTTGGATTATTGTATGTATCAGAAGGATACGAACTTCAATTATTTGATAAGATTGAAGTAAACCCAACTATTGTCGGAATACTTTACGCTGTAATGATTGCAATGCGTGGTATCGGTGCAAAGATTGCAGGTTTAATGAATAGAAAAGCTAAAAATAGAACCCTTACATATATTTTAGAAGCATATGCAATTAACTTCTTCTTAGGTGGAATAGTCGCGCTACTAAGTATTCCACCCTTACATATATTTTAGAAGCATATGCAATTAACTTCTTCTTAGGTGGAATAG
>CAMKBC010000062.1 GCA_946410665.1 uncultured Clostridia bacterium | reverse complement strand
ATACTTACCTGATTGTAAAGCTTCGATTAATTGTCCTGTAGTTAAAATTGATGGATAACAAGCATCATTATTTACATACTTTAATCCAATTTCAACTGTGTGTTCTGTGCATTCTTTTAATACAACAAAGTTGTAACCACATGATTTAACAGCTTCTTCAAGAATTTCAAAATGAATAGGTGCCATTTGTGGACAAAGAATTGTATAACCTGAGTCATTCATTTCTTTTGTATATTCAACTCTGTTTCTTTCATAATTACCGATTTCAGTATCTTCATCATCAAGTACATGAGTAAATGATTCTGATTTAGTAGCTTGCATACGTTTATTCATACTAGCTAGAAGTGAACGTATTCTAATCTTAACAGCTCCTAAATTATTAACTTCATCGATCTTAATTAATGTATACATCTTGTCGTAGCTTGATAAAATTTCATCTACTTGATCAGTAGTAACAGCATCAACGCCACAACCAAATGAATTTAATTGTACTAATTCTAAGTTGTCACGTTGTCCTACGAAATCAGCTGCTGCGTAAAGACGAGAGTGATATACCCATTGGTTAACAACTCTTAAATTGTGTCTAATGTCAGCTTGATTTTGAATACTATCTTCAGATAGGACAACTAATCCTAATGATGTAATTAATGTATCAATACCATGATTAACTTCTGGGTCAACATGGTAAGGACGTCCTGCCAAAACAATACCACGAGCATTGTTTTCTTTAATATAATCTAAAGCTTTTTGACCTTCAGCTTGAACATCTTCTTTAAAGTGTTGATATTCTGCTTCGGCAGCTTTAGCAGCGTTCATAAGTTCACGCTTTTTAAAATTATATTCTTTAAATTCTGGCAAGTCTTGAATTGTTTCTACTAATTTCTTAGCATCAAATGGCAAGAAAGGATTTAAGAATTTAACATCCTTTAATTCTTCAACATTGTTTTTCAAAACTTCAGAATAAGAAATAACGATTGGACAATTATAATGATTGTCTGCTTGTGAAAATTCTTTTCTAGAGTAAGGAATACAAGGATAGAAAATTGTTTTAACACCTTGTTGTATTAAACTTACAATGTGACCATGAGAAAGTTTTGCAGGATAGCAAACTGATTCTGATGGCATTGATTCCATACCTTTTTCGTAAGTTTTTCTATTTGATTTTTCACTTATTAAAACTCTAAATCCTAGTTTTGTTAAGAATGTAAACCAGAAAGGATAATCTTCATACATATTCAAAACTCTAGGAATACCAATTGTTCCACGAGTTGCTTCTTCTTCAGAAAGAGGTTTGTAGTAATCAAATAATCTTTCTTGTTTATATTTATAAATGTTAGGTAAAGTACCAGTTTTATTAACGATACCAGCACCTTTTTCACATCTGTTACCACTGATATGTCTTTGACCATTGTTAAAAATATTGATTGTTAATAAACAATGATTTTCACAACCTTGGCAACGAACATGATTTGTTTTTATTTCTAATTTATTAATTTCTTCTTCGCTAGATATTGTTGAACGATAAGCCATATCTAAGTTTGCTTCGTATTGTTCTTTTGCAATGATAGCAACACCATAAGCTCCCATTAAACCTGCAATATCAGGACGAATAACTTCTTTACCAACGATTAATTCGAATGCTCTTAAAATAGCATCATTATAGAATGTACCACCTTGAACAACGATATGATTTCCAAGTGTTTCTACATCTCTGATTTTCATAACTTTTTGAATAGCATTCTTAATTACCGAATAAGAAAGTCCAGCAGAAATATCTCCTACAGTAGAACCTTCTTTTTGTGCTTGTTTAATTTTTGAGTTCATGAAAACTGTACATCTAGAACCAAGATCAACTGGTGAACGTGATTCTAAAGCTGCTTCAACGAATTCTTGAATAGGTAAATTTAAACTCTTAGAGAATGTTTCAATAAATGAACCACATCCTGAAGAACAAGCTTCATTAAGCATAATATTATTTATCGAACCATCTTTAATTCTAATGTACTTCATATCTTGACCACCAATGTCAACGATAGAGGTAACATCAGGCATAAATCTTTTTGCTGCAGTGTAGTGTGCAATTGTTTCAATCTCACCAAGGTCTACATTTAATGCAGTCTTGATTAAAGATTCGCCGTAACCTGTAACGCCGCTATATCTAAGCTTAGCACCTTTAGGTAATATTCTATATAATTCTTTTAACATAGACATTACTGATTTTAATGGAGAACCTTCATTGCTTTTGTACATTGAGTACAATAAATTATCATCCATATCAGTTAATGCAATTTTAGTTGTTGTTGAGCCAGCATCAATTCCTAAGAAACAATCACCTTCAAAGTCTTTTAAATCTTTCTTTGGAACTTTAGCTTTTGAATGTCTTTCTTTAAATAAATCATATTCGCTTGTTGTTACGAATAAAGGGTTTAGAGGTTTTGATGTTGAATCATGAGAACTCTCTAGCATCTTTATTTTTGATTTTAATTTTTCGTTAGTTATTGATTTACTTTCACAAGATTCAAGTGCAGCTCCTTTGGCAACAAGTAAGTGTGCATCTTTAGGAACAATAGTTGTTTTATCTGTTAATTGTAATGTTTCAATAAAACGATTTCTTAATTCAGATAAGTAATTTAATGGTCCACCTAAGAAAGCAATCTTTCCTCTGATTGGTCTACCACAAGCAAGTCCTGAAATTGTTTGATTAACAACTGCTTGAAAAATAGAAGCAGCGATATCAGCTTTTTCAGCACCTTCATTGATTAATGGTTGAACATCTGTCTTTGCAAAAACACCACAACGTGATGCAATCGGATAAATCATTTTATGATCTTTTGCTAATTCGTTTAATCCCATAGAATCAGTGTTTAATAAAGAAGCCATTTGATCGATAAATGCACCTGTACCACCGGCACAAGTTCCATTCATTCTTTGTTCAATTGATTTACCAAAGTAAATAATCTTAGCGTCTTCACCACCAAGTTCAATTACAACATCTGTTTCTGGAATATATTTTTCTACAGATCTTTTACATGCAACAACCTCTTGAATAAAAGGTAAGTCTAAAAATCTGGCAGCAGACATAGCTCCAGAACCTGTTAAGGCTATTGTGTAATCATAGTCTTTATATTTTTCTGCAAAGTCAGTTAAAACTTTGCAAACTGTGTTTTTAGTATCAGAATAATGTCTTTCGTAACTTGTATATATAGCGTTTAGTTTTTCGTCCATAACAACAATTTTTACTGTTGTAGAACCAACGTCTAAACCTACATGAAGTAATTTTGACATGATGCCTCCTTTTATGCACTTTAAAAAGCGCAAATTTCTCGCTTATTATATAAAAAAGAGGCTCAAAAGTCAATTTTTACAAGGGATTGAAAAAATAGACAGAGGCTAGAATGTAGTAGAAATTTATTGAAAAATTATGT
>CAMKBC010000061.1 GCA_946410665.1 uncultured Clostridia bacterium | reverse complement strand
TATTTGATATGGTTAAATTATTTGATGTTTCAAAGAATGTTATATCAAGATATGATGCACAAACTGTTTATGATCATGGATATGAGTGGGCTTCAAAACACGATGAAGAATTAAAGAAATTATTAGATCAAAAAGAATATGCATTAAAAGTTATTGGAATTGAAAGAGGAAATGCAAAACCAAGACGTGATTTAGCTAAATGGTCAGATCTAAAAGATAACATCATTTATATGTTCGAAGATCCAACAGAATATGACTACGATAAAATCACAGGCGATGATGCAAAGAAAGTTATCGAAGAATACATGAAGGTTTATGATCTAAATGATGATAAACAAACATGGTTTGATAAAATGAAAGACGTTGCAGAAAAATGCGGATGTGCTAGGGAAGTAAAGGATTACAAGGCTAACCCAGATAACTATAAAGGACACGTAGGCGACGTATCTACTGTAATTAGAGTAGCTTTGACAGGTAGAAGAAACACACCTGACCTTTATGAAATTATGGAAGTCCTAGGGAATGACAAGGTACAAGCTAGATTAGAAACTGCAAAATGCAACTAAAAAGTAATAAATCTGTTATGGAATAGAAATACAAGTTTAGTATAATTAGTGTGTAATATTATAGGTTCTTGTAACCTTACGGAGGAAAAAGATGAGCGATATTGCGCAAGCATATGCTGAGATGGATTACATACTAAAATATGTTCCTGCAGATATGAATGTAAAAGTCCCTCAGAGAATTAAGAATTTAATAAGTACAAGAAAAGATCCAAACTATGTTGTTAGAATAGATAACAGAGTTCCATTACATCAACAAAATCTATTAAAAACAACAAAGTCTTTGATTGCGCTATTATATTATAATTATTGGTGTGTTGATCAACAAGAAAAAGATGAATTAAAACAAAAATTCATTGAGAACGACAAACTAGCAAGACAAACTAGAGACAACGACAACAACAATACACCTACAGGAGGAATGGGCGGAACATCAAACTTTGGTGGAACAAGCAATAATGTTAGCGGTACTAATTTAGGTGCACAATTTATTGTTGAAAGTGAACCAAAGCAAGTTGTTTTACAAACAGCTGAAGAAAAGAGAATTGGTTTTAACATTCAAGAATCAGCAATTGATTCAGTTAAAAATCAACCAACAATAGATGAGCCAACAAGAGTTGTAGATCAACCAATGGCTTTAGCAGAGATCAAGAAGCCAAGCTTCTTCAAGAAACTTAAAGGATTCTTTGCAAGATTATTCGGAGCAAAGACTGAAAGTTTTGATCAAAATTAATTTAGTTATTAAAAAGAATTCTTATAAATATTAAAAAAAATCCTATCACTTAGATAGGACTTTTTTTATGCTATTTTTAACTTTATTTTTATTCTAGAACGTCATCTAAAATCTCATAAACTTTATCTGAATAAACTTTTCTTTCACATGAGAAAGGAATAAAGTTTAAATCTTTTAAAGGATTTAATATTTGTTGTAAACTTTCAACTTGTGCATCAACTTTTGTAACTGCTATTTTATCAGCTTTGTTAGCAACTATGATACAAGGAACATTGTTCTTAATAATGTAGTCATACATCATTTTATCATCAGCAGTTGGATCATGACGAATATCAATTAAAAGAACAACTAATCTAATTTTTGAACTCTTAACTAAGTATTGTTCAATGAATTTTCCAACTTCAACTTGTTGAGTATGAGACATCTTGCTATAGCCGTATCCAGGTAAATCAACAAAGTAGAATTGTTTATTATCAGCATCTTTATCTGGAGCATAGGTTACTTTATAAAAGTTGATTAATCTTGTTTTTCCAGGTTCACTACTTGTTCTAGCTAGATTCTTTCTATTAATCAAAGTATTGATAAAAGATGATTTACCAACATTAGATTTACCGACTAAAACAATTTCAGGTAGTTCATCACTTGGATATTGTTTCGGACTAACAGCTGAAATAGTGAATTCAGAATTTTTAATTATCATAGTAGCCTCCAATCTTCTAAATTATAGCGGCAGACTAAATTAATAATCTGCCGTTATGTAAGTTTTAATATTATTCTTTTGGAAGAATCTTTTCTTTACCGCCCATGTAAGGTTGTAAAGCTTTAGGAATAGATAAACTTCCGTCTTCGTTGTAGTTGTTTTCAAGAACTGCAATTAATCCTCTTGGTGTAGCAACAACTGTGTTGTTTAAAGTATGAGCTAGGTAATTTCCATTCTCACCTTTAATTCTAATTCCTAGACGTCTTGCTTGAGCATCGCCTAATGTTGAACAACTTCCAACTTCAAAGTATTTTTGTTGACGTGGAGACCAAGCTTCAACGTCACAAGATTTAACTTTAAGATCTGCTAAATCTCCAGAGCAACATTCAAGTGTTCTTACTGGAACATCTAAGCTTCTGAAAAATTCAACAGTCATCTTCCACATTTTTTCATACCAGTCCATTGAATCTTCTGGTTTACAGATAACGATCATTTCTTCTTTTTCGAATTGATGAACTCTGTATAAACCTCTTTCTTCAAGACCATGAGATCCACCTTCTTTTCTGAAGCATGGAGAGTAAGATGTTAAAGTAATAGGTAATTGATCTTCTTTTACCATTTGTCCTTTAAATCTACCAATCATTGAGTGTTCTGAAGTACCAATTAAATATAAGTCTTCATTCTCAATTTTGTACATCATAGCATCCATTTCTTCGAAACTCATAACGCCATCAACAACGTCATGTCTAATCATGAATGGAGGAATACAATATGTAAATCCTTTATCAATCATGAAGTCTCTAGCATATGAAAGCATTGCAGAATGTAATCTAGCAATATCACCTGTTAAATAGTAGAAACCTTCACCAGATGTTCTACCAGCTGATTCTTTATCTAAACCATCATATTTAGCAATAATATCAGCATGATGAGGTATTTCATATTCTGGAACTACTGGATCTCCAAATTTTTCATTTTCAACGTTTTCACTATCATCTTTTCCGATAGGAACTGATTTATCCATGATGTTAGGAATTAACATCATTCTCTTTTTAATTTCTTCAGCATATTCAGACTCTAGCTTTTCATTCTCGTCAAGTTGGGAGTTAATGTCCTTGACTTGTGCTTTAATTTGTTCAGCTTCGTCTTTTTTGCCTTCTCTCATTAAACCGCCAATTTGGTCACTTAAAGAATTTCTTTGAGCTCTTAAATCGTCGTCTTTCTTAGTAACTTCTCTGCTTTTCTTGTCTAGTTCGATAACTTCATCGACTAATGGCAATTTTTTGTCCTGAAACTTATTCTTGATATTTTCTTTAACAATGTCAGGATTTTCTCTTAAAAATTTGATATCAATCATAATAAACTCCCTTCTTTTCAACCAGTGTATTTAAAATAGGTATAAGTATTAATTATACTTGTTTTATATGTTGAAAAAGATATGTAAATTTTACCACGAAAAACCTTTATTTTCAAGATTTAAGAGCGCGATAGGAGTAATAAATAACTTTTTTAGAATACTAAGTAGAAATCGA
>CAMKBC010000060.1 GCA_946410665.1 uncultured Clostridia bacterium | reverse complement strand
CGTAAGTTCCACTGCATTCTAAATCCATCTTCTAAAATAATGTCCATTGCAGTTGGTTCAATTTCTGAAACCCATTCATAACAATACCCGGCAAGCAAACGAGATTTATTATTAACTTTATTTAGTTTTTCTAATTCTTCTTTCATCTTTGTCGGAGAATCAAAAACTCTAATATCGTAATCAATTCCATCTGAAGATGTCATTGGTGTTTCTCTTATTTCTAAAATGTTATCTAGGAATTGAAGATATCCATCACTTCCATTACATCTAAATTGAGATTTAAGTGTTAATGATGGATCATCAATAATTCGCGAATTATATTTCTTAGCAATCTCTTTAATTAAATCGACTGTACCAATATCTTTTGTTGTTACTTTTTGATCTTCGTCTATAAAGAAGACATTGATTTTACTGCATCGAATAATGTCATCGATTTGGTTATGGCCATAGTGTTTTGTTAATCGATGAGCTTCATCAACAAGAAGACATGGATAGATATCGTTTTTATAGCAATTCTCCAAAGATATTGGGGATTTGAGCAGGTTTCCGATGTATTTTTTATCTAAATGGCCTTGAGTTAATTTGATTTTAAATACTTCTCTAGGAGCGGCATTTTTAGTCATGTATGATGCGGCATAGCCTTCTGAAAGTAGAGTTGCCATTGTCTGAATAGCGATAACCGATTTTCCTGTTCCTGGACCACCACGGACAATGATTGTATATTTGCCGTTCTTGTCAATGTTGTCTTTAACAAGTTTTGTTATTGTTGCATATGCAACTTGCTGTTCATCAACCATTACAAAAGCATCATTTCCTTTAAGGAGATCTAAGATAGCATCTTGTAATGCTTTTGACGGTTTTAGCTTTCCGTTTTCGATGATTTCAAACAAATCTTTGTCTGATGGTTTTAAAACATGAGATTTAATGAATTCTGCGAGTTGTTCACGCCCATCTTTATAAAATAAAGGTGCTTTAGAAACAACATATGAATAGCGTGTGTCTTCTAAAATATCTTTATTGCTTGATGGGTAGTTATGAAGAAAACCACATGGAACTAAGTTTACGTGATCTCTTTGAACGGTTTCATTTAGGTTTTGAATCAGTTGACAATATGAAAGAATTTGTTGTGATGGATGCGGATGAACACCATTTTGACCGTTAACATAGGTTTTGACACAGTTCTCAAGGTTAGTGACTTCGGCTTTATCCCACTGTTTTAATTCAATGGCTAAGATTGTTGCTTGATTGTCTTTATCAAGACCGGAGATAAGAAAATCTACTCTTTTGGATGTTAAAGGAATTTGATATTCCACTGCAACCTCAATTTTTGGGTCAACATCAGAATATTTTAAAACCGAAGAAACAACTTCTAAAGAATTGTTCCAACTGCGATATTCTCCTTGTGATTCTTTGCCAATATTGAGCATTAAAAAGAGATTTTCGAGTTTATTAGCGATTAGACCACTAAAAACATCTTTGTTAAAATTCTCAATAGTATTTCGATAAATAATCACGAAGTAATTATATCACTTCGTAACTTCAATAAAAATTGTATTAAATTAATTCAAATTAATTATTCATCTATGCCAATTGATAAAGCATATCAATATGTCTCTGTAAAATCTTCGAAATATTTGTTCCGAGATTATTAATAATCAATTCGTTGATTAATGAAAAATCAATAAATTCAGATTGCCGTGGATTATATAAACAATAGCAATAATTGGCTAGTGTCTCTGAATCAACAGCTACAATATTTGTATTTCTTATATCATTGCTTACGCCGCTTGCAAATCTCGATGATACGACAATGCAATATTTAGATCCATGATGCGCTAAATGTTCCGATAATCTTGCAGGATTTAATTGATTTGTACTTCTTATTGATGTCTTTGCATCAACATTAATTTTAAATAATTCATCTTTATCACGCATTGTTATGAGTAAATCAGTATTTCCTGATCCGCCGATGAGTTCGACATTTTCAGCCTGTTCAAATAATTTAAACAGAGATTTAAGTGCCTCTTCAAATGATCTCCCATCTCTACTTCCATAACGTGACTCACGAACCATCCCACTAATTATATTATTCACTTCTTCTTCGTGTTCAAAATAGGTGTCTAAAACAGCCAAATAAGATAATGGTCGATTTACATATAATTCGTTAATAAAATCTTCTTTGGATCTTATAGCCTCATCAGCTTCAGTAACAACTGGGTCAAAAGGAGAGTACAACTCTAATAAGTCTATCGCATCATCAAGCAAAACAGGGTTGATTCTAAAATACCCACTATATTTTGCATTCTTTTGAAACGCATCGTTTCTTATTGCCGAATTGTTTCCATGAATGAATTTATGTAAATTACCATCATTATATCTAGAATCGCCAATCACCTGCAAAACGCCGAGGCTATTAAAAATTCTTAAAAAATAATAATTACATTCATGAAAAACATTTGAAAAAACATCGTTGTAATCATCGACCTGTTTAAATAGGGCATCCTTTTCATAGAAATTTAACCTTCTAAATTCAAGAATACTATCAACTAAATTATGATATATGTCACTATCCACGCATTCTAAAAAAGGTAAAAAGTAACAAAACTCATCAATGTATAATTTATTTTCTAGTCGTTCATCTGTTAATAATTTGAGTAATAGTCTGCCAATATGAATTTTAAAACATGATGGAGTATTACTAAAAGGATGAGGAAACTGCATAGAAAAAAGATTAACCAATGACATTCTAGCAATATTTTCCTTGCTATCATCTTCAAATATGGATTTGGTCATACTTGTTTGGTAAAAAGTAGACTTAGGCGATTCTGGATAAGAATAGCCAAACATATAAAATTTCATTTCTGATCTACGAACACCAAAAGTGTTACTTGATCCTTCAGAACTTCTTCCTTTGTAAACTCCTCGTTTTTTAAGCTCACTAAGCATTAAATCTGGTTTTGCGTAATCACCATATGTTTTTGCCGCATCTAAAAATTCTAGGATTTGCTTAACATCCGAAATATTTTTTTGAAAAATCCATCTATGATTTTTTGCTCTATAAAGATTTATCATTTTTTCATTATACCACCACAAATTTCTTTTGCGAAATTAGGCGGAATTGCTTCTCCAATTACTTGTCTAATTAAATTATCCGTTGCCCAAGTTGGCAAATTCCAATCGGGGTCAATAGAAGAAACTATAAAAAGCTCTCTTAATGTCAACACTCTAGGATCAGAATATGTGCCATCATTAAGTTTTCTCCCTGGATGCGCATTATTATGTCCGCCAAGATTGCCACTGTTCATTGCCCTAGCAGGAGAAGGCTCATCCCATTTCATTCTTTTGTATGTATTGTGAAATCCCTTAATCGGTTCGCCATTTACTTTTTTTGGATAATAAACAGGATTTTTTAATGCCGATTTTCCTTCAGGAGTATGTCTTAAGGCTAGAACTTCACGTTCATTGTGCTGTTTTGCGAAATGCCATTTGATACCACTACTCTCACCAGGTTCAAGGGATGGTAAATTTCCAATACATTCTCTTAAAGTAATTTCTTTCTTTGGAATCGGATTATTCCAAATAAGACCCTTTTTCCAAATGCGTATAAAG
>CAMKBC010000059.1 GCA_946410665.1 uncultured Clostridia bacterium | reverse complement strand
AAAATTGGTAGAAATATAAAAAGAAAAGGAAAGGACAATGCTTTTTAATTGCATAATTTTTTGTAAAAGTATGCAGTTAGATTTGAACAAAATAATAAAAAACTCCTTTTATTTAAGGAGCATTTCAAACAGTATGTCCTTACTGTACGCCTTAAATGCCAAATTTTCTATATTTTGTACGCCTTAAATGCCTTGACACGGCACAAATATTGTGCTAGCAATTTCACGTTTTTTAGATATTTGACAATATTTTTCCAATAAAGTCTTTGTTAAACCAAAAGCTTTGTTTTGTATATGAAGTTATGCCTGTTACTTTGTCAGCCACAGGAAGAATATAATGATCCGCTTCAACTCTAGCGTGAGGCCTTACATGGCAAACACCATTGTTGTCTCTTTTCTCTTTTGGGAACCTATCTTTGACTTTTCCTTTTGAATCAAAGTAGAAAGCATCTCCACTTCTAACTAAGTTAGCACATGACTCATACATTTGTTTGATAGTTCCGTCCACCACTGAGTTAGGAGCGTTCCAGAAAACAATTTTATCGAATGAAATAACACCATCGATTTCTTTAAAGACAAATAGCATTAATTTCAAATCGACAAATTCTTCTCTTATCGTTGATTCATCCCAAGAAGTATTAATTAGTTCTTCAAATTCAAATGCTTTAAATGGCATGGACTCGGTTGGTCTTCCATTCTTATCTACTGTAATTGTTCTAAAGATAATACCCGCTACTTCCATTTCAGCGGTAGCCTTGCTATTGCCAGAAATGCCCAACATGCGTTGGCAAATCATGAAGTTGAGTTGTTTTGCCTTTGAACTAATGCCAAATCTTCTACTTAATTGAGTTTGAGTCATGCCGTGATATACCGCCATCTTCTCTTTATAGATTTCTTCAAGAGGATTTTTCATCCATTCGTCTTCTGAAATCAATGGTGAGTATGGAGCAATGTTATGAATCATATTCCTATAAAGGTATGTCATATAGGAAGATTTAAATGAGTAAGCTCTCGGCTTTGCTTTGATATCACTACCGTATTGTTCGACTAATATTTTGCTATTGGCACCTTTGGTGCAGGCAGCTAAAAATTCAGTATCAGATTCACTGATTTCATGAGCTTTACCACTAGCGATTTTCTTATGAATGATATTCCAGTCTCTTTCAATAACCTTATATTGAAGAGAATTTTCAAATTCTAATAAGTAATAATCTGTGATTTCAAATTGAGATGGATGAACACCCATTGAATATAAGTAAAACCAAATTAGTAATCTTCTATTCTTTTTATAGAATGAGCTTGTTTTAAATGTGGCTACTGCTTCCGACTTGTAATTAATCATATTTAAGACAAGTCTTTCTTTAGAAGATAAGGAACCATCGTTGTTTCTTTTGATTGGAGTAACTTTTAGTTCAATTCCAGCATCGATGAAGTCAGGATTATCATCACTATTCGCGGCATATTTAAAAATGTTTTCTTCTACGAAACCACCTAATCCACCTTTGTTTCTTCCGGTGTAACTTTCATCTAAACCGAAATCACCAAAAGTTTTATGCATTGCCTTTTTAGTAATTTCTAAAATCTCAGCTTCGCTTAAATGCCTATTTTTATCATCCATATCCTTAAGGATTATATCAAAACTAGCCTTAATTTTACAGCACGCATCTGTATGCGCATGCTAAATAAATTATCTAAAGAATTTATTGATCTTTACAAATTCTTCTTGATCGGGTATTATCTTTAGTGTAGAATTCTAAATATGAAGAAAACAGTAATCGAATTATTCGCTGGTGTTGGAGGTTTCCGTGTTGGGCTAAACAACATCACTTCTATAGATAAAGATGGCAAGGCTATTGAAAATGGTCCATTCACTTTTGTGTGGGCCAATCAATGGGAACCATCCACCAAATCTCAACATGCATTTGATTGCTATAACATCAGATTTCCCTCTGCTACCGAGAATTCAAATGTCGATATTTCTAAAGTTGATAAGAAATCTATTCCAGACCACACTCTTTTGTGTGGAGGATTCCCTTGCCAAGATTATTCTGTAGCACATTCGTTAAGTAGCTCACACGGTATTGAAGGCAAAAAAGGTGTCCTTTGGTGGCAAATCAATGACATCTTAACAGCTAAGAAACCAGCGTTTGTTCTATTAGAAAACGTCGATAGATTAGTTAAATCTCCAGCTAGACAAAGAGGTAGAGATTTCGGTATTATGCTCCGCTGCTTATCAGAACAAGGATACGCAACAGAATGGAGAATTATTAATGCCGCTGAATATGGTCATCCTCAAAGAAGACGTAGAATCTACATTTTTGCTTATCATAAATCAACAAAATACTATAAAGAAATGAAGAAATCCTCTCCAGTTGAAATCATTTCTAAAGCTGGCGTTTTTGCTAAAGAATTCCCAATTGAAGAAGTTAACACTAAATCAATTAAAGAATTTGACTTTGTCAAAGATTATAAAGATTTGGTCGAGGTATCCGATAAGTTCCATGCCACATTTGAAAATGCTGGATACATGATTGGCGATAAGGTTTATACAGTAAAGACTAAAGCAATTGAAACCGCTCCTATCACTTTAGGTGAAATAGCAGAATCTAATGGCGTTGATGCCCACTACTTCTTAAGTGAATCTCAAAGAAAGAAATATGAATACCTTCGTGGTTCAAAGAAAATTCCTAGAAAAGATAAAAATGGATTTGAATATATGTATTCAGAAGGTTCAATGTCGCCTTATGATGAATTATCACTTCCTGCTAGAACAATGTTAACTTCTGAAGGAACAACCAATAGAAGCACACACATCATAAAGGATCCTAAAGAAGACAAGCTTAGAATCTTGACGCCAGTCGAGTGTGAAAGAATAAACCAATTCCCTGATAACTGGACAAATTCTGGAATGCCAGAAAAAAGACGTTACTTCATGATGGGTAACGCCCTAGTGTGTGGAATTATCAAAAAGATAGGTAATCAAATAAACGCAATTATTGATAAGGAGGCTTTATAAGCCTCTTTTATTGTTCTCATCAAATCTTCTCAGTAGCTACTTTTATTAAATCATCGATAGAACATCCGAATATCTTTGAAAATTTAAATAAGAAATCCAATGTCGGTAGCGTGTTTCCCATCTCATAGTGCCTAACTCTTGGATAGGAGTAACCGGTAGCGCTGCATATCTCTGCCCTTGAAATATATTGCTGTTCTCTTATTGAACGGATAAGAATTCCCAATAATAATTTGCTGATATTGCCGTATATGTTTCTTCTAAAGAAGATCTTTTCCCATTTCGCATAGCACATCTTATATACACCACCATAAAAACTAGCGTATTCTTCATACCTGACCTTACCATATCTAATTTTCTTAACGGCATCTTTCTCGTCATCACTTAGCCCATCAATGTATTCGGTATATAGACTTTTAATTCTCTTTGCGATGACATAATTGTCCGGCCTTTCGAGAGTTCTGCTAATCCCATTGCTTTCAAAATTGCTGATACACTTTTCCACCTCGAATAAGGTGTATTTAAGAAAATGCCTATATCCTTTATCTCCTCTAGCAAGTACAAAACCATAATCTGTAATCATCTTTTATCATCCTCCTATATGAAGGAATCAAATAATTATGAAAATTAGTCAAGTTATGAATAACTTGTTAAATTCGACTGTCAACACGGCTGTACGGGTGCGAACTGATTTTTTGCGCTTGAAAATCTGACATTTTCGTCAATTTGAAATTTGTTATGTCAAGTGATTTACGGCAAAGAAATTACGATATTTTATATATACTATGTATATATAAATATACAAAAAAACACCAACTTTTTTACTACAAATTGGTGTCAAATTCGGAAAATGGGGCGAGTGACGCGGTTCGAACGCGCGAATGACCGGTTCACAGCCGGTTGTG
>CAMKBC010000058.1 GCA_946410665.1 uncultured Clostridia bacterium | reverse complement strand
AATCTTTCTACATTAATAGAATATTTAGCACCATTTGCTAAAGTTGGTGGAAAAATAATTGTAATGAAAGGTCCTAGTGTGGACGAAGAGATTAAAAATGCTTCACATGCATTAAAAGAATTAAATTGTGAGATAGAAAATATAAAAAATTTCAATCTTGCAGGTACAGATAATGAGAGAAATGTATTAATTATTCGAAAAATAAAAGAAACAAATAAAAAATATCCTAGAAAGGCTGGGACGCCTTCGAAAATGCCACTTTAAGGCGAACATTGGCGAGCGATTTGTATTGACAGATCGCTCGTTTTTGTTATATATTATAAGTCGATTGGAGGAAATAATTTTGGGAAAAGTAGTTTCAATTGCAAATCAAAAAGGCGGAGTAGGAAAAACTACGACTGCAATAAATTTATCATCTATATTAGCTAAAAAAGGAAAGAAGACTTTATTAATAGATGCAGACCCTCAAGGTAACGCTACAAGCGG
This sequence comes from uncultured Clostridia bacterium, assembly GCA_946410665.1. Classification (GTDB taxonomy): domain Bacteria; phylum Bacillota; class Clostridia; order TANB77; family CAG-508; genus CAG-793. Next base: position 3,597 of record CAMKBC010000058.1, on the reverse strand, counting down.
ACTTGGAGTTAGTAAGGATTGTCAATTTTCAACATATGATATTTTAATTAATGATGTTGAAATAGTAAATGCAATTCAACAATGCGATATTAAGAATCTAGATTTATGTCCAACCAATCTAAGCCTTGCTGGTGCTGAGGTTGAGCTAGTTAACTCAATGGGAAGAGAGTATAGATTAAAAGAAAAAATCGATAATGCTCGTGATAATTATGATTATATAATTATTGATTGCCCACCATCATTAGGATTAATTACATTAAATGCATTAACTGCATCAGATAGTGTATTAATCCCTGTACAATGCGAATACTTTGCACTTGAAGGTGTTGGAGAATTATTAAAAACAGTTGATTTAGTTAGAAAGTATTATAACAAACATTTAACTGTTGAAGGTGCTTTATTAACAATGTACGATCCTCGTACAAAGCTTTCAAACCAAGTAGTAGAGCAAGTTCAAAAGTTTTTTGAAAATAGAGTTTTTGAAACATTAATTCCAAGAAACGTTAGACTAAGTGAAGCACCAAGTTATGGAGAACCTATTTCAAGTTACGATCCATTCTCAAAAGGCGGCAGAGCCTACGACAAACTAGTTAAAGAGTTTTTGAAGAAGAATGAAAAATAGTAAAAAATAGAGAAAAGAGGAATTACAAATGGCAAAAAATTCAGGATTAGGAAAAGGACTTGATGCATTATTTTCAGAGAGCAAAGTTCTTTCTGAAATGAAAAAAGAAGTTGCACAAAGTGATAATGATAAAATTAAAAACATCAAAATAGTTGATATAGAGCCAAATCCAACACAAGCAAGAAAGAAATTTGATGAAGAAGCTTTAAATGAATTAGCTGCATCAATTAAGAATTATGGTTTGATTCAACCAATCGTTGTTGAAAACAAAGGTAAATATTATAGAATTATCGCTGGTGAGAGAAGATGGAGAGCCTCTAAAATAGCGGGTTTGAAAGAAATACCATGTATTATCAGAGATGAAGATGAACAAAAAAATAAAGAGATTTCTTTAATAGAAAACATTCAAAGAGAAAACTTAAATCCAATTGAAAAAGCAATGGGATATAAAGAATTAATAGATAATTACAACATGACACAACAACAACTTGCAGATAAATTAGGAATCAGTAGAACATATACAACAAATACACTAAGACTTCTAAACCTTGATCCTAGAGTACTTGAGCTAGCAGCTGAAGGTAAATTATCTGAAGGACATTGCAAAACATTATTAGCAATTACAGATGGAGATGAACAATATCAAGCAGCACTTAACATTATTGAAAAAGGAAGTACTGTTAAAGATATTGAAGATATCGTAAAGAGAAAGAAGAAAATACCTAAGAAAAATAGAAAATATGAAGCTGTTTATAGAGACATCGAAGATTCATTTCAAGATTTCTTTGGAACAAAGGTTAAATTAAATGCCGGTGCTCATAGCGGAAAGATTATTATTCAATATTCTACAAATGACGAGTTAGAGAGGATGCTAAGCTTAATTAGAAAGGGACAATAACATTTCGTGGAAGCTATAGATATTGTAGAATTAGTATTAATAGTTAGCACACTAACTATTGCAATTATAAGTTTGTTATTAACGTTAAAAACAAAGTATCGTTATGAAAGACTTGCACTAAGTTTAGGTAAGGGAAAAGATATAACTGAGATACTAAAAACATATATTGAAAAAGTAAATGAAATAGATAAAAGGGATGATGAGATAATAGAATTTTGTAGAAAACTAAACGACGATTCCCTTAAATCCGTAAGCAAAGTAGGAATTATTAAGTATGATGCATACAGCAATACAAGAAACAAATTAAGCTTTGCAATAGCATTACTAAATAGAGAAAATACAGGTGTAATTATAAATAGTATTTATAGTATTGATGGATCAAATGTGTTTGCTAAATCAATTACTGAAGGAAAAGCAAATTCAACATTATCAGTAGAAGAAACAGACGCATTAAAGATTGCTATGAATGTTAAATAATAAAATAAGAGAATATATAAAAAGCAAAATAAAAAGATATGATTAACATCATATCTTTTTTTTGGCGGAGATTGAGAGATTTGAACTCTCGCGGCCCTAAACGAACCCTAACAGTTTAGCAAACTGTCCCCTTCAACCACTTGGGTAAATCTCCATGGTTGGTTATTTAAAAATATTAAATAAAAAAATGGCGCAGAGGGTGGGATTCGAACCCACGAAGGGCTATAAACCCTTGCCAATTTTCAAGACTGGTGCCATCAACCAACTCGACCACCTCTGCGTGTGTGCAATTTTTGCAACAAAGATATATTAGCACATTTAGAAGCCTGTGTCAACAACTGTACCAATAATATTATTAATATTAAAGACTTAATCGTCTATTTTATTAATACCTTTTTCTTCTAAAGAACCCTGAGTTTTGCGTCTATGGAAGAAACCATTAATATTATTTTGAATATATATAGAATACATTCCAGCTCGATTAGATCCATATATGTCTGTAAATCTATTGTTTCCTACGAAAGCAATTTGTTCAGGCTTTAGTTTCATTCTTCTAGCCATATCTAAAAGTGGCTTTTTAAATGGTTTTAATGCAAATTTTTTGATAGATATAATGTTCATTTTGCGTAGCAAGAAATCATTAATGTGAATGTTATTACTTACTACAGCAACCTTAAGTCCACTTTCTTTAGCTTCTTTTATAAATTCAAATGTTGATTTAGATATTTTCCATTTTAGTTGAAGAGTGCCATCAAAGTCGAATATTAACCCCTTGATATTACAATCGTTTTTTAAATATTCAAGACTGATATCTGATATTTTACGATATGTTTCTTTTGGGGTAAATCTACTCATCAAGCACTCCTTTCTAAAATGTTTTATTTATTATCTTCTTGTTGATTTTTTAAATTATCTTTTGCTACTGCAATTAATAATTTTAATCTGTTTGTTTGGTTAGCTTCTGATGCACCAGGGTCATAATCAATTGGAGAAATATTAGCCATAGGGTATTTATCTCTAATTGTCTTTATAACACCTTTACCAACAACGTGGTTTGGTAAGCATGCAAAAGGTTGAACACAAACGATATTTGTAATTCCATGTTCAATGTACTCAACCATTTCAGCAGTTAAGAACCAACCTTCACCAGTTTGATTTCCGATTGATAAAATGTCTTGTACATTTTTCTCTAAGTCAAAGATGTTTGCAGGTAGCATGTATTCTTTCGAGGATGTCAATAGAGCCGTTTTTATATCCTTCTCTATTAATTCTACCAATTTGATAACAACTTTGAAAATTTTGGCTGATTTTGAGTTTGTTTTAATTAATTGATTAAATGTAATCTTATGTGTAGCAACAAACTTGATAAAGCCCATAAATTCAGGATAGATAACTTCGCATCCTGCATCTTCTAATTTTTGACCAACGAAGTTGTTTCCAAATGGTTGATATTTAATTAATACCTCACCAACGATTCCAACTTTAGGTTTTGGTTTTGACATGTCGACTTTGATTTCTTCAAAATCATCAACCATGTCATATAGACTCTTTTTAAATTCTTTAAATGTAGTTCCATGAACAAGGTGTTTGCACTTAGCTA
>CAMKBC010000057.1 GCA_946410665.1 uncultured Clostridia bacterium | reverse complement strand
GTTGATAAATATCACAGCAAGCATTGCGAATGTCCTGCACATCACGACGAGCACGGAAATCACGATTACAAAAAGAGTGAACACAAAGAAGGAGGTGCAGAATAATGGTTGAAACAATAGCAGAGATGATGAGCCACGCTTTTATTCAAAGAGCGATATTGGTTGGTGTTTTAATTAGTTTATGCGCAGCCCTTCTAGGTGTAAGTTTAGTACTTAAGAGATACAGTATGATTGGAGACGGTTTATCTCACGTTGGCTTTGGTGTTTTAACAATTGCTACAGCATTTGGTGCAACTTCTCCATTATACATAGCAATTCCATGTGTTGCGGTTTCTGCAATTTTACTTTTGAAAATTGGGAACAACAGCAAGATTAAGAGTGATAGTGCAATTGCTTTAATCTCAAGCTCGGCTTTAGCGATTGGTGTTGCGGTCACTTCGCTAACAACGGGAATGAATACTGATGTATGTAATTTCATGTTTGGTAGTATTTTAGCAATGAGTATGCCAGATGTTTATTTAAGCATCGCAGTTAGTATCGTAATTGCAATTCTATTTATTGTTTATTATAGAAAATTATTTGTTGTTACTTTTGATGAAGACTTTGCTAAAGCAAGTGGACTTAAAGCTAAAAGATATACAAATATTATTGCTGTTCTTACAGCACTTATCATTACAGTTGGTATGAGAATGATGGGTGTTATGCTTATTAGTAGCATTATTATATTCCCAGCACTTACATCAATGCGATTATTCAAGTCATTTAAGAAAGTTGTTATTAGCTCAGCTATTATCAGTGTTTTATCTTTCTTAATGGGAATTTACTTATCTTACGTTTATAATATTAGTACTGGAGCAATGATTGTTATTGTAAATTTAGTTTTATTTGTGTTATTCTCGATTATAGAAAGAATAATTCACGAATAATTTTAAGGAGATACGAATGAATAAAAAGAAATTATTATGGATTGGTGTTTTGATAATTGCAATTGTAGGAATTGTGGCAGCTATTATTGTTATGAACAATATTAATCAATCAAAAAAAGACGCTACGAATGATGACGGCAAGAATTCAGCTGTAGCTAATAGAACAGCAACAGAAAATGAAACTCAGCCAACCAATACAAATGGCGAGTATACAAAAATGGAACTTGCTGACGGCACTTTATATACAAGCACTGGCAAAGTTGAAAAAGCAGATATGGTAATCGGAACAAATTATTTTGATACAACGATAACAGACATGTACTACAATCCAGCTAATTATCAAGATAAGAAGATCGAGATAGAGGGATTTTATTTAACAAATCGTGATGGAACACCATATACATTTGTTGGAAGATATTCAAAAAATACATTATGTCCAACTTGTCCATCTGGTTATTCTGTTTTAGAATACCAACTTGATGGCAAGATAGCAGAAACATTTAAAGAAGAGAGCACATGGCTTAAAGTTATCGGCGAACTTGAAGAAGGATATGATGAATACTATGGCGAGTACTACTATTTAAAAGTATTGAACCTTGAAGTAATGAAAGAAAAAGGGGATATGGAAGTAGTTAATTAATTATAGAAATTATTATTAATAAAAAGAGAGGAGCATTAAATGCTCCTCTTAATTTTTATATATTATAGATTTATTTATTACTTATCTTTAGTTTATTTTCTTGATTTAACTTTAGATACTACTGCGATACTTACTGTTGCTAATAATGCAAGTCCTACAAATAAGATTGTATTCTCACCAGTTTGTGGAATAACTTTCTTAGGAATTACATCTAACATAACTACTGGGCATCTTGTATCTTCTACAGGTTTTCCATCTTGTCCTTTTTCTTTATAAGTAATTGTAATCTTTTCATTTGTTGGAAGATTCTTTCCGATAATTGAACTATCGAATGTATCTTTTAATGTTAATCTATAAGTATATGTTGCTGTTTCTTGTGGTTTTAAATCACCAATTGTCCATGTGATTGAATTGTCAGCTTTGTTGATTTCTGCTGTGATTGTTCCTTTTGAAGGAGCGATTAATTCAGCTTTATCAAAGTTTGCTACGATATTTGCTGGGAAGTAATCTTTAAGAACGATATCTTCTAGCACGTATTCTGGAACATCAACTACAGTTTTCTTTGTTGGTTCTCCAATCATAGAATCATAAACTGTTTTTGTAATATAATCATAAATTTCATCATCTGTTGGTATATAGTACACATCGCCTGTTGTTGGTTTTGTTGTTGTACCAAAGATATATTTTGAAACATCTAAATATGTTGGTTTTTCACCAGCTTCGCTAATAGGTCTTCCAATAGCTTCATACATTGTTTGCATGTCGCCTGGAGTCATTGTTGAGAATGGTAATTCATTATCTAACATGTTAATTAAGATAGATACTAAATTAATTCCTTTATCTTTTAATCCTTTAACTTCTGCTTTTGTAGGATTAAAAACATTCATGTCATAAGCACTTTGCCAACCTTGTTGTCCACTTCCTTCTGGATATGTTGTAGGAATAACTCCTTCAGCTACGTTTGGAATACCATCTGTTAATAATACGATATATTTTTTTGCTGTTGTTGAATCTGTGAATAATGATGCAGCAGCTCTTAATCCCATTTGAATATCTGTTGTATTACCCATTGTTGTTGTTGCAACTGTATCAAATACAGAGTTAACTGCTTCTTTTGTTGTTACTAAGCTTTCTGTAAATACTTTAGCATCTTTAAGTGTTCCACGTTCGTCATCGTTTGTTGATGTTGCGTATCCAACTACACCAACTTTTAAGTCTTTGTTTTGAGCAAATAACTTATCTGTTAAGATTTTAGCAGCATCGATAACTGCTTGTTTTCTTGTTGTTGTTTGTCCGTTGATTGTTACTTCGTTAACACTCATTGATCTTGAAATATCAATTAAGTATACGATTTCTCCTGGTAAATCACCTGGAATTTCTTCTTCATGTGATTTTGGCTCTGGAGCGTTGTTTGTTACTGTTAATTTGATGTCGATAAGCTTTTTAGCAGCATCAAAGTTAACTTTTTCCTTTCTGTAAGAGCCATAGTCTTGTTCACCAAATGTTCCTGAAGCGATTTCATCTTTTACAAGTGTCATTGTAGCGTCACCTTTAGCAGTAGGTGCAGCAAAAACGCTTGAAAAAGCAGCGAAAATCATTACTACAAGAAGAGCAATGGTGATAATTCTTAAAGTCTTCTTTTTCATAAATAAATCTCCTTATACTATTAAATTATACCTTGAAAGTATATCAATAAAAATGTAGGTTAACAATAAATGTTACAATAATGAAACACTAATTTAATATAAGGAAATATAGCGTTTTTTCTTCTTTTTTGTAGACAAATGTGATATAAAAAGGGTGTATAAAAATTGCTTTTTTAAGGAGTGAAGTATGGTTTTAATTGATGGTAGAGAATTGGCTAAAGAAATTAGAGAAAATTTGGCTGAAAAAGTAAAAACTTTTAAGACTAAACCAAAACTTGCAGTTATTTTATGTGGAGATGATGAAGCTTCAAAAGTGTATGTAAAAATTAAAAGCAAAGCATGCCAAGAAGTTGGAATCGAATATGATGAATATGTTTTAACAACTTCATCAACACAAGATGACTTGATGAAATTAATCAATGATTACGTATCTTCATTCAAAGACACAATCAAAAAAGAGTGGAATGGTATTGAATGCTATAAAGAAATGGTGGATGCCAATGACAACAACGCTCGACAAGGCGAATGGCAAGGCTGGTATTTTGAATACTTATTCAAGAAGTACTTGGCAGAACATAGCAATTCTAAAATTGAATGGTATGGATCCAAGAAAAAAGGTGATATTGATTTAGACATTAAGTTTACCGATTCCGAATGGACTTTTGGTGATTTGAAAGCGGATCAAATCAACCACGATATTTTGGGTAATTCATTTGAGTGCTTAGATACTGTTATCAAAGATAATCACGGAACCGTTTATTACATTTGTTGTTTATATAAAGCAGAAAAAGACTCAGACCATCATTACGAAGTCTCAAAGTATTGGAACGATTATGTTCGTGAAGAAAGCAAGAGATATGCAACCGAAGAAGAACTCAAAGAGAGATATGGCAAACGAATGAAATATTCAGTTAAACCACAACTACTTTGTGTCTTGAAAATAGACGAAATTATATATGAGATTCTTAA
>CAMKBC010000056.1 GCA_946410665.1 uncultured Clostridia bacterium | reverse complement strand
TCTTAAACCTTTTGTATTTCCAACAGTCATTTTTTCAATTAGCATGTTTGACTTTCCTGCTGGCTTCTCTTCGTCTATTGATATATAACCTAACTCTTCTAAAATTTTAAAGTTCTTAATATTAATTCCCCAAGTTCTTGTTGCAAATCCTGGTTTATATACATTTTTTCCATTCTCTTGAAATGCCATTTTATGTTCCAAAGCACCTTGATATCTGCCTAATCCAACGATTGTATTTAGTGCCATTAATCCTGCTACTTCATAAGGTGTTAAACCTCTTGCATATTTTAAGCTATCAACTTTTTGAAACAAATAATATCTACCATCAAGTTTTTTTCTAGCTTCGAACATTAAGTCTTTATCTCTTCTAAAAACAGCATTAATAACTGATCCAGATAATCCATAAACAGTTGTAGCAAATCCAATTGCACTAGCAGTAGTTGCTAAAGCTGGTATTGGAATAAGTGCACTTGCACCGCCTACTATGAAGCCAACTGTTCCAACTCCAACTCCACCTACAATTTTTAATGCACGTTTAAATCTGTCACTAACATTAGGACTCTTGATCAAACCTGTATTTTTAACTTCAATTGGTAAATAATTTTTATTATCTTCCATAGTTTTCTTCTTTCGAGTTTTATTTTATCTTTCTTGTTCGTTGCTTTCTCTTTGATGCATAATAACTTCATTTTCATTAATAGATTTTGGTTCTCCTTTTTCAGTGTCGCCAACTTTTAAACTATCAACAAATTTTTCTTGTTCTGTTTTGCTCATTTCTCTTACTTCATCTAGCGCTGTATTCTGAGCTTCTAATCCGTACTTTTCTTCTATTTGTTCAAATGTTAAATTTGCATCTTCATAAGTGCTGAAATAATCTTTTATAGTATCTACTACGCCTTGCATTCCCTCACCACGAATAATTACTGCACTTGTATATTCTTTTGCTTCATACTCTATTTTTTCATTGCTTGATGCATCATGTACTGGATTTAACATTATGATATCTCCATCTTTATATATACCTATTCCAGGATTTGTTGGATCTAATACTAATGTTAAATTATCTTCCTTGACATCCACTAGCGTTACCATGTGATTTCCAAATATTTTTGCAAGTATATCAGGCGATGATTCATTCTCTTCACCTTCATGTTCACTCACAGTTTCATTTTCTTGTAGTACTGTTCTTGTTATATTTGCAATTTGATAATATGTATCACCCATTCCAACAGGAATTACGCGCGCATTGTATTCTGGGTTTATAGCATTCAATTTTTTTGCAACATCACTTGCCATGTTGCGGCATACTCCATATCCTTCTTCTGTTGCTAAATCTAATTCGTAAAATCCTGATAGATTTAGTTCTGGAGTTTTATATCCTTTGATGCTTCCCCACATATCATCCATAACTTTCATGAACACTTGTACATCAGTAAGATTCATTTCGTTTATTTCATTTGCATATTTGTTAATCTTGTTATTGTATTGTTCAATATCAGCTGCATATTCAATAGCATTGTTTTTAATATTTTTTTCTGCATCTGACATTGCCATTCCTGTCAACGTAGTTGCACTTGTCGCTGCTATCAATGCTGTATAAGCTGTCGCTATTTTTAACTTTTTTCCAATGTTCCAAAGAATCGCTTTCAATGGCCCTTTAGCTTCTTTTATTTCTTCATACATTGCCTTCACTAATATTTTTTCATGTTCAGCTGGACCATACTTGTTGTAGATATCTTCATATCTACCTTCCTTTTTAAGCTTCTTAAGTTCAGCTTTTTTTACTTTAGAAGGTGTGTATTTTTGATAAGCTTCTGCGCCATAATCTAAATATATTTGATTATACTTTTCTTGCTTTTTTAATAGCTTAATTTTTTCTTTAGACTCTTTGTCCATTTTACTTCCTTTATAATTCTGTTTTTAATATAATATTTTGCAGTCCGCGCAGCGACCAAGCGAAGCGCGAATTCCAAGAAGAATGCGTAGCGTTTTCGCAGGAGAGCAAGGACAAAAAATATATATTAAAAACTAGATTAATGAATAAACATTGCATCTCCAAATGAGAAGAATCTATACTTTTCATCTACTGCATGTTTGTATGCATTAAGAATCTTTTCTCTATCTGAGAATGCACTAACTAGCATTAATAATGTTGATTCTGGTAAGTGGAAATTTGTTATTAATGCATCCATACATTTAAATTTATATCCTGGATAAATATAAATTCCTGTGTCACCTTCTGTTGGTTTTACTAAGCCTGTTTCTGGATCAGCAATTGTTTCAATTGTTCTGCATGATGTTGTACCAACACAGATAACTCTATGTCCTGATTGTTTTGCTTTGTTAATCTTGTCACAATCTTCTTGTTTGATGTAGTAATGTTCTGTATGCATATGGTGGTCTTCTAAGTTTTCTTCTTTAACTGGTCTGAATGTTCCGATACCAACATGTAATGTTACGTTTGCAATGTCGATTCCTTTTTCTTCAATCTTCTTTAAAAGTTCAGGTGTGAAATGTAAGCCTGCTGTTGGTGCAGCTGCCGAACCTTTCCATTGTGCATAAACTGTATTGTATCTATCTTTTTCTTTTAAGCTTTCATGAATGTATGGTGGTAAAGGCATTAAACCTATTTGGTCAAGGATTTCGTTAAATATTCCCTGGTATGTAAATTTTACTTTTCTAGTTCCATCTTCTAATGTTCCTAAAATTTCAGCGTTTAATAAACCATCACCGAATGATACTTTTGCACCTTCATGAAGTTTGTTTCCTGGACGAACCATTGCTTCCCAGATGTCACCTTCAATTTGTTTTAATAAAACAAATTCTACTTTAGCACCTGTATCTTTTTGTCCATATAAACGTGCTGGTATAACTTTTGTATTGTTTCTAACTAAACAATCACCTGGTTCTAAATAATCAATTATATCGTGAAATATTTTGTCTTCGTATTCACCAGTGTTTCTATCCACAACTAATAAACGTGATTCGTCACGTTGTTTAATTGGTACTTGTGCTATTAATTCTTCTGGTAAATCGTAATTAAAATCTGTTACTTTCATTGCTTCCTTCTTTAAGACAACTCAAGGAGACGAATAAAAATCCGTCTCCATAAGTTATTAATCATTTATTTTCCTAAAACTTCTCTACAACGTGGGCATAATCCGTCTTCAATATCTTCATCATATTTCCAACATCTTTCGCATTTTTCCATTTCAGTACGTTTTGCCACTGCTGTAATTTCTTCATCTGTTCCTTCTACTACGTCAAGTTTAGAAATAATGATTACATCCTTAATTAAATCTTTATTCTCATTTAATAATTTGTAATCATCTCCTGATGCTGTAACAACAACTTCAGCTTCAAGTGAGTTTCCAATTACTTTGTCTGCTCTCTTTAATTCAAGTTCTTTTGCAACAACATCTTTGATTGCAAGAATTCTCTTCCATTTTTCAACTAGTGCTTGATCATCCCAAGCTTCATTTACTTTTGGATATGAAGTTAACATTGGACTTCTAACTTCTTCATCACTTGTGTGTTTCATCTTGCTCCAAATTTCTTCTGCAGTAAATACAGTCATTGGAGTTAAAATTTTAACAAGTGCATCTAAAATATAGTACATAACAGTTTGAGCACTTCTTCTTAATTTTGAATCTGCTTTTTCTGTATATAATCTATCTTTGATGATGTCTAAATAAATATTACTCATATCAACAACACAGAATTGGTTGATATCATGATAAGCTGTACCAAAGTCATATTTTTCATAATCTTCTGTTACATCTTTAACTAATTTATTTAATCTTGTTAATGCCCATCTATCAATTTCTTCTAAGTCTTCGTATGCTACTGGCTCATTTGGATCATAATCAGATGTGTTTCCTAGTAAGAATCTAGCTGTGTTTCTCCACTTTCTATAAACATCTGAAATTCCTTTTAAGATTCCATCAGATAAGTTAACATCCATTTCATAGTTAGATGATAACGCCCATAATCTTAAAATATCAGCTCCGTATTTATCACAAACATCGATTGGTGAAACACCATTTCCTAAAGATTTTGACATCTTTCTTCCTTGTGCATCAACAACCATACCGCAACATAAAACTTCTTTGAATGGAGCTTTACCATGTGTTGCTACTGATGTTAATAATGATGATTGGAACCATCCTCTATATTGATCGTTACCTTCTAGGTAAAGGTCAGCTGGATAATCTAATCCTCTTTCTACTAAAACTGATTGATGTGTTGAACCAGAATCGAACCAAACATCCATAATGTCTTTTTCTTTAATGAATTCTGTGCATCCACATTTAGAACATTTTGCACCTTCTGGCATAAGTTCTTTTGCATCTTTTGCCCACCATGCATTTGTTCCTTCTTCTCTAACAATGTCTTGAATCTTTGCAATTGATTCTTCTGTTACATATGGTTCATGACAATCTTGGCAGTAGTAAATTGGTAGTGGAACTCCCCAAGTTCTTTGACGAGAAAT
>CAMKBC010000055.1 GCA_946410665.1 uncultured Clostridia bacterium | reverse complement strand
TGATGTTATAAAGCCAATTATTAAACAATTAAATAAAACATTAAAACAAGACGAGCGCGTATATATTCAAGGAACTAAACAAGCTTTAGACAATCCAGAATTTAGAGAGAATGAAACAGCGAAAAAGTTTTTAGGACTAATCGATAGTAAAGATTTAATATTTAACTTGCTAGATGGTGATGAAGACTTTAACGTTTATATAGGAAATGAAGTAAATGGCCTAAATGATTTCTCACTTATAACATTTAAAAATAAAGTTGGAGAAAAAGATTTAGGAACAATCGGAATTCTAGGACCTACAAGAATGGATTACTCAAAAGTAATTTCTGTTCTTAAATATATAAGAAAAGAATTAAACAGTGGAAAACTGTCAGGCAAAGATAGTAATTCAATAAGAAGTAGGTTGTTAGAAAACAAAGAAATACGACTATTAACAGATGGAATATCAAATCTATCTGAAAAGAAAAATACAAAAGGAAAGAGAGGTTAGAGAATTGGACGAAGAGTTAAATCAAGAAGAACTAGTTGATGAAACTGAAGAAGTTGAAGATCCAAACGCTCCTAAGATGAAAATCGAAAAAGAAATTACAGATCCAACTGAAAAAGCAATTCAACAACTAAACGACAAAATAGTAGAACAAAAACAACAACTTGATGAAGCAGATGACAGAATAAAAAGACTTATGGCAGAATTCGAAAACTTTAAGAAGAGAAGCGATAAGGAAAGACAAGGATTATATTCATCTGTTATGGGAGACGTAATCATTAGTTTACTTCCTGCAATTGATAATCTTGAAAAAGCTGCTGCAGCAGAAACTGCAGACAAGCAATATCAAGACGGTATCAAAATGGTATTACAACAATTCAAAGATGTTTTACAAGCAAACAATGTTACAGAAATTCCAGCAGTAGGAAAACAATTTGATCCTTCACTTCATGAAGCGGTAAGCATGTGCCAAGATCCTAAATTAGGACCTAACACAATTAAAGAAGAATTCAGAAAAGGCTACATGATTGGCGACAGAGTATTAAGACATTCAATGGTAGTTGTAGCAAACTAAAATAGTAAAACTTAATAACTACAAAAGAAAAACATTAAGACACAAAACAAAAAAGTAAAAAGTTAAAATTAATTTTATATAAAAGGAGAATTTTAAAATGGGAAAAATTATAGGAATTGATTTAGGAACAACAAATTCATGCGTAGCAGTTATGGAAGGTGGCGAGCCAGTAGTTATACCTAACTCTGAAGGCGCAAGAACTACACCATCTGTAGTAGCATTCAGCAAAGACGGAGAAAGATTAGTTGGACAAATTGCTAAAAGACAAGCAGTTACAAATCCAGATCATACAATCATCAGTATTAAGAGAAAAATGGGAACATCAGACAACATCAACATTGATGGAGATAAATTCTCACCACAAGAAATTTCAGCAATGATTTTACAAAAATTAAAAGCAGATGCAGAAGCATACTTAGGAACAGAAGTAACACAAGCTGTTATCACAGTTCCAGCATACTTCAACGATTCACAAAGACAAGCAACAAAAGATGCTGGTAAAATCGCTGGATTAGATGTACAAAGAATTATCAACGAGCCAACAGCAGCAGCTTTAGCTTTTGGTATGGATAAAGAAGGAACAGATCAAAAGATCATGATCTATGACCTTGGTGGTGGTACATTCGACGTTTCAATTCTTGAAATTGGCGACGGTGTATTCGAAGTTTTATCAACAAATGGAAACACACACTTAGGTGGTGACGACTTCGATCAAAAGATCATCGACTGGATGGTTGAGGGATTCAAGAAAGATCAAGGAATTGATTTATCATCAGATAAAATGGCTATGCAAAGACTTAAGGAAGCTGCAGAAAAAGCTAAGATCGAATTATCACAAATGCAACAAACACAAATCAACTTACCATTCATCACAGCTGATGGTTCAGGTCCAAAACACTTAGACATGACATTAACAAGAGCTAAATTCGAAGAATTAATTCATGACTTAGTTGAAGAAACAAGAAAACCAGTTGAAAACGCATTAAAAGATGCTAAATTAACACCAGATGATATTGGAAAAGTATTATTAGTTGGTGGATCTACAAGAGTTCCATGCGTACAAGAAATGGTTAAGAAAATAACAGGAAAAGAACCAGATAAAGGAATCAACCCAGACGAATGTGTTGCTATCGGTGCAGCTATTCAAGGTGGTGTATTATCTGGAGACGTTAAAGATATCGTATTATTAGACGTAACACCATTATCATTAGGTATCGAAACATATGGTGGAGTATTCACAAAATTAATTGATAGAAATACAACAATTCCAACAAAGAAAGCACAAGTATTCTCTACAGCAGCAGACGGACAAACTTCAGTTGAAGTACACGTTCTACAAGGTGAAAGAGAAATGGCAGCTGACAACAAAACATTAGGAAGATTCCAATTATCAGGAATCGCTCCAGCTCCAAGAGGAGTTCCACAAATCGAAGTTACATTCGATATTGATGCAAACGGTATCGTTCACGTATCAGCTAAAGATATGGCTACAGGAAACAAACAACAAGTTTCAATTACAGCATCAACAAACTTAAGTGATGAAGAAATTGAAAAAGCTGTTAAAGATGCAGAAGCACACAGCGCTGAAGATAAAAAGAAGAAAGAAGAAATCGAAGTTAGAAATAACGCAGAAAGCTTAGTATACAATTGCCAAACAACATTAGATAAATTAGGAGACAAGATTAGCTCTGAAGAAAAATCTAAAGTTAAGACAGAAATCGACAAAGTAAACGAAGCATTAAAAGGCAAAGATGTTGACGAAATCAAGAAAGCAACAGAAAGCTTAACACAAGTATTCTATGCAATTTCTGAAAAACTATATGCACAAAACGCAGCTCAAACTGAGGAACCAAAAGAAGAACCAAAGGAAGAGAAGAAAGACGAAAGTGCAGCAACAGATGCTGAAAGCGAAGAAAAGAAAGACTAATTAGAAGACAATTAAAACTTGAATCGGCGGGCTTCATAAAAGCTCGCCATTCAAAATGAATATAGTGAGGATAAAATGGCAAAAGATTATTATGAAATCTTAGGTTTAGACAAAAATGCCTCAGACGATGATATCAAAAAAGCATACAGACACTTAGCAAAAAAGTGGCATCCAGATGCCAATCCAGACAATAAAAAAGAAGCTGAAGAGAAATTCAAAGAAATAGGCGAAGCTTATTCTGTTTTATCTGACCCTCAAAAGAAAAAGAATTATGACCAATTTGGTAGTGCTGAAGGATTCGGAGGCGGTGCCGGTGGTGCAGGATTTGATCCATTTGGATTTGGAGGTTCAAGATACTCATACACTTCTGGTGGATTTGGATTTGACGATGTAATGGACGACTTTGTTTCTTCAATATTTGGAGGAGGCAGAAGAAGTTCAAGAAGAAATCCAAATGCCCCATCAAAGGGACAAGATTTACATGCTTCATTATCAATATCATTCGAAGAAGCATTTACAGGTGTAACCAAAGAATTTACAATCAGTAAGAATGTTTCTTGCGACACATGTCATGGTATGGGTGCAAAACCTGGTACAAGTGTTGAAACATGTCACGTTTGTCACGGCACAGGACAAGTTAGAAAAACATCATCACTTGGCGGATTTGCTACATTCCAAACAGTTGGAACATGTGATGAATGTCGTGGAACAGGTAAAATAATTAAAGAACCTTGCACAACTTGTGGCGGAAAAGGAACAATTAGAAAGAATGTAACTATCGAAGTTAGTATCCCAGCCGGAGTTCAAGATGGTCAAACATTAAGACTACAAGGTAAAGGCGAACCAGGTAAAAATGGCGGCGAAAATGGAGATATTTACTTAGATATTAATGTAAAAGCAAGTAAATTGTTTGATAGAGACGGTTACAACGTAGTTTGTACAATTCCTATTACAATAACTCAAGCAACTTTAGGAGCTGAATTAAAGATTCCAACAGTTACTGGAGAAGAAGAAAAATTCACAATTTCAGCCGGAACACAAACAGGTACAACCTTTACAATTAAAGGAAAAGGCTTCAAAAAGCTAAATTCAAGCGCTTGCGGCGACTTGTTATTCACAGTTCAAGTACAAGTTCCAAAGAAATTATCAAAGGAACAACGTGAATTATTCAATAAATTAGCCGAATCTTTAGGTGAACAACCACCTGTTAAGAAAAAAGGTATATTTGGCTAATATAACTAAACAACCTAAAAATAGTAAAAAAGAAGACTTTGTCGATGAATTAAAATTCGACAAAGTCTTTTTATTATTGACTTATACGGCTAGTAGCGATATAATAGATATGTTGAAATTTATGCTTGAAAAAGGGTAAAAATGAAGAAACAAAAAGTTAAGGAATCTGAAGTTTTAGATAATCTTAACAGTATGAACGAAGAAGATCTAAAACAATTTAGAGAAAAGAATAAAAAACACATGGATATGATCAGTAAAAGAACCGTAAGGAACTTTTTTAGTGGTCTTTTTAAGCGTATTGTAGACTTCATTGCAGGAAT
>CAMKBC010000054.1 GCA_946410665.1 uncultured Clostridia bacterium | reverse complement strand
GAGATAGATGGTAAAAACTAACCTAATATTTCACTTGTTTTTTTGAATGAAAAGTAAACTCAATGGAAGACAATATAATAAAGAAGGATAATTAAGCCATCAAATTTAAAGATTAATTATTTAAATATTAATTAAATATAATAATTAATCACACGAAGGAGAAAGAGTTATGTTAAAGAATTGGTTAAGTAACGTAAGCAAAAAACAATTCCGTATCAGTTTAATTGCATTAGTATTAACAGTAATCGCTGTAATTGCAATGGTAGTTGTTAAAAACAGCAATGATCAAAAGATTATTACAGCTGATATGATTCACTCAAAAGAGTATGAAACAGTGGAAAGTGAAGACGAAGGATTTGATAACTGTGAATTTGTTAAGTTCACAGCGTTTTTTGCAAAGGATCTAGATGGCAATGGCACAGCAGAAAAAATCTTAGGAAGCTGCACAGACCTAAATGCTACAGATAATTTGTACATGGATATCAATGTTTTATCACAAGGATATCTAAAAGATGGAAAAATTGCTATCGAGGGCAACAACTTTGATTTAAATATGGCGATGATAAAAGATAGTGTATTGAAATACAACTATACTTCAAGAAGTGTAAAGAACATCGAATTAAATCAAGTAAATCCCGGAACTCAAAAGTTAATAATCGGAAACATAACTCCAAAGATAGAGAATAATATAAACAACTATTCAAGAGATTCAAAAGTTATCTTTACAGGAACATATGTAGATGACGAAGGTAACGAAACTGAATTAAGAAAAGAGATAAATCTAAAAGTTGAATGGTATGGAAATTTATATACAACAATCAGCGGAGAGAATTACACAAGTGTATATAACTTTTACACACAAGAAATGGAATCAAACACAATTGAATTAAATGTAAGTATTAGTGAAAACTACACATACATGTTACTAAAAGAAAATTCACTAACAGTAAACATCCCAGCACTAAAAGGTTACGACGCAGTAGAAGCAAAATGTGCAAACGACAATGTAACATCAAGTTACAATTCAGATACTAAAACATTAACAATAACAAGAGAAGCAGAACCAAATGAAAATGGAGTTATTGAAAATAGAATTTCTTCAAACAACACATACAAAATACAAATTACCTATCCACAAGAAGTTTTAGATTCAATTGAAAACTATGAAGAAATTAGTATGCCTGTTTCAGGATACTATGTTGGATACAATTTAGATGCAGATGAATTCGATAATCCAACAAAATCAAATGTAGCAGAAAAAACATTCTCACTAGTTTTCAGAAAAGAACCAATCGGAGAAATATTTAATTTCTTAGCAGATATAGTAGATAAAAGATTAGTTACAGAACCATTCTCTGGATATGCATTATCAAAACAAAGCTTAATAGATTTATATAACGGACAAGCTGTAGAGAATTATGATTACACAGTTTCATGGAGAGCAACTAGAGGAAAAACATCAACAATAACAAACGTAACAATGCAAGAAAGTAATGAAGCCAGTAATTATGGAGATAAGTACGATGGAAGTTTATTTGTAGATTATGTTTCAAATAAATCAATGTACTTTGGATCAGACTTATCATTCATGAACACAGATGGATCAGTAAGTATTTATGATAACGATACAAACGAATTAATTAAAACATTTACATATGAAGAGTGCAGACAATATAGAGATGCAAGTACAGCATATGTTTTCCAAGGTGCTGTAAAACATATTAGAGCAGAAGTTGTTGGAGGAAATCCAGGAACAGCATTTACAATTTATTTCGTTAAATCAGTTGATTTAGAAAAACTAAAACAAGATTTCACATTAGATCAAATCGAAGCAATGGATCAACTTTCAACATACATTTATGGTGCATGCTATGATGCTGGTGAATTTATAGGAGACACAACTAACATTGGCAGTGTAAAATTAATTGCACTAAGATCTAATTTAAAAATGGAATTGTGGGATAGCGCATTTTCTACACAAGAAAACTATGAGAATAGAACAATGAAAATCAGAGTGGGCGATTTTCAATATGGAAATGCATTATGGAAGAACGGACAATTCTTAGTAAAATTCCCACAAGAGATAGTTAATGCAAAGATTAATTCTATCACAGCAAGTGAAGATACTGTAAGTGTTGTAGGATATGATTTATATCAAGAAAATGACAATTACTATTTAAGAATAATAACAGAGAATGAAGAACCAACAAGTTTTAATTTAACAATAGATTACAATTTAAATGTTGATCCAAGAGTTTCTACATGCGATAGAACATTTACTGTATATGGATATAACGAAAATTGTATTAGATACATTAATGAAACTGCAGATGTTTATGATGTAAATGCAGATTTAGAAACAAGCGATAAAGTTGGAACAACAAGCGCAAATGTACAACTTGTTTCACCTACATCATTAATAACACTAGAAACAATCAGCAACTACAATGCAAACAATGATGTTACAGTAGCTCCAAATGTTGCAGAGTTTGACAAAGAAACAAATGAAGCAACAGTAAGCGTTGGAATCACAAACAACTACAACAACATCGTAAAAGATATAACTATTATGGGTAAAGTTCCAAAAGCAAATAATAGTTATGTAATTACAAAGAAACAATTAGGATCAAACTTTGATACATACATGACAAGTGATGGAATCAATGTTCCAGAAGCACTTGCAAATGTAGCAACAGTTTACTACTCAACAAAAGATAATTGCTCTTATGATTATACAGACGTAAGTAGCGAATGGAAATTAAAAGATCAAGTAACAAACTTCAGAGATGTAAGAAGTTACTTAATAGTTTTAAATAATTATGAATTAGCAAAAGGTGTATCACACAATTTCACATATAACATCACTATTGAAGATGCACTAAACTACAATGATGTTTCATTCAGTACACATGCTGTTAAATATGAATTAGCAACAAATGAAGGTACATTAGCAATTGAAACAGAACCAAACAGAGTAGGAATTAGAATTGTTAGAAAATACAATTTGAACATAACAAAATATAGAGCAGGAACAGACTTTGTTGCTCCAGGAAATACATATGCTATTAACGAATTAAATAGCAACAATGAAATCGTTAATACAAAATTAGGAACAACAGATGCAAATGGAAACTTCATAATCAAAGGAATTTACATTGATACAATTTACACAATGCAAGAAGTAAGAACATCTAAAGATTATGAATTAAACAATGATTTAATAATTTTCAAAGTTGTTGAAGATGCAAATGACAATACAAAATTAAATTTACAAGTGTTATCAGATGCTCAATTTAAGACAACAGCAGTTTTATCACAAAATGAAAATGGAGTAGATGTTTTCACAACAACAGTTGAAGATGAACCTAAATACACATTAACAATTAACAAGAAAGATGGAAATGATCCAGTATCAGGAGTATGGTTTGCTTTACTAAATAGAACTGGCAGTGTAACGGGAAATGATGGAAAATGTTCATTTAGCAACTTGACCATAGGAGAAGAGTATACATTAGCTGAAAGAAAAGCAGATGGATATTACTTGTTAGGTGATATTAATTTCAAATTAATTAAAACTGGCGAAGGAAACTACGCACTACATACTGAAAGTGGTGAATTAAGAAATATTAGCATTAGCAATACTGCAGAAGTAGGGCAAGTTCAAATTAGTGTTGATATTAACAATGAGAAGGTTCCTACATACAAATTGAAAGTAGTAAAGATTGAAGATTCAACAGATGAGAACAAGAAATATTTAAGCGGTGCTAAGTTTGAATTAAGTAGTGCAGATAATACAGCAAAAACATATTATACAACAAATGAAAATGGAGAAATAATTATTGATGATTTATATGCTCACGTTGATGGAAAAGATATTTCCGGATTATATAGACTACAAGAAGTTAAAGCACCAACAGGATATTCAAATAATGCAGAAATAATTGAATTCAAAGTTGTAAAAAATCAAGATAATTATTCAATAGAGATAGTTAATGAAAGTACATTAAACACAGTTTATCAAAAGAGTGTTGAAGGAAGTATAGCTACAATTACAATCAGTGATAAACCAATGTTTAAGTTAGTAAAGACAGATAAAGATACAGGTGAAAGATTAGCAAATGTAAACTTTGTTATCTATGAACTTGATGCTTCTGGAAACGTAAAAGATTATGCAAAAGATGTAAACAATGAGTACATTGGAAAGTTAATAGATGAACAATATGTTGTAACAACAGATGAAAATGGTGAAATCTCATTACCATTGAAAGATGGCAAATATCAAATGCTTGAATTAGATTACTATGGATATAAAAAGAATAGAACATTATACACTTTCACAGTAGGAGAAGAAAATACAACAACCGGTAATCAGTATGATGAATATTTTACATTAGCAAATAATATTCCTGAAGCAACAGGTGGAGTAATTGAAATAAACTATATAGAAGATTTAGTTGATATGGCAATTGCAACAAATAAATCATACAATGCAAGCGCAGGAGAAGAGAGTCCATATATTAATAAACATATAAAATTAATGA
>CAMKBC010000053.1 GCA_946410665.1 uncultured Clostridia bacterium | reverse complement strand
CTAATTGGCATGATTTCAAAGTATTAATTTTACCTATACTATACTTAATAGTAACATTTGTTAATATGAAATATACAAACGATTTACAAAAGAAGGGTAGTAAGGAAAAGAAAGAAAGAAGAGCAGCAGAATTAGCTAGAAGATATGAAAAACTTCAAACTGAAATAGATAAATTAGAAGACGGCGAAGAGAAAGAAAAGAAGATTAAAGAGTTTGAAAAGATTAAGAAAGCCGATCAAGAAAGTGAAGAACTTGAAGATGGAACATTAGGAATGACAAAGGGTATGAGCTTTATGATGCCTATAATGTCAATAATGATTTCAATGATCGCTCCTTTAGGACTTTCATTATATTGGTTAATAAGTAACTTATTAAACTTAATTGAAAGAGTAGTAGTAAATAAAATTATTGATAAACAAGAAAATAAATAGGAGGATACGATGGGCAAAACAATAGTTGCTGAAGGCAAAACATCTACAGAAGCAATTGAAAAAGGACTTAAAGAATTAGGCCTAACAAAAGATTGCGTTGATATAAAAATTCTAGAAGAAACAGATAAAAAAACATTCTTTAGTATACTAGCACCAAGAGTAGTTAAAGTTGAATTAACAGTTAAAGATAATATTTCTAAAAAACCGGAAGTTCAAGAACCCGTTAAGAAAGAAAGAAAAGAACCAACACAAAATGATGTAGATAAATGCAAAGAAAATATTAGTAAATTCTTAGATAGTTTCTGCAAGGCATATGGAGATATAACATATGATATTGAGCAAAATGAAAAAGATTTAAAAGTTATTATAAATGATGACGAAAATACTAAATTAATTGGATATAGAGGAGAAGTAATAAACTCAATTCAAAATTTAGTTTCAACAATAGGAAATAAAGATACTGATTTAAGAGTAAGAGTTTCAGTTGATATTCAAGGATATAGAACAAAAAGAGAAAAGACATTAAAAGAATTAGCTGAAAAGCTTGAAAAAACAGTAAAAAGAACAGGTAAGAAAATTACATTAGAACCAATGCCAGCATATGAAAGAAAGATATTACACACATCATTACAAAGCAGCAAATTTGTTACAACATATAGTATTGGCGAAGAACCACACAGAAAATTAGTTATTGAAAGAAAATAAAATTTAATATTTTATAAATATCGAGGTCAAAGGTCGTATTTATGAAACTATATAAGGAATAACCTAATTATTAGGTATATTCTGTGTTTCATAAATTTGAAATTTGATCTCTTTTATTTTATGGAGGAATATATGAGTAATACAATTTGTGCAATCTCTACAGCCCAGGGAAATGGGGGAATAGGAATTGTTAGAATGTCAGGAAAAGATTGTTTTGAAATACTAAATAAAATATTCATTCCTAAGAATAGTTCTAAGGAAATAAAAGGCTATACTATTAAATACGGCAAAATCGTCGATAAAGACGTTTTTATAGACGAGGTCTTAGTTTCATACTTTGTTGCACCAAAAAGCTTTACAAAGGAAAATATGTGCGAAATAAACACACATGGTGGAATGGTGGTAGAAAGAAAAATATTAGAACTATGTTTAAAAAATGGTGCAGACCTTGCAGAACCAGGAGAATTTACTAAAAGAGCGTTCTTAAATGGAAGAATTGATTTATCACAAGCAGAAGCTGTAATGGATTTAATTAATTCGAAAACAGAAAAAGAATCAAAAGAGTCTGCAAAACAATTAGAGGGAAGTTTATCAAAAAAGATAGAAAATATAGAACAAAAATTATTTAACACAATCACTGCAATTGAAGTAACCGTAGATTATCCGGAGTATGACATAGAAGAAGTTGCTAACAGAGATGCAGTAAAAGAACTTCAAGATATAAAGGTAGATTTAGATAAATTAAAAAACAGTTTCAACCAAGGAAAACTATTAAAGAACGGAATAGATACAGTAATTCTAGGAAAACCTAATGCAGGTAAGTCATCACTACTAAATGCACTATTAAAAGAGGATAGAGCAATAGTAAGTAATATTGAAGGAACAACAAGAGACACAATAGAAGAACAATTAAACGTAAATGGAATACTATTAAACTTAGTAGACACAGCAGGAATTAGAGAAACCGAAAATGAGATAGAAAAGATAGGTGTCAAAAAGGCAAAAAAACTTGCAAACGAAGCAGAATTAATAATTGCACTATTTGACAAATCTAGAAAATTTGATGACGAAGATGAAGAAATAGTTAAAATTATAGAGGATAAAAACACAATTATCATAATAAACAAGAACGACATAGATGAAGAAAACAAAGAATTAGAAGAAAAACTAAGTCAAACAGGCAAACCAATAATAAAAGTATCTGCAATAACAGGAGAAGGAATAGAAGAATTATACTCAAAAATAGAAGAAATGTTTAAACTAAACGAAATATCAGAAAACAATGAGATTATTATTACTAATGAAAGGCATAAGAATCAAATACAAAAGGCAATTAATAGTGTTTCTCAAGCTATTGATTCTCTTGAGGTTGAGACACCAGTTGACATTTCGGCAATATATATTAAACAAGCTTTAGAAGATTTAGGAGAGATAACAGGAAGAAATATCTCAGAAGACATTATAAATGAGATATTTAAGAATTTTTGTCTAGGAAAATAGTATTAATTAAAATGACAAAACAAAACAGCAAAATAAATTGTAAGTCAAGCCAGTAAAGGTTTTACGGAAATAGGGTTTTAAAAAAATACAATTTGTTTCTGTTTCATAAAAATCTAAGAAACAATTTTAATAAAAAAGAAGGAAAGAGGAAGGAAAATGAGTTATTACGCTGGAAAATATGATGTAGCAGTAATAGGAGCAGGACATGCAGGATGCGAAGCAGGATTAGCAGCAGCAAGATTAGGAATGAAAACATTAATATTCTCAATAAGCCTAGAATGTATAGCAAACATGCCTTGTAACCCACATATAGGTGGAAGTAGTAAAGGACATATAGTTAGAGAGATTGATTGTTTAGGTGGAGAAATGGGTAAAAACACAGACAAAACCTATGTACAATTAAAAATGTTAAACACATCTAAAGGACCTGCAGTACATTCATTAAGAGCACAAGCTGATAGGAAAAGATATCAAGAAGAAATGAAGAAAAGATTAGAAGAAACACCAAATCTTTTTTTAAAACAAGGTGAAATTGTTAATATAACAGTAGAAGATAATAAAGTTAAATCAGTTGAAACAAATATAGGAGCAATATATGATGTAGATGCTGTAGTTTTAGCAACAGGAACATATTTAAAAGGTGCAATTCATATAGGAGAAGTTTCTTATGAATCTGGACCAGATGGTGTTTCTGCAGCAAATAGATTATCAGACGTATTAAAAGGATTAGGAATTACTATAAATAGATTCAAAACTGGAACACCAGCTAGAATCAATAGAAGAAGTATTGATTTTTCTAAAATGGAAGTAGAAAAAGGTGACGATATAATAGAACCTTTCTCTATGGAAAATGATTTTGATCATGATGATAATCAAATGGATTGTTATTTAACATATACTAATGAAAGAACTCATGAAATCATTAGAAAGAATTTAGATAGATCTCCATTATATTCAGGAAGAATACATGGTGTAGGTCCTAGATATTGTCCATCAATAGAGGATAAAGTTGTAAGGTTTGCTGACAAACAAAGACATCAATTATTTGTTGAACCAGTAGGTAGAGGAACAGATGAAATGTATATTCAAGGTATGAGTTCATCATTACCTGAAGAGGTTCAAATCGAGATGTATCATACAATCGCAGGTTTAGAACATTGTGAATTTACTCGTCCAGCATATGCGATTGAATATGATTGTATTGATCCTCAAGAATTACAGTTATCATTAGAGCATAAAAGAATAAAAGGAATGTTTTTTGCAGGACAAATTAATGGAACATCAGGATATGAAGAAGCAGCTTGCCAAGGTTTAATTGCTGGTATAAATGCTGCACAAGAAATAAAAGGTAAAGAGCCTGTAATCCTTGATAGATCACAAGCATACATCGGTGTTTTAATTGATGATATTGTAACAAAAGGAACAAACGAACCTTATAGAATGATGACATCAAGAGCCGAATATAGATTATTATTAAGACAAGATAATGCAGATTTAAGATTAACCGAAATTGGACATGAGGTTGGATTAATTTCAGATGAAAGATATAATAAGTTCCTTGAGAAAAAGAAACATATTGAAGATGAAATTGAAAGAATTAAGAATACTATAGTAAAACCAACAAAAGAAGTTAATGAATTTTTGAAGAAAAACAATTCAAGCGAATTGCTTACAGGAACTAAGCTTGCAGACCTTTTAAGAAGAACAGAAATGACATATGATCTTCTAAAAGAAATAGATAAAGATGGACATGACAACTTAACTTTACAAGAGCAAAAAGAAGTAGAGATTCAAGTTAAGTATGAAGGATATATTAAATTAGAAGAAGGACAAGTAGATAGATTTAAAAAGATGGAGGATAAGAAATTACCACCAGATACAGATTATTCTACTATAGAAGGTTTAAGACTAGAAGCAAGACAAAAATTAAACAAAGTTAAACCTACTTCAGTAGGCCAGGCTTCAAGAATATCAGGGGTTTCACCAGCTGACGTTACAGTACTACTAATATATTTAGAAACAATTAAAAATAAATAAATATAGAGGAAAAGAGTATGGATTTAAAAGATTATATAGAATTAAGTGATGATCAATATAAAAATTTCGATTTTTATGAAACTGAAACACTTGAGTGGAATAAAAATGTAAATTTAACAGCTATTACAGACCATAATGAGTTTGTTTTAAAACATTTTGTTGATTCACTTTCAATTAGAGA
>CAMKBC010000052.1 GCA_946410665.1 uncultured Clostridia bacterium | reverse complement strand
TGAAACAATTACTAGAAGCTGGTGTTCACTTTGGACATCAAACAAGAAGATGGGATCCTAGAATGGCTGAATACATATTCCAAGCTAGAAACGGTATCCACATCATCGATTTACAAAAGACATCAAAAAAATTAGACGAAGCTTATGAGTTCATGAAAGAACAAGCTGAAGAAGGAAAGACAGTTCTATTTGTTGGAACAAAGAAACAAGCTCAAGAATGCATGAAAGAAGCTGCAGAAAAGAGCGGAATGTACTATGTTAACCAAAGATGGTTAGGTGGAACATTAACAAACTTCTCAACAATTAGAGACAGAATTAACAAATTAGAAGAATTAGAAAGAATGTCAGAAGACGGAACTTTCGAAGTACTTCCAAAGAGAGAAGTAGTTCTTTTAAAGAAAGAAATGGAAAAATTAACAAAGAACTTAGGTGGTATCAAGAACATGACAGATATCCCAGGAGTTATGTTTGTAGTTGATCCTAAGAAAGAACATAATGCTGTAGTTGAAGCTCATAAATTAGGAATTCCTGTTGTAGGTTTAGTTGATACTAACTGCAATCCTGATGACGTAGATTATGTTATTCCTGGAAATGATGATGCTATAAGAGCAGTTAAATTAATTGCTGACAGTATGGCAAATGCAATCATCGAAGGAAAACAAGGTGAAATCCTTGAAGATGAAACAATGGAAGACATGGCAGCTGAAGAATCAGTTGAAAGCATGGAAGAAGTTGTTGCAGCTGAAGAAGAATCAAACGTTGAAGAATAATTTTTAATAATTATAAAAATTAATTTAGGAGGAAAAAATATTATGGTTACAGCAGCACAAGTTAAAGAATTAAGAGAAAAAACAGGCGCTGGAATGATGGAATGTAAGAAAGTTCTAGCAGAAACAGACGGAAATGAAGAAAAAGCTATCGAACTACTAAAAGAAAGAGGAGTTCTAAAAGCTGAAAAGAAATCTGGAAGAGTTGCAGCTGAAGGTTTAGTTAACACATATATTTCAGATGATAAAAAAGTTGGAGCTATTGTAGAAGTTAACTGCGAAACAGACTTTGTTTCAAGAGGAGACGACTTCAAAGCATTCGTAGCATCTATTGCAAAGCAAGTTGCTACACAAGATCCAAAAGACGTTGAAGATTTATTAGCACAAAAATATATTGAAGATGAAAGCATCACAGTTCAAGAAGCATTAACAAATCTTATTGCTAAGATCGGTGAAAACATGTCAATCAGAAGATTCAATAGATATGAAACAGAAGGTGCTTTAACAGGATATCTTCACAACGAAGGTGCTATCGGTGTTTTAGTTGATTTAAGCGAAGACAACGAAGAATTAGGACAAGATATTTGTTTACAAATTACAGCAGGAAAACCAGAATTCTTAAATGAAGATGATGTTCCAGCTGACAGATTAGAAAAAGAAAAAGAGATTTTAAAAGCACAAGTTATCAACGAAGGTAGACCAGAAAACGTAGCTGAAAAAATCGTTATGGGAAGATTAGGAAAATTCTATGGAGAATACTGCTTAGTAGACCAAGAATTCGTTAAAGATTCTTCTCAATTAGTAAAAGATGTTTTAAAATCTAAAGGTGTTACAATTAACAGATTTGCAAGATTAGAGAGAGGCGAAGGAATCGAAAAGAAACAAGAAAACTTTGCTGAAGAAATTGCAAAACAAGTTAAAGGTGTTTAATATCTTTATAAATTTAATGGAGGTATAAAATGGCAACAAAAGGAGCAAGAGAACATATCACTCTAGAATGCACAGAGTGCAAAAATAGAAATTATGTTTCTGAAAAAAATAAAAGAAATAATTCTGATAGATTAGAAATTAAGAAATATTGTAAATTCTGCAAGAAAACAACAGTACATAAAGAAACAAAATAATTTATGATAATCACTTAAGTTAAACTTAAGAAGAGAAAGAGGTTGAGATGGCAGATAAAGAGAAGAAAGCTAAAAAAGCTGAAAAGAAATTAGATAAGAAAAAACTTAAAGCTCCAAAAGCAGGAAGCGGTAAACACTGGTTCAAAGATTTTAGAGCAGAATTAAAGAAAGTTATTTGGCCTACAAAACGTCAATTAGCTGAAAACACAACAGTAGTTATTTCAATGGTAATTATTGTTGCAGTTATAATTTTCTTATTAGATTTAGCATTTAAATCTATCACAGGAGCAGTTACATCAGGAATCGTAGATTCAAAGAAAGGTAATAATGCTAACAACACTGCTGTTAACACAGTAGTAGATACAAACAACGAAACTGCACAAAACACTACAACAGAAAACAAAGCTGAATAATAAAAATTTTTGAGGAGGACATGATGTCTCAAAAAGATTATGATAACGAGCCAAGATGGTATGTAGTTCATACATATTCAGGTTACGAAAACAAAGTTAAAACAGACCTTGAAAAAACAATAAAAAACAGAGAATTAGAAGAATACTTCTTTGATATTGTTGTTCCTATGGAAGAACAAATCGAAATCAAAGATGGAAAAAGAAAATCTAATTTAAAGAAAGTTTTCCCAGGTTATGTTTTAGTTAAAATGATAGTAACAGAGCAAACTTGGTATATAGTTAGAAATACAAGGGGTGTTACAGGATTCGTTGGTTCTGGAACAGATCCTATTCCACTAACAGAAGCTGAAATTAGAAAAATGGGATTCGATGTTACAGCTCAAGCAGTTAATGTTAATTTTGATGTTAACGATGAAGTTAGAGTAATGGCAGGACCATTTGAAGGATATACAGGAACTGTAATGGAAATAAACAAAGAAAAACATATTATCAAAGCATCTATTTCAATGTTTGGTAGAGAAACTCCAGTAGAGTTAGATTTCACAGATGTTGAAAAATTAAAATAATTATGCTATAATATGAAACGCGTCTGTTAATTTTTACAGACACATCAAATTTAGTTAAATTGAATTAGAAACACTAATTCTTTTTATAATAAATTATTTTTTATACAAACCAAGAAGAAGGAGGTGCACACAATAATGGCAGACAAGAAAGAAGAGAAAGACATAATCATTAAATTACAAATTGAAGCCGGAAAGGCAACACCAGCTCCACCAGTTGGACCAGCATTGGGTGGTTCAGGAGTTAACATTATGGACTTCTGTAAACAATTTAATGAGCAAACTGCTAAAACTCCAGGAATGATCATTCCAGTAGTTATTACAGTTAAAAAAGACAAATCTTTCACATTCATCACAAAAGAGCCACCTATGGCTGTATTAATTAAGAAAGCTTGCGGAATCCAAAAAGCTTCTGGAAAACCTAATACAACTAAAGTTGCAAAACTAACAAAGGCTCAAGTTGAAGAAATTGCGAAAGCAAAAATGCCAGACTTAACAGCAGCTTCATTAGAAACAGCTATGAGTATGGTTGCAGGAACAGCTAGATCAATGGGTGTTACTGTAGAAGAATAATTATTGATCAATTTATAATATGGGAGAGATTAGAAAATAATCTCGTTTGAACCAAAGGAGGTAAAAATGAAGAAAGGCAAGAGATATGTTGAAAGTGCTAAATTAGTTGATGCTAAGAAATTATATTCAACAAAAGAAGCATTAGACATTATTGAAAAAATGCCACAACCAAAGTTTGATCAAACAGTTGAATTACACGTTAAACTAGGTGTTGATTCAAAACAAGCTGATCAACAAGTTAGAGGTACAGTAGTACTTCCACATGGTACAGGTAAAACACAAAAGGTATTAGTGTTCGCTAAAGGACCTAAAGCTGACGAAGCTACAGCAGCTGGAGCAGACTATGTAGGTGCTGAAGAATTAATACCAAAAATCCAAAACGATGGTTGGTTTGACTATGATGTAGTAGTTGCAACACCAGATATGATGGGTGTTGTAGGAAGATTAGGAAAGGTATTAGGACCTAAAGGATTAATGCCAAACCCTAAATCAGGAACAGTTACAATGGATGTAACAAAAGCTATCCAAGAAATTAAATCTGGTAAAGTTGAATACAGATTAGATAAAAACAATGTTATTCACTTAGGATTTGGTAAAGTTTCATTTGGAGCAGACAAATTAGCAGAAAACTACGATGTAGTTATGAATGCTATCATCAAAGCAAAACCAGCAGCAGCAAAAGGACAATATATTAAGAGCGTATCAATAGCTCCTTCAATGGGACCTGGTTTGTATATAGACCAAAAATAATTTATTTAAGCCAAAGACAGTAAGCAAAACGTAAGTCTTACCGAGGTTAATATAGAAAGAATTTTCATTCAATCTATTAGCCTCGTGGCTAGTAGATTGAATTTTTTTATAGAGAAACATTCTCAAATTACTTTGTTACAGGAGGTGAAAATTAAAAATGGCAAGTTCAAAAATTATTGCTGAGAAAGAAGAAAAAGTAAAAGCATTATCTGAAGAATTAAAAGATTGCAAATTATTACTTTTAGTAGACTACAGAGGTATCACAGTTGAAGAAGATACAAAATTAAGAAAAGACTTAAGAGAAGCAAAAGGAACAAGCAAAGTTGTTAAGAACAACATCTTAAAAAGAGCATTAGATATGAACGGTGAAAATGGTTTAGATGAAATGCTAGTTGGACCAAACACAGTTATCTACTCTAAAGAAGATTACTTAGCACCTTTAAAAGTTGTTTACAAATTCTCTAAAGCAAACGAAAACTACGTAATCAAAGGTGGTTACATCGATGGTGAATTAAAATCATTAGAAGAAATCATGCAATTGGCTACATTACCATCAAGAGAAGAATTACTTTCAAAATTGGCTGGATCTTTATTACAAACAATTGCAAAACTTGCAGTTGCATTAGATCAAGTTAAAGGAAAGAAAGAAAGCGAAACAGTTTCAGTAGAAGCAGCACCAGCTGAAGAAGCTAAAGCTGAAGAAGCACCAGCAGC
>CAMKBC010000051.1 GCA_946410665.1 uncultured Clostridia bacterium | reverse complement strand
TATGAAAAGATTTTTTAATATAAGAAGTTTATTGATATCATTAGTATTATTAATTGTAGTGATAGCGCTAATTTATATATTTGTAATA
Organism: uncultured Clostridia bacterium; assembly: GCA_946410665.1. GTDB lineage: Bacteria > Bacillota > Clostridia > TANB77 > CAG-508 > CAG-793. The sequence goes on along the minus strand of CAMKBC010000051.1, from coordinate 4,826 downwards.
AGATCATGTGATATTGGGAATTCGAAAACTTCTAAACTATATTATGACTTAGTTAATAGAAATGTTGTTACGATGACTTTAGAATTTAAAGAAGATGAATTCAGTGGTAATATTATATATAGTACAGATAACAAGAATAAGAAAACAACAATAATTATAGAAGCACATGACATGAGTGAATCTGGTACAAGCATGCATACGAATAGTGTTAAAACTATTAGCATAAATGAGAATGGAGAATCTAAATTTTATTCAGTTAATTATGATTTGAAAAGATATAACACTACAAATATAGGACAAGAAGATTATGATGCAAATAGCTGGATACGCTCACTTATCAAAAGTGCTGTAGATAATAGTAAATATTATACAAAAGGTTATGAAACAATTAATTCGGAGAATTTGTTTGTAGAAACATTTGAAAAAGACAATACAAAGTATTATTACGATGGTGACAATTTAAAATATATAGAAAATTTAGATGGATCAACTAAAGGTACAAGAAGACTATATTCAGTTAAAATAGAAAATAGTTTTGTTGATAAATCACTAACTGAAATTCCTAGCAATTTTGAGTTAGTCGATGTGATGGATGAAAGGAGAATAGAGGATGAATAGAGTATCAAAGGTATTATTAGGAATAATTGTTTTATTAGTAATTGCAGTAGCAGTTTTAATTAGTAGAGTTATATATTATAAGGGTGCAATACAAGATGTTGGAACAGCAGCGGCAGAATATAGTAAAGCGATGCAAGATGCAGGCGTTAGAACTGTAACTACAAATAATGAACTAAAAGTATGGGTTACAGATCAAAATAGAGTAGTAGTTGTTGATGAAGGTACTTTTAATAGTATATATGAAAATAATAAATAGAATAGCAAAAATAGAAGGTATAAAACCTTCTATTTTTTATAAGTAAATGTAAAGTGTACTTGACAAAATTTAAATTATAGTGTATAATGATGAGTGTCTTAAATGGAGTTTTCTATGCCTTTTTGATTCTCAGTTGAGTCACAAAGAAGTAGAAGCTTTTTTCTAAACTATCTTGTAACAATATTAGAAAGAATGAGGTATTCTTATGAAGAAATTGTTTTCTATGTTGTTATCAATGGTTTTAACTTTTTCTCTGATGTTCGGTGCTACTGGTTCTATAGTTCACGCAGAAGAATTGGATACACCAGCAGGAGAAGAAGATGTAGAAGAGTATGTCAATTTCAATACTGGCATAAATGTAGGAACCTCTTGGGCTACAATAGTAACTGCTTCACCAGGAATTAATGGTAATATTAAAGTTACTACTATTGGCCCAACACGGGCAGATGTACGGATGCTTGGAAGCAATGGAAATGAACTTTGGTACGGAGAAGATGCAATAGCTCCAGTAGGCGAAAGGACATTTTGGTGCGGCAGCGATGTTTACACAGTTCAAATCAGATTTCATTCTGGAACAGGTGTAGTTTGGGTTGGCCCAGGAACCTGAGAAGAGTTTGTTTTTGATCTAAAGTAACTTAAAGGACTTACGAGATAGTTTAGAAAAGACGGGCAGTAAGAAGCTAAATTGCTTCTTACTGTTTTTATTTTGCAAGAATAAACAATGAGCGAAAGACCTGTAGTTACAAGTAAGAGAAGAATGTAAATTTGACTTTTTTTACCAAATACTGTATAATTGCATCAGTTGTTACCAAATAGGTAAAGAAGAGATTTTATTTATATTTTTAATTAAGAGAAAATGATATGTTTTAATGCTGGAAACATATTAAAAGGAAAGGTCTTGAGATAATAGGATTTTTCCGAATGAGATTAGCACCATTTAGAATATATAAATGAAATGCTTTGTTTAACAAAGCTCATTTTTGCGTGTATAAAGGTGTTTTTAGCGTGTTATTATAGGTGTTTTTGTGCCTACTATTTTCTCTAATTAAAATATGAACGAAAGATTTTAGAATAGGAGAGAAAATGGAAGAGAAGAAGGCTACAACAAATAGCGAACAAAAGAAAAAGTTCAAGAAACCTTACAAGAAGAAACCTGCTAAAAAGGAAAATCAATCTAAGGTTGAAAAAGAAGTAAAAGAAAATAAGAATACTAAACAACCAAAACAAAATCAAAAAGCTAACAAGCCAAAGTCTGAAACAAAGAAAAACGATCAAAAGAATAATGTTTCAAGCAAGGCAAAAAGCAAGACTGAGAGTAAAAAGAAATTTGAAACAAAGAATAAAAGTATTTTAGATTTTCATTTCAAACCAAGCAAATTAAAGATTATCGCTTTAGGTGGTCTTGATGAAATTGGAAAGAACATTACTGTTTTTGAATATGAAAATGATATGATTATCGTAGATTGTGGTATCGAGTTCCCAGACGATGATATGTTAGGTGTAGATTTAGTTATTCCTGATTTTTCATATATTGTAAAGAATATTGATAGATGTAAAGGATTATTTATCACTCACGGACATGAGGACCACATTGGTTCAATTCCTTATTTATTAAAAGAAGTAAATATTCCTATCTATGGAACAAAGTTAACAATGAAGTTAATTCAACATAAATTAGAAGAGCATCACTTAATGCAAAATGCTGATTTACATGTTGTTGAACAAGGCGACATCATTGATACAGGAAAGATGCAAGTAGAGTTTATTAGAAGTTCACACTCAATTCCTGATTCATGTATGCTTGCTATTCATTCACCTGCAGGTGTTGTATTGCATACAGGAGACTTTAAAGTTGACTATACTCCAATTGATGGACAAATGATGGATTTAGGAAGAATTGCAGAGCTAGGAAAAGAAGGAGTTTTAGCAATGCTTTCAGATTCAACTAATGCTGAAAGAAAAGGATTTACATTATCAGAGAAATCTATCGGACCTATCTTTGACAACTTATTTGAAGGATGCAAGAAAAGAATCGTGGTAGCAACATTTGCATCAAACGTTCATAGAGTTCAACAAATTGTAAATTCTGCAGTTAAGTATGGTAGAAAGATTGCTGTTTCAGGAAGATCAATGCAAAACATGATCAATGCAGCAAGAGAATTAGAATACATTAAATGTCCAGATGATATTTTCATCGATATGGATTTAATAAAGAATTACACTGACGATCAATTAGTGCTTATCACAACTGGTTCACAAGGTGAAACAATGTCAGCACTTACAAGAATGGCAAACGGAGAACACAAGAAAGTTACAATTAGTTCAAACGACTTAGTAATTATTTCTGCAACTCCAATTCCAGGAAACGAGAAATCAGTTTCAAAAGTAATTAATCAATTAATGAAGATTGGTGCAGAAGTTGTTTACTCAGCACTTCAAAATGTACACGTAAGTGGACACGCATGCCAAGAAGAACAAAAATTAATTTTATCATTAGCTAGACCAAAATATTTCTTCCCAGTTCACGGTGAATATAGACAGTTAATGGCTCATAGAGACACAGCTATTGAAATCGGAATTCCAAAGGAAAATATTTTATTAACTAACAATGGTAAAATAATAGAACTAAACGATGAAGGATGTGAATTTGCAGGAGCAGTTCAATCAGGAAGAGTTATGGTTGATGGTTTAGGTGTAGGTGATGTAGGAAACGTAGTATTACGTGATAGACAACATTTATCATCAGACGGATTAATTGTTATAGTAATGTCAATTGATCAAGCTGGTTTAGTAGTATCTGGACCAGATGTAATCTCAAGAGGATTCGTTTATGTTAAAGAATCTGAGAACTTAATGGAAGATGTAAAATCATTCATTAAAGAAGAAATGTTAATAATGGAAGAAAGACATATCACTGACTGGTCATCAATTAAATCAACATTAAAAGATGACGTTAGAGATTTTATCTTCCAAAGAACAAAGAGAAATCCAATGATTTTACCAATCTTAATGGAAGTTTAATAATTAATAAAAAATTATATAAAAAAGCGCAAATACTGGTGTAAAAAGCCAGTATTTGTGGTATAATTCGGAAAGTTTTAGAAAGAATTTAGGAGGCTTATATGGATTACAAGGAATTAGCTAATTTAATATTCCCTGATGCAAAACCAATTTCATATTATGAGGAGAAATATCCTGTAAGAGATTTACCAGAAGGAGCAATTGTTTCAAGATTTGCCCCAAGTCCAACAGGGTTTGTTCATATTGGAGGTTTATACCAAGCATTATGTGCAAGAATGGCTGCACATCAATCTGGTGGTGTATTCTTCTTAAGAATTGAAGATACAGATCAAAAGAGAGAAGTTGAAAATGGAATCGAAGGAATTATTGATTCATTAAAAGACTTTGACATGTCACCTGATGAAGGAATGATTAGCCAAACTGAAGAAGTAGGAAACTACGGACCATATAAGCAAAGTGATAGAAAAGATATTTATCAAAGCTTTGCTAAATACATGATTGAAAGAGAATGTGCTTATCCATGTTTTTGCACAGCTGAAGACTTAGATGAAATGAGAAAGAAACAAGAAGCAGCAGGAGTAAGACCAGGATATCATGGCGTTTGGGCAAAATGCAGAAGTTTATCATTAGAAGAAATGGCTGAAAAAATCAAAGCAGGAGTTCCTTATGTAGTAAGATTTAAATCTCCAGGAAGAGAAGATAGAAAGATTGAATGCCACGATGTAATCAAAGGAAAAGTTATTTTCCCAGAGAATGATGTTGATATTCCAATCATCAAATCAGATGGATTACCAACATATCACTTCGCACATTTAGTAGATGATCATTTAATGCATACAACACATGTTGTAAGAAGTGATGAGTGGTTATCATCATTACCATTACACTTACAATTATTCCAATCAGCTGGATTCAAAGCTCCTAAGTATTG
>CAMKBC010000050.1 GCA_946410665.1 uncultured Clostridia bacterium | reverse complement strand
CCTTTTTTCTCACGAATAACAGGAGCTAAAACTTGAATTTTAGTTCCCTCTTCTAATTTCATAATATCATCTACTATTTGATCTACAGATTGTTTCTCAATCTTTGTTCCGTCATTTGGACAATATGGAACACCAACTCTTGCATATAACAATCTAAGATAATCATAGATTTCTGTAACTGTTCCTACTGTTGATCTTGGATTTTTAGATGTTGTTTTTTGATCGATTGAAATTGCTGGTGATAATCCCTCAATATAATCTACGTTTGGTTTATCCATCAATCCTAAGAATTGACGCGCATACGAAGAAAGAGATTCAACATATCTTCTTTGGCCTTCTGCATATAATGTATCAAAAGCTAATGAAGATTTTCCTGAACCTGATAAACCTGTTATAACAACTAATTTGTTTTTAGGAATTTTAATGTCTATGTTCTTTAAATTGTGCTCGCTAGCACCTTTTATTACTATATTTTCTACTGACATTGTTTCTACCCTTTCGGCTTATTTTTCTTGTAAAGATAAGCAATACATATTATAAAACACTTGTTCTTTCAAGTCAAGATTGGAATGTGGCAAAAATGCAATAAAATTGCCTTGTAAATGTCTTTTACAAATGACCAAAATATGGTATAATAATGGTATGTATTGTTAGGAGGTATTAAGATGGCAGACAATATTGTTAAGGGGCCTGATGCTCCAGAAGATAATCAACAAGATAGAATTGCAAAATTTGAAGATTTAACACCCGCAGCTAAGCTAGATCAAATGAATGCTGTAAAGGATCAATTTATTGCTGATAACAGAGATGATACAGCAAGAGGTTTTATCGAAGTTACAGATATTTCATTTGTTAGACAAGATGACGGAAAAGAACTTTATATTGTTACTGTTAAAGAAATCGACAAAGTAAATAATATTGAAAGAGATAGAAAAGAATTCTACACTATTGATTCTCAAACAGCTAACTTAGTTAATATCAAGCAGTATTCTAAGCAAGAAATTGAGCAACAAAATGCTGTTGATCATGATTTATCTGGTAAGATGGCTGCTAGACAAAAACAATTAGAAGATGCTGCAAATCGCACTGATAAAATCTCTATGACTGACCTAGAAAAAGCTGAAATGGCTGGTGAAAAACTAGGTATTCCTAAGGAAGAAATTGACGAAGCTAACTCTTATGAAATCGCTAATGATGGAGTTAAATTCTCTTCTGATGTAATGCCTTCAGGAACTGATTCAAAGCAAATTAGAGGTAATCAATTATTAGACGACAATACTACTTTAAACAATTTAATCGGTAAAAATTATCAATATTATAAATTTATCAAAGCAATGAACGGACAAAAAATGGTTATTGGTATCAATGCTGATGGTTCATTCGAACCAGTTGATGCTAACACACTTGAGGTACTTAATGTTCCTACAATGAATTTAATTGCTGAAAATGGTCAAAAAGTTCAAGACCCTGTTGCTGTTGCTTTCGCATTCAGAGTTAGACAATATCCAACTAGAGCATTCGGTGTATACAATCGTGGTGCTGAATATGGTTCTTTCTATGCTGAAGGTGCTAATCAACAAGGTCATATGTTGGGAGTAAAAATTGATAACGTTGAACCAAACGATATCTATCCTAATACTAGAGAAATATTCCAAAAAGATGATGTTCACTTTGAAGAAATCAAGACAAATGCTGAAAACAATCGTAATGATGATAAAGATGAAATACTAAATTCTATTAATGGCGTTGCACCTGAAATAATCTCTGCTTCAGAAGTAATGAAATTAAGAGAAGAAACAAATATTGCATCAAATAACTGGAATCAACTAGTTAAAGAACTTGATCAAGATTATGCTAAAAATCCTTCTTTAAATTACAAAAAAGAATTATATAAAAGATCATTGGAATATGCTTATGAGAATGATACAATCTCAGGAAACGAAGCTAACGAATTAGCTGAAGAATATGGAATTGAAGATGTTGCTCCAAATGATCACGAACCAGATGAAAGAGAACTTGGATCAAATCCATATAATCACAACAATTAATAAATAGAAACAAAAAAGACGCTAGTAACTAGCGTCTTTTCTTTTACTCTGCTCCTCCATTTAACATCTGGATTTGATCTCTAATTTCAGCAGCTTTTTCGAACTCAAGATTCTTAGCATACTTAATCATTTCATCTGTTAATCTTGCAACTGCTTCTTCTACTGTTTCATTTTCTTCTAATTCATATTTTGTTTCACTGTCAGCAGCTTGAGCATATGTTGCTTTAATTGATTCTCTAATCTCTTTCTTAATTGTTTTTGGAACAATGTTGTTATCTTTATTATATTTTTCTTGAATAGATCTTCTTCTATTTGTTTCTGTAATTGCTTTTTCCATAGACTCTGTAAGTTCATCTGCATACATGATTACTTTACCTTCTGTATTTCTTGCTGCTCTTCCTATTGTTTGAACTAATGATCTTTCAGAACGTAAGAATCCTTCTTTGTCTGCATCTAAAATAGCAACTAACGAAACTTCTGGAATATCTAAACCTTCTCTTAGTAAGTTAATACCTACTAAAACATCAAATTTACCTAAACGTAAATCTCTTATTATTTCCATTCTTTCAAGAGCTTTAATGTCTGAATGTAAATACTTAACTTTAATATCTAATGATGTTAAATACTTTGTTAAATCCTCTGCCATCTTCTTTGTTAATGTTGTAACTAATACTCTTTCATTCTTAGAAACAATTTCATGTATTTGTGCTATTAAATCATCAACTTGATTTTCAACTGGTTTTACTTCAATCTTTGGATCTAATAATCCAGTAGGTCTAATAATTTGTTCTACTACTCTATCTTTAGAATGTTCTTTTTCATAATCAGCTGGTGTAGCACTGAAGAATACACATTGATTTATTTTCTTTTCAAATTCTTCAAATTTTAAAGGTCTATTATCAAATGCTGATGGTAATCTAAAACCATAATTTATTAATGTTTCTTTTCTTTGATGATCACCATTATACATTGCTCTAACTTGTGGTAATGTTGCATGTGATTCATCTATTAATAATAAGAAATCATCTGGAAAATAATCAAATAAAGTATATGGTGGTTGTCCTGGTTGTCTACCATCAATATGTCTTGAGTAGTTCTCAATTCCTTGGCAGTAGCCTGTTTCTCTCATCATCTCTAAATCAAAGTTTGTTCTTTCTTCAATTCTTTGAGCCTCAATCAATTTTCCTTGTTCTTTGAATTTCTTAACTTGTTCTTTTAATTCTTCTTCGATAGAACCAATTGCTCTTTCCATCTTTTCTGAGCTTGTTGCATATTGTGTGTTTGGAATAATTATATATTTTTTAACATCGGCAATTTTCTTTCCAGTTAGCGGATTGATTTCTTCTATCTTCTCTATTTCATCGCCCCAGAAATAAACTTTTAAAGCAATTTCACTCTCATCTGAAGGGAATATCTCTACTACGTCTCCCTTTGCTCTAAAAGTTCCACGCTTAAAATCAATTTCATTTCTAGTGTATTGCATTTCGATTAATGTTTTAAGCATTGCGTTTCTTTCGATTTCTTCACCTTGTGTTAAAGATAAAATCTTATTCATCCAGTCTTCTGGATTTCCAAGTCCATATAAGCAAGAAACTGATGCTACAATAATTGTATTTGGATATGTAACAACATTAGCTGTTGATTCCATTCTTAGCTTATCAATCTCATCATTAATTGACGCATCTTTTTCAATATATGTATCTGATTGTGGGACATAAGCCTCTGGTTGATAATAATCGTAAAAAGATACAAAGTATGAAACATGATCGTTAGGAAAGAACTCTTTAAACTCGCTATAAAGCTGACCAGCTAATGTTTTATTATGTGCTAAAACAAGTGTTGGCTTGTTAACTTTTTGAATAACATTAGCCATAGTAAAAGTTTTACCTGATCCTGTTACACCAAGTAATGTTTGGAACTTCTCGCCTTTTTTTATTCCATCTACTAAATATTCAATTGCTTTTGGTTGATCTCCAGTTGGTTGAAATTTTGATTGTAAATCAAACATCTCTTCCTCCTTAAATAAATTATTTAAGCATGTTATTTAGTGCAATTAATACTCCAAGTTTTCCGTATTCGTATGATAAACCACCTTGCATATATGCTGTATATGGTTCAACTAATGGTGCGTCGCAACTTAATTCAATTGTGCTTCCTGGTGTGAATGATCCGCCTGCCATAATTTCTTCGTCGGCATATCCTGGTGTTTCAGCTGGTACAGGAACAACGTAAGCTTCAATTGGTGAACCCATTTGAATTCCTTGGCAGAATTTAATTAAGTTGTCTCTATCTTTTAATTCAACTGTTTGAATAATATCAGTTCTTGTTTCATCATATTTAGGATGAACTTCATATCCGTATTTTTCTAGCATTCTACTAGCAAATACCATTGACTTTAATGCACAGCATACAGTCTTTGGTGCTAAGAATAATCCTTTGTAATATGATAATAATTGATTAAAGTTTGCTCCTAAGTCTTTTCCAATTGTTGGAGCTGTTAATTCTTCAGCGATGTCATTAATATATTCTTTTTTTCCTAAGATGTATCCACCTGAAGTTGCGATACCTGCTCCTAAGTTTTTCATTAATGAACTAATTACAACATCTGCTCCTACTTCGCATGGATCTTTTCTTTCAGTGAATTCGCCATAGCAGTTATCCACCATAACGATACATTTTGGATCAGCTTTCTTTACTACAGAAATTACTTTCTCAATTTTATCCATTACGATTGAACTTCTATGCGAATATCCAATTGATCTTTGAATTTCAACCATTTTTACATTTCCTTGAGATACTCTATCTCTGATAGTATCATAATCAAAATCATCATCGATTAAATCAATTTCCTCATAATTAATTCCATGTTTAATTAATGAGTTATTGCTATCACCTGATGTTCC
>CAMKBC010000049.1 GCA_946410665.1 uncultured Clostridia bacterium | reverse complement strand
ATTTCAAATCTACAAGTAATCACACAAAAAATAATTGATCAAGAAAGAAGTACTAGAAAAAATCTAGCAAAGAATGAAATTGATTTCGAGGATAAACTTTATAGAAGTTATGGAATTCTGACAAACGCTAGAAGACTAGAATATACAGAATCTTTAAACTACATATCAGCAGTTAAACTTGGAATTGACTTAGGAATAATTCAAGAATTAGATGATAAGAAGATTAGAGAATTAATGTTATATGTTAAACCATATAGCTTACAAAAAAGACTAGGAACAAAACTAAATACAAATGAACAAATTACTGAGAGAGCAAAAGTAATAAAACAAATTATCAGCGAGGAATAACAATTAAAAAGAAGGGAGAAAACATGAATTACAAATTTACAGAAAAGGCAACTGAAGCGGTACAAATGGCAGCTGACTTAGCTATGAATTTAGGACATAACTTTTTAGGAACAGAGCACCTTTTATTTGGATTAGCAAATGAAGGAACAGGTGTTGCTTCTAAAATTTTATCAGAGCAAGGTCTAGATGCAGAAGCAATTAAACAAGAGATAGTTGAAATTGATTCACAAGGTTCACCAATTGAAAATCAAGATATTATATCTCCAACTCCAAGAACAAAGAGAGTTTTAGATAATGCTTATCTTGATTCTAGAAGCATGGGAAGTAGATATATTGGAACAGAGCATTTATTACTTGGCATTTTAAAAGCAGGTGATAGTATTGCAAATAGAATCATTTTAAATTTAAATGGAGATCCTCAAAAGATTTATACAGAACTTGTTAAAGTTGTGAATGAAGAAATTGAAGATGAATCAAATGAAGAAGATGATTCAAGAAGCGAAAAGAATGAGAGAAGAACAAACTCTAACGGAAGCTTTAATTCAACACCAACATTAAATCAATTTGGCACAGACTTAACAAAGAAAGCTTCAGAAGGAAAACTTGATCCGGTTATCGGAAGAAAAACTGAAATTCAAAGAGTTGTAGAAATTTTATCAAGACGTACTAAAAACAATCCTTGTTTAATAGGTGAGCCAGGTGTAGGTAAAACTGCAGTTGTTGAAGGATTAGCAGAGAAGATGGTTGCAGGTGATATCCCTAACACATTAAAGGATAAAAGAATTGTTAGCGTTGATATGGCAAGTATGGTTGCTGGTTCTAAATATAGAGGTGACTTCGAAGAGAGAATTAAGAAAATGCTAAAAGAAGTTCAAAAAGCAGGAGATGTAATTCTATTCATCGATGAAATTCACACAATAGTTGGAGCTGGTGGAGCAGAAGGTGCAGTTGATGCAGCTAATATCTTAAAACCATTATTAGCAAGAGGAGAAATACAATTAATTGGTGCAACAACTTTAAAAGAATATAGAAAGTTTATTGAAAAAGATGCAGCACTAGAAAGAAGATTCTCACAAGTAATGGTACAAGAACCAACTGAAGAAGAAACACTTCAAATACTTTATGGTTTAAGAGATAAATATGAAGCACATCACAATGTTAAAATAACAGAAGAAGCAATTAAAGCATGTGTTGAATTATCATCAAGATATATCAACGATAGATTCTTACCAGATAAAGCAGTAGATTTAATGGATGAAGCAGCTGCAAGATTGAAGATGAGCGGTTATACAGAACCAGAATCATTCAAGGCAAATGAAGATGAGATTGATAAACTAGATAGAGAAAAAGAAGAAGCAATCAGATCTCAAGAGTTTGAAAAAGCAGCAAAGATTAGAGACGAAGTTAATGCTAAGAAAAAAGAATTAGCAGACTTAAAAGAAAAATGGAAGAACGAAAGAAGTAAAGAAATACTATCCTTAAGTTATGACAATATAGCTGAAGTAGTTGCAGCGTGGACAGGTATTCCTGTTTCTAAAGTATCAGAAGATGATGAAGAGAAATTAAGAAACTTAGAAGATAACTTACACAAGAGAGTTATCGGACAAGACGAAGCTGTTACTGCAGTTGCAAAAGCAATTAAGAGAAGTAGATTAGGATTAAAAGATCCTAACAAACCAATTGGATCATTCCTATTCTTAGGACCAACTGGTGTTGGTAAAACAGAACTTTCAAAAGCATTAGCAGAAAGTCTATTTGGAACAGAAGATGCAATGATTAGAATTGATATGTCTGAATATATGGAATCATTCAGTACAGCTAAATTAATCGGTGCACCTCCAGGATATGTAGGATATGATGAGGCTGGACAATTAACTGAAAAAGTTAGACGTCAACCATATTCAGTAGTATTATTTGATGAGGTTGAAAAAGCACATCCAGACGTAATGAATTTATTATTACAAGTATTAGATGATGGTAGATTAACAGATTCACAAGGAAGAATGGTTAACTTCAAAAACACAATTATTATCATGACTTCTAATGCAGGAGCTAGACAAATCACAGAAACAAGAAAACTAGGATTTGGTGATAACAAAGTTGATACAAAGAAAGAATACGAAGAAACAAAGAAGAATGTAATGGATGAAGTCAAGAAAGAATTCAAACCAGAATTCTTAAATCGTATCGATGATATAATTGTATTCCAAAAACTAAATGGTGAAAAAATTAGACAAATACTTGATTTAATGATTGATAAAGTTGCAAAATTAATGGAGAAACAAAATATCAAATTAACAGTTGATGATAAAGCAAAAGATTTAGTAACAAAAGAAGGAACAAACGAAGCTTATGGTGCAAGACCATTAAGAAGAGCTGTTCAATCAATGATTGAAGATGCTATAGCAGAAGCAATACTAGACGGAAAAGTAAAAGACAAAGCAGTTGTTACTGAAAACGATGGTAAGATCGAAGTAAACGGAAAATAAAAAGAAAAGGAAAAAAGAAAAATGAAATTAAATTTGAAAAAGACGGACTATATCGTTATAGCAATTCTAATTGTAGTTGTTGTATCAGGAATTATAGGTTTAGTAGTGGCGTTAAATTTGATGGGAGAAAACGATGAAAGAGATAGACAAAGAAGAAACAACGTAACAGCAGATTTGAACACTACTGAAAAAAATGAAACTAATATAGTTAATGCGATTGATACTAATGTAACACCAGATCAACAAATGCAACAGTTGGTTAATGCACTTCCAAATGCATTACAAAATCAAAACACTCAATCTTCAATCAAATCAATTAAGATTAGATATGCATACGGATATGATGTAGCATTAACTGATGAAAAAAAATATTTAGATGTTTTAGAAATCGATTGCAAAGATGATGAATTAAAATTACTAGCTCAATTAGTTGAAAAGAATAAATTAGATGAAAGCGAAACACCTGCACAAACATCAAATACTACATACTATAATACACAAATGGTAATTGACGGAGATAAAGTGATAAGTTTCTCAGATAAAAATGCGATTTATAAACGTGGAGATAAAACAACAGCAGTTACATTAAGTGATGAATTATTAACTAAAGCAGGTGAAATTGTAAATAGGGAACTTGCAAAACATGTTAACTCAGTTAATCCTACTGATATAAAAACTGCTATTGTTACAAATGCTAACAATGCATCAGTAACAATTACTGACACAGAAGATATTAAATCAATTTGTGCATTAACAAGTTGTGTAAACTTCAACAAAGGTATTGTGGATGTTGCAAGTCAAAAGGTTACTTACACTTTAGAATTAAGTAATGGAATAAAAATGCAAATAGTATCGGGCGGATCAATGGGATTTGTAATTAATAACAATAATAAACAAGAAGTTAAATTTATGTTCAATGTAGAACAAGGGTTAGAGGCAATCTTTAAGAAGTATGCAAACTAAAACTTTAAAATTATACAAAAAAGACGAGCAATACGCTCGTCTTTTTTATGTTTTTGAAAATAAAAAACACTAACTATTGCTAGTTAGTGCTAAACTTTGGAGGCGCCACTCAGAATCGAACTGAGGATAAGAGTTTTGCAGACTCGTGCCTTACCACTTGGCCATGGCGCCGAAAATAAATAAAACTTGCTATATGTGCAAAAAAATGGAGCGGGAAGCGGGGCTCAAACCCGTGACCTTCGCCTTGGCAAGGCGACGCTCTATCAACTGAGCTATTCCCGCACATATTATTAGCAAGCATTAATATATTAGCAAAATATTATTCAACTGTCAATAGAATTATAAAATTTATATAATTAAAATCGATGAAAACGTTGGTAAAAGCGACTTAGAAAATACGAAAATAAAAATACGGGAAACCTTAGGGAAATTTAGATTACAAGCGCGTAATTTTGTTGACATTAAATTGTAGTTTTGTTATCATTTTGATATGTAAAATTTTATTTTTACGATACAAAGGATTCACGGAGAAAATAATGCTAAAGCTAAGAAAAATTATAGAAATTTCAATCATTTTAATTTCATTATGTCTTATAAGTTCAGTTGAAGCGCTTGCAAATGTTTCAACACCTGGATATTACATAAACACATACAATGCAGGTAGTGGAAGATCAACTGGATATTATTATGTTCAAACAGCTTCAGGCAAAATGCCTGTTTTTAAGCTTAAAATAACAAATTCTACAGGATCATCTGACTATTCTGGATATAATACAATGGTATATGCATTAAATAATGGCGTAGGCTTTGGAGCAAGAGGATCTGCTGATTATTCAGTGAAGAACTATAATCAGTATTTTGATTTTACAGACCCATCTTCTATACAAAATCCTTATTCTGAAGTTTTACCATTCAATATAAATTCAAGTAATTATGCAAAAGTAATGTGGATACTAGAAAACATTGCAAATGTAAATGATTCGTCTTCTATAAGCCAATTACTAAGCAAAGCAGGAATTAGTTCAAACGAGTTTAGTAATTATTCAATTCCTGGAAAGAATGCAATGTCAGTGAGAAGTGACATTATAGAAACAGTACAACAAGCAGCTATTTGGTACTATACCAATGCAAGCGGAAACAGTTATCACACATTAACAAATAATGATGGAACAACAAACTTCTTTTACGCACCATCAAGTGGAAATAGCGTAAATGATTTAGAAAATTACGATGCAAACAACTCAGACCCAGCAAATAAATTGTTTAAATACT
>CAMKBC010000048.1 GCA_946410665.1 uncultured Clostridia bacterium | reverse complement strand
AAAGCAATATATGAAGTTGAAATTATGAGTGCTTATAATCGTAAAATATGAGAATAAACACTTATAAAAAGGGGGTGGCAAGTTTGCTACCCCTGATTTATTTTATTGAAAGTATAGAAGGTTTTTTATATAATAAAGTCATGGAAAGAATTGATGATTTACAATTTGAAAATTTAAAAATAATACAAGACACTGACGGTTTTAGATTCGGAATCGATAGTGTTTTATTAACTGACTTTGCAATAGATATAAAAAACAATTCTACAATCGCTGATCTAGGAACAGGTACAGGAGTTTTAACAATACTTCTTTCTAAAAAAGTAAATCCAAAGAAGATAATAGGTTTTGAAAAGCAAGAAGAAGTTGCTAATTTGGCAAAAAGAAGTGTAGAACTTAATAAACTGGGTAATGCTGAGATTAGAAACATAGATATCAAAGATGTTTTTAATGAGTATGATAGGAACAGTTTTGATGTAGTTGTTACAAATCCACCATATAAAAAGCAAGGAACAGGTATTAATGCAGCTAATGAAAAGCAGCAGATATCAAGGTTTGAGAGTACAGTAGATTTAGCAGGATGGATTAAGACGGCAGCAAATTTAATTAATTCAAAGGGATCTTTTTATATGGTTTATAGAACAGATCGATTAGGTGAATTAATAGAAGAATTAAATAAAAATAAATTAGCTATAAAACGATTAAGATTTGTTCATTCAAAAATAGGTGAGCAATCAAATTTAGTTTTATTAAAAGCAATAAAAAACGGTGGAACCTTTGTGACCGTTGAGAAACCACTTATCATATATAACGAAGATGGAAGTTATACAGATGAAATTATGACGGCGTATAATAAAGGAAAGGAAAACTCATAATCACCAAATTGTGAGAAAAGTGTGGATATGGAAAAGGGAATTTTATATTTAGTTGCAACACCAATTGGAAATTTAAATGATATGACATACAGAGCAGTAGAAACACTAAAAGAAGTTGATGAAATTGCAGCTGAAGATACAAGACAAACACTTAAATTATTAAATCATTTCGAAATAACCAAGCCAATGTTTAGTTATCATAGACATAATGAAGATGTAAAAACTGATTTAGTAATTAATAAATTATTAGAAGGAAAGAACATTGCAATAGTAACTGATGCTGGTACTCCAGGAATCTCAGATCCAGGTGAAGTTGCAGTAAAGCAAGCAATAGAAGAAGGAATAACAGTAATTCCAATACCAGGTGCATGCGCTATGGTAAATGCATTAATTGCATCAGGACTAGATACAAATCAATTTGCTTTTTATGGATTCTTACCGCTAAATAATAAAAATAGAAAAGAGCAATTCGAAGAACTAGCAAGAGAAAAGAAGACTGCAATACTTTACGAAGCACCACATAGAATACTAGACACATTAAAAGAAATAGATAAAAACTTAACTGATAGAAAAGTGGTTGTTGCACATGAATTAACTAAAATTCACGAATCGTTTTATAGAGGAACACCATCAGAAGTTATCGAAAAAATAGGAAATCCTAAAGGAGAGTACGTAGTTTTAATAGAAGGAAATAAAGTAGAAGAAGAAAACGAACTTCTAAATCTATCATTAGAAGAACACTACAAACACTACGAAAATCAAGGATTAGAGAAAAAAGAAATAATAAAGAAAATAGCAAAAGATAGAGGAGTAAATAAAAATACTATCTATCAACATTTTATAGAAGAATAAGAAGAAACAAAAAAGACGCTTAGTAAAGCGTCTTTTTTATATGCAAAAATTGTCGAAATTTGACGACAAGTTAATCTCTAAATCTATTGACTTTAAAGGGAAAGGAGATTATTATAGGACCATGTTAAGTAGATAAATTTTACTTAACATTCTACATTTGTAGAGAAGATTAATATAAAAACATAAATACACTTAATAAACAATTATTTTCTGACCAAGAATAGCCCCCATAAATTAGTCATTCCAATTTTTGTTTTAAGTCGAATAGTATTTTCTCACTTCATACTACATTTAAATATGTATCTGCTATTATTTATACATAGTTTTATGATTTTTATCTTGTATATTCCCCTTTAGATCTTCTCTACAAACTTATATAAGAAAAACACATTTAGAAGTTTGTTTCTAAATGTGTTTTTGTTTTTAATGATGATATGTTTCATTATTATTAATTTTAAAAGCTCTAAAGATCTGCTCTAATAAAAAGATTCTTATCAATTGGTGAGGGAAGGTCATCTTAGAAAAGCATATTTTTTCATTGCAGTAATTTTTTAATTCATCATTCATTCCTAACGAACCGCCAATTATAAAGTTAATCTCACTTGTGATTTGTTGTAAGTTTTCAATCTTAGAAGCAAACTCTTCTGAAGTATATTGTTTCCCTGTAAGGTCTAAAGCAATATTATAGCTTTTTGACTTACTAATAAAGTTCATAATTTGTTGACTTTCTTCGTCTATAACTTGTTGTTCTAGAGCTTTGCTAGATTTTTCTGGAAGCTTTTTATCAGGTAGTTCAACTATTTTTATTTCGCAGTATTTACTTAATCGCTTTGTATATTCATTAATTAAATCGCGTGAAAATGTTTCTTTAACTTTTCCAACACATACTATATTAATATGTACCATAAAGCCTCCTTTAAGATTATTCTATATCAATGGGTTTATCTACTTTATCGCGTGATGCAACAGAGATATTAAGAGTAGAAGTATCAATATTACTATTGATGAACTTTTCTAAAACTGTTTTATATGCTAATTCAGGGAAGTTGTTTTGTTGAGATAAGTGACCAAGTTGAATATTAGTTACTCCATTTTTATAAAGCTCAACTAATGCATTTCCGGCTTCGTCATTAGATAAATGTCCATAAGGGCCAAGTATTCTTCTTTTTAAAATGTAAGGATAACGAGAAGCCATTAACATTTCTGGTTCATAATTTGCTTCTAATAAAACAAAATTACTTCCTAGTAAATTCTCCATTATATTAGTGTTCATGTGTCCGATATCAGTAGCAACTGATATTTTTTTGTCGCCTTTTTCTACTGAAAAACCAACAGGGTCTGCAGCATCGTGAGGTATAGCAAATGGAGTGATTTTTAAATCGTTAAGTTCAAACTTTTCGTTAGTTACGAAATATTTCTTTAAGCCATCATCAATTGGTTGATTGATTGCATCCATTGTGTGATGATTAGCATAAACATTAATATTAGCATTTTTGCAAAGTGTTTTTAATCCTTGAATATGATCTGAATGCTCATGAGTTATTAACACTGCATCAATATCTTTGGGTGAAATATTAAGAGAAGCTAGTCCTTCAACTAGCTTCTTATTTGTAATACCACAATCTATTAAAATTTTTGAATTCTCTGTCATTATTAGTGAGCAGTTTCCTGAACTGCCACTATATAAATTGCAAAACTTAAACATTTGTAAATCCTTTATACTCTTTGTATGTTAGCGCCTAATTTTCTAAATTTCTCTTCAACACCTTCATAGCCTCTATCAACAAAATGAATATTTGAAAGTTCAGTTTGTCCATCAGCTGCAAGTGCTGCAATGATTAATGCTGCTCCAGCTCTTAAATCTGAAGCTTCAATTTGTGCTCCTTTAAGTTGTGGAACACCATTGAATAATGCTGAAGTTCCTCTATCTGTTATGTCGGCTCCCATTTTGTTTAATTCAACTGTATATTGAAAACGTGATTGCCAGATGTTCTCTGTAATAACACTCTTTCCATCTGCTAATGCAAGGCATACACCAAGTTGTGGTTGTAAATCTGTAGGAAATCCTGGATAAGGAGCAGTAGTAACATTAGTTGGTTGAATGCTTTTATCTTTTTCCATATAAACTCTAATAGAGTCTCCTTTTTCTTCTACAGTAGCACCAATATCAATTAGCTTAGTTGTAAGTGGTAACATGTGCTCTGGAATACAATTCTTAATTAGAATATCTCCACGTGTTGCAACAGCTGCACACATGAAGGTTCCAGCTTCTATTTGATCAGGAACTATAGAATAAGTATAGTTTCCTTCTAATTTATCAACGCCTGTTATTTTAATTTCTTCAGTACCAGCACCAATGATATTAGCACCGCATTTGTTTAAGAAGTTAGCAACATCTACTACATGAGGTTCTTTAGCAACATTTGATAGAGTTGTAACACCTTCTGCTAAAACAGAAGCAAGCATAACATTAATAGTTGCACCAACAGAAATAACATCAAAATAAACTGAAGTTCCTTCTAATTTATCTGCTTTTGCGTAAACTTTATTAGCTACTTCAACAGTACCACCAAGTGCTTCAAAACCTTTAATGTGTTGGTCAATAGGTCTTTGACCTATTTTACATCCACCAGGTAAACCAATTTCAGCTTCGTGAAATCTACTTAATAAAGCGCCTAAAAAATAATAAGAAGCTCTAAATTCCCTAGTTGAATCTAATGGAGCATGAACAGTTGTGATGTTTCTAGAATCTATAACAACAGTATTTTTAGCTGTCCATTCAACCTTAGCGCCTAGTACTTTTAAAATATCGCAAATTTTACTTATATCACTTATATTAGGAACATTTTCTAAAGTAATTGTTCCATTAACTAAAAGTGTAGCTGGCAAAATTGCAACTGCGGAGTTCTTTGCACCGCAAATTTCAATTTCACCAGTCAAACTTGTATTACCATCTATTAAAAATTTATCCAATACAAAAACACTCCTTTCAGAAATATTTTGCCACCGCCTAAATATAGCACAAAAAGTCCAAAAAAGCAATAAATTGACGAATTATAGTATTTTGAAGAATTTAATTATAATTGCCATAATATTTACCAGTAATTGTTATATGATTTGACTAAATCGCAAAAATAAAGTATAATGGACTATATTGCTAATTTATTCTTGTATCTTTAATTAAGGTAAATCGGTGGTATAGTCTGCAAACAAAGCATTATAGGCAGGCAATAATTTTATATTGTTATCAGGCATGAAGAGTCCAAAGTGACCGAAGCCACAACAAGTTTTTACAAAAATAAGAAAAAAGAGGAGGAAATGATGGACGACAGAGAAATGCAAGCGAAGGAGCTTTGTTTCCAATTGGGACAAGAGCAACTTTGGAAGGCATATCTAAGGCTTGAGACAACTGAAGAGAAAAAGGCGTTTTTGGACAGCCTTTTTAAGTTTGACCAAAATCAGTTAAAAGCCCTAGAAGAACAAGTCAAAAACGCAAAAGAAGAACAAGCAACAGACGAAGAGGTAGGTTTCGAACCACCAGATTTTGTTGTTAAAAAGCAAATGACTGAAGAAGAAAAAGCAGCGCTTGATGTAACAGGAAGAATTGCTAT
>CAMKBC010000047.1 GCA_946410665.1 uncultured Clostridia bacterium | reverse complement strand
CTGTTGTGTTACTTGGTGTTTCTTCTGGTACATTAATAGGTTTAAATTTAACTGTAACAGTAACATCTGATTCTGGCATAATAAAAGTTTTATCTTCTAAAAATTCAACGTTGTTATTATTTGAATCAGTGATTGTAACGCTTTCAAATTCATAACCTTCATCAGCTTGCCATGTAACAGGAATTTTTTCACCTTGTTTAATCTTATATAACTTAGTATTAATAGTTCCATGCTCTGCATTTACTGTTGTGTAATAAGCATAAATCTTTTTATACATCTCATCAAACATTCTAGCTGTTTGATTATATATTAGTTGATCATCATTAACTGATGCAGCATTTTCACTCCAAGTAGAAACCATACCACCAATCATATGATCATAGTTTTCTAAACTTTCAACAGTTGTATTATTAGAAATATCGATAGTCCAATTATCTCTTATATCATTAACTGTGTAATCTAAATCATGTTGATTTGTATTGTTAATCCAAGGAACAAAAAATAAATAATAATTGTTGCAGTTAATACAATTAAATCCAGCATTAACTAAATCAATCATACTAGCATAGTTGTCATTAATTCTAATCCAATATAAAATTTCAACGTCCTTATTTAAGTTAGTCATGTTTTCTAATGTAATAGAGTCATTCCAAATTCTTGTGATAAAACCTTTTGATGTTAAGTAATTATCCATTGTATTAATGAAATCAATCTTCTCATCGATTCTATAAGTGTATTCATCAAAGCCTAAACAAAAGTGTTTGCAGTCTTTGAAGAACTCTGTATATTCATCATACAAACTCATAATGAAGTTCATTGATTCAGGTTGAACAATATCAATATTTGTTACTTCTTCACCAGAACCACGGAACATATTGTTTGTATATTCATCACCAAATTTTATTCTAGATAATTCTCTAAATCCATACATATGGGCAGGAACATCAATTTCAGGAATGAATTCAACGTTCTTAGCTTTCGCATAATTCATTAATTCAGTTACTTGATCATAAGTTAAGAAAGACTTGCCAGTGGCAGGGTTAGTATGAATGCCATTGCTTTCTGTTGCGTTAGCTTTTGTTTGATCTAGATAAGCACATTCAATTCCAACATTTTCATCATCAGTGAAATGCATTTGAATATAAGTGCGCTCATAACCAGACAAATGATCAATGTATTGTTTAATTTCATCCACCGTATAATATTTTCTTCCTACATCAAGCAATATACCATTTTCAAAATAGTTGTAAGTTGTTACTGTCGCAGCAGTGGTTGGTATAATACAAGATGTAATTATTAATACTATACAAAGTAAAATAGGTAATATTATTTTC
Source organism: uncultured Clostridia bacterium (assembly GCA_946410665.1). Classification (GTDB taxonomy): domain Bacteria; phylum Bacillota; class Clostridia; order TANB77; family CAG-508; genus CAG-793. The sequence goes on along the minus strand of CAMKBC010000047.1, from coordinate 4,010 downwards.
TTCATTAGTACACCTCTTATAATAATCTAGAATAATTTTACCATAAACAATCAATACTAAAATATTAAACAGATAACATTATTGTTATGCTTCTGCAACACGAAAAGTGCAAAAAATCATAAGTTTTCCACAATTTTTACACAAAAAGTGGAAAAATTATACAAAAAATTAACCAAAATCTAACAAATTTATTGCAAATATTATTACACGGATAAGCCTTACGAAATAGAGGGCTTAGCCTGATTTTTTTGGTGTCAAAAAAACATTAAAAACAAACTGTAACATTAATTTACCAGCAATTTCCATATCAACTGCTATGATATAGGCGTGTCATAAAAGGCACATACTAAGGATTAAAAAAGCAAATTTTGCGAGGGCTACGTACAAAATTTGTTTTAGGAGAAACGAAAGATGGAAAAGGAACAAAAGAGTAAATCATTAGGTAAAAATTTGTTAGTAGCATTGGTAGTATTAATGGCCTGGTTATTGATAATAAGAGTGGGCACATCTTTTGCGTCTAAAAATTCATTTGAAGTAACAGATGCAGAAATATCTACAAAATCTCCATACGTGGAAATTAGCGATTTTAAATTTGAAAAAGGTAAGATAGCAAGTAATGTAGTATTCCATAAAGTTGGAGATAGCGTAACATACAAATTAAAATTAAAGAATACTGATGAAAGTGCATATACAATTAAATCTGTTAGTGATAACAATAAAAACAATCATGTTTCATATACATATGCAAATTGTAAAGGTAAGAAAGTAAACGCAAAAGAAGAGTTTACTTTTGAATTAACTGAAAAGTATGCATTAGAAAATAATGATGTTTCAAATAGAAATCAAAATTTATCAGTTACTCTAACATTTGAAATTGAAGATGAGAATGGAAATGCTAATGAAACAATAATTCCAATAAATACAGATGAAGAAAATATTCCAGCACCAGTATTTCCTATAACTGGTGGTGACAGTAATGAAGAAGTATACCATGTAGCAGATGGTGATACAGTAGTTAAAGTCAGTCCTAAAACAGGAGATAGTATTGTTTTATACGTAGTAATTTTTGCAGCAGCTGTAGGATTATTAATAGTTGCTACAAGAAAGAAAAATGTTCTTGAAGAAACAAACGACATGCCTAAGCCACATGGCGTTAAGAGATTAAAAATATTAAGTTTCTTTGTAATTGTAGGAGCAGCATTGTTCCCAACAATTTCAAGAGCATTAGCAAGTTCGACAATTACATTTACAAGTATAATTTCGTTTAAAGATAAATTAATTGTTACATACAAAGTAAATGGACAAACATATGAAAAGGTTATTCCTTATGAAAGTAAAATAGAATTAGATGATCCAGAAGTTCCTGGATACAAGTTTGATAGATGGGAAGATAAAGATGGCAACAAGTTTGATTCAGAAACACCAATTACAAATGATCTTGAATTAACAGCAATCTTCAATCCAATCGAATATACATTATCATACGAATTAAATGATGGAACAGTAGATCCAGAGAACCCAACAACATACACAATCGAATCAACAGATATATCATTAACAAAACCAACAAAGAATGGATATAAATTCACAGGATGGACAGGCACAGGACTAGAAGACAAAACAGAAAATGTAACAATTTCGACAGGCTCAATGGAAGACAGAGAGTACACAGCAAATTGGGAAGAAGAAACATATACAATAACATGTGACTTAGATGGGGGAGCAGTAGAGGCAGGCAACATAGAAACATACACCATAAATAGTGAAGATATAACATTAAATAATCCAACAAGAGAAGGTTATACATTTGCAGGATGGACAGGAACAGGATTAGACAACAAGGCAGATAGTGTAACAATTGCAAAAGGGTCAACAGGAAATAAAGAGTACAAAGCAAATTGGACAATAGAAGAATATACAATCACATATAATTTAAATAATGGCACGGCAGAAAATGAAACAACATATACAGTTGAAACAGAAGATATAACATTAAACAATCCAACAAGAGAAGGTTATACATTTGCAGGATGGACAGGAACAGGATTAGACGACAAAGCAGATAGCGTAACTATTACGAAAGGATCAATAGGAAACAAAGAATATACAGCAAACTGGACAGCAAATACATATACAATAACATTTGATGCTAACACAGGTTCAGGTTCAATGGAAAATGAATCGATGACTTATGATGTTGAAAAAACATTAACAGAAAACACATTCACAAAAGAAGACAATAATTTCAAAGGCTGGAATACAAAAGCAGATGGAAGCGGAGTATCATATAATGACAAACAATCAGTTAAGAATTTAGCAACAGATGGAAACATAACATTATATGCTCAATGGCAAGAGCTTGCTGAATACACAGTAACATTTGATGCTACATCAGAAGGAACATTAGAGCAAAATACTAAAGTTGTAAAAGAAGGAAAGAAAGTCGGAGAACTTCCAAAACCAACACCAAAGCAAGAAGATTATAGATTTGTTGCTTGGTATACAGATCAAACATTTACAACAAAAGTAACAGAAGATACAGTTGTAAACGGAGATATAACATTCTATGCTAAATACAAATATTACATGAGTACAGTGTTCTCTGCTACAAGTGAAGTTAAGTTTAATGGAAAAGATAATAATATGGAAAGCACAGATGCTAGATTCACAAGTGGCGATTACATTGATACAGGTATAGCGTTGTTTACAGAAACAAATATCAAAAAAGATTTTGAAATTAGTTTTGAAATAGTAAATTACAACCCGACAGAAAATATTGAACAAGCAACTTTTGTAGCATCTAAATATGAAAAGAAAAGTTTAAACTATCCGGGATTTGTATTTAGAAGACAAAACAAGACAGATAACGTAGAGATGACAGCAAGAGTGAAAGCCAGCGGAAATGGTACTACACACACATATGATCCTACAATTGTTCAAAAGGTGACAATAATAAGAAAACACAATAAAATATATCACAAAGTCAATGATGGAAATCTAAAAGAAACAAGCAATATGCAAGAATTGTTTGATAGAGAACTTACATTTGACACAACAGTTACATTTGGTGCTACAGTAGACGAGAACAACGTATCAATGAGACATTTCACTGGAACATTAAAGAACATGATAATCAAGTTAGAAGACTAATAAAGAAAAAAGAGTTTAAACAGTACGTTTAAACTCTTTTTTTTACTCACAATGAAACCAAAAGGCACATTTCAAATTGTTTTTTAGAACTCTTATAAAAAAATAAGATGATAACAATATTGTTAAGGTTTTGAAATGCGAAAAATGTTGAAAAATTGAGAAAGATTGATATAATTTTAGGTAACATGAGAATTGTTCTCATGAACACTCGTAAGAGTGCAGTACATTGAAAATTATATATACAACGGAGGAAAAAATTATGAGAAAGTACGAAGCAAAATTAGTGATTTATGAATTGAGAGTGGGACGTAGAATTCCTGAGTTTAACTATTGTGATCTTGTAAGGACAGAGGAATATATAGAGAAAGGAGATTCAAACAGTGCAGCAACTTGTTTGAGATTAGCTGTTCACTGGGTTCCTAGAATCGACTATATGGCTATAGAGAAAAAAATAAAAGTGATTGCGAAAGCACTTTATAGTGATTTTGTAGCTGAAAGGAATATAGACAGCTCTATTAGAAAAATTCCTGTAGAAGAACTTGCCTTACCAACAAGGACTAGAAGTGCATTGCGTAATTTCAATGTAGATAATGTCGGAGATATTTTTGATGCAGATCAACAAATAGGTTTGAAAAAAATTCCTAAATTAGGAAAAAAAGGAATCCAACTTATCAAATCAAAGCTAGAAGAGCTCGGAATTAATTAAAACCTCCGTGTATTTAGAGGTTTTCAAACAGCGCTACTGACTAGGGCGCTGTTTATTTTTTTTGACAAAAAAAGAGAACGATTACTCGTTCTCTAGATATGGTCGAGGCGACAGGGATCGAACCTGCGACCTCATGGTCCCAAACCACGCGCGC
>CAMKBC010000046.1 GCA_946410665.1 uncultured Clostridia bacterium | reverse complement strand
TTAACTCTTAGTTGCATTCCAAGCTTTCTTGCAAAAGTTGTTTTGCTTGAAGATGAAGGTCCAGCGATAAGAATCATTTTTAATGTTTTCTCTTTTGCTATTTCATCAGCAATCTCTGCAATCTTCTTTTCTTGCATTGCTTCTGACATAAGAATAACTTCTTTGCCTTTTCCTTCTCTAATCTTTTTATTTAAATCAGCAATTGTTCCAATCTCCATCAAGTTATATATGCTTTCATATTCTTGAAGTGTGCTTAAGAATTTTTTGCTTTCTTTAAATTCTCCAACTGTTGTGGGATCACTTGCATTTGGGTATTGTACAATAAATCCATTCTTGTATTGTTTTAAATCAAATACATTTGTGTATCCTGTTGTAAGTGGCATAACTCCATAGAAGTAATTAAAGTAGTCGTCGCAGAAGTAAAGCGAAACCTCATCTTTATCTTCGTTATCTACTTGCATATAACCACGTCTATCATCCTCTGGTATATTGTGTGATTCATAGAACTCAATTGCTTCTTGCTTTGTCATAATAACTTTCTTAAGTTCTTTATTTGAATCTATGATTTCTTGCATTTTATTCTTAACGTTTACAATTACTTCTTCTGTTATTTTCATGTTGAAACATTCGCAAAACATTGAATTTGTTAATTGATAATTGATAATAATCTTAGCTTCTGGGTATAGTTGATTGAAAGCCATACACATGATGTAGCAAATTCCTCTGATGTAAACTCTCATACCATCTTTATCTGTGCAATCTAGTAACTCAACTTCGCTTCCTTTGTTTATTGGGTAATCTAATGATTTGATTTCATTATCTACTCTAGCAGCTAAAATCTTCATTTTTTCATCTTGTAAATTGCCATTTATTAAATCTATTAACTTATTATCGTCATTTTTGAACGTTAAATCTTTATCTTTGTAAAAAACTCTCATAATTTCCTTCTTTCGTTTGCATTGTCTAATTTTATCTAGTCTTAGAAAATAGGCAAATATAGACATATACAATTATACAATAATTGAGTAAATATATCAATGAAAAACGAACAAAAACAGCCTATATTTTAAGCAATAAAAAAAGCTCTGAAAGCACCGATTTTTAATACTTTCAAAGCTTTTTACAAAACTTCAATTATTTTATTGTTTTTATTTCATTTTATCCTTCATTTTTGAAAGAATATTTAGAGCATCAATTGGTGTAATTTCGTCTAATTTTACTTGATCAAGTTCATGTGCAAGTTCAGCTAATTTATAGTTGTACATGCTTAATTGGCCTTGTTCTTCAGCTATTTCAGACTTAGTTTGCTTAGCACCAGTCATTAAATTCTTCTTTTCGAATGTTTTTAATATATCATCTGCTCTTTTTGTTACATCTTTTGGAACACCTGCAAGCTTTGCAACGTGAACACCATAACTTTCATCGGTTCCACCTTGAACGATCTTTCTTAAGAAAACGATATCTTCACCCTTTTCTTTAACAGAAATATGGTAATTTTTGACATTTTCTATCTTATTTTCAAGGTCTACTAACTCATGATAATGTGTTGCAAATAATGCTTTTGTCTTAACACTAGCAATGTATTCAGCCACTGCCCAAGCAATAGCCATACCGTCATAAGTAGATGTTCCTCTACCAATTTCGTCAAGTATTACCAAGCTCTTCTTAGTAGCATTTTTTAAGATTGTAGCAACTTCCATCATTTCAACCATGAATGTACTTTCACCCATAGCTAAATCGTCAGAAGCACCAACTCTTGTAAATATTTTATCTACAACTCCAATATGTGCACTAGTTGCTGGTACAAAACTTCCGATTTGTGCCATCAAAGTAATTAATGCAACTTGTCTCATATAAGTTGATTTACCGGCCATATTAGGACCTGTGATAATATTCAAACTATTATTATCTGTATCCATGAAAGCATCGTTTCCAACAAATGATCCTGTTGGTAAGATTTTTTCTATAACCGGATGTCTACCATCTTTAATATCAATTGTTTCTGAATTATCAACTACTGGCATGCAGTAATTCATATCATCAGCAACTTGTGCTAATGAGCATAAACAGTCAATCTTAGAAACAATATTTGCAGCGATTTGAAGTCTCTTTGAATTTTCTTCAACTTGATCTCTAATCTTTACAAATTCATCGTATTCAATATTAACTATTTTTTCTTGAGCACCAATAATTTGGTTCTCCATGTTCTTTAATTCTTCAGTGATATATCTCTCACCTGTTGTTAATGTTTGTTTTCTGATATATCTATCTTGAGGAACAAGTCCAACATTTCCTTTTGATACTTCAATGAAGTAACCAAAAACTTTATTGTAGCTTACTTTTAAGTTTTTAATTCCAGTTAATTCTTTTTCCTTAGCTTCAATATTAGCAAGCCATTGTTGTCCATTAGTTGTTAAATCAATTAACTCATCAACTACAGGATTGTATCCTTTCTTGATTAATCCAGCTTCTTTTACTGTTAGAGGTGGATCATCAACAATTGATTTATCAATTAATTCCCATACATCATCAAGTGTATCTAATGATTCATATAAATCTTTTAATAATTGAGATTGTGCTCTTTCAAGCATCTTCTTTAATCTTGGTAATTGTGAAATTGAATTCTTTAAAGAAATCAAATCACGAGCATTTGCTGTACCATAAGAAATCTTTCCAGCAAGTCTTTCTATGTCATAAACTCTATTTAATTTTTCAACAGCTTCATCTCTTAGAATAATATCATCTTTTAATTCTTTAACTGCGTTCAATCTTAAATTAATATCATCAACATCAATTAATGGATCACTAACCCATCTTCTTAGAAGTCTTCCCCCCATTGATGTGTGAGTCTTATCAAGAACCCAAAGTAATGTTCCTTTTTTAGTTTTATCGCGAAGTTTCTCAGTAATTTCTAAGTTTCTTCTACAAGTAATATCAAGTGACATATATTTAGTTGGTTCATAATAAACAATTCTGTTTAAGTTTTGTGGAATTTGTTTTTGTGTTGATTGAATATAATTCATAACGCCATTAATTGCGCAAATCGCAAATAATTTTTTCTTAATATCCACAGTTTGGTCGTTTTTATCAACAACAGCAAAGCTATTAACAATATTTTTGCTATCGTTTGAGAAAGTTAATTGATCTGCTGTTCTCCAAATAACTTTATTTGCTTTTTCAATTCTGTATGCATCTTTTCCAACATTTTGAATAACACCTTCTTCATCTGTTAGCATTGCTTTTTCGCTTGTATCTACTTCTTCAGCCTTCTCGCCTTCAACTGATATATATGTGTCAAAACGTTGTTTGATTGTTTTCATTTCTTCTTCAGACTCTGACATCATTTTATTAACAATGATTTCAGATGGTTGATATCTAGAAATTTCATCTAATAGTTTTGAAAAATTATTATCTTCTTTTAATTCTGTTACAAAGAAATCACCTGTTGATATATCGCAAACACCAATTCCAAAGAACATTCCTTCTTTGTAAATTGACATTATGAAATTGTTTTTCTTTTCTTCTAGTAAGTTGCCATCAACTATAGTTCCTGGTGTAACAACTTTTATAACATCTCTTTTTACTATACCTTTAACAGCACGTGGATCTTCTAATTGCTCGCAAATAGCAACTTTGTATCCTCTTTCAACTAATCTATTGCAGTATGAATCAAGTGCATGATGTGGAATACCACACATTGGTGCACGTTGTTCTTGTCCACAATCTTTACCTGTTAATGTAAGTTCAAGCTCACGTGAAACTAAAATTGCATCTTCGAAAAACATTTCAAAGAAGTCACCTAATCTATAGCAAAGAATGCAATCTGCATATTTTGACTTAGTCTCAATGTAGTTTTGCATCATTGGTGAATAAGTATCTATTCTATTAAGTCTTTCAAGAGCTTTTTTTGCAGCCTCTTGCATCTCACTTTCTGCCATTTTTGCCTCCGTTTTCGTGAACTAATCTTATAATATTTTTTAGATTTTATCAACTTTTCCTTGTAAATACCACATGTGGTCTTCTTCTACTTTTATAGGAACAATTTGTCCTATTAAATCTTCATTTCCTTCGAAAACTAATATTCTATTTGAATAAGTTCTGCCTGTAAGCATTTTGTCGTTAGTTTTGCTTTTTCCTTCGACTAAGATTTGGAAAGTTTTACCAATATACTCTTGGTTTCTTTCAGCAAATTGTTCTTCATATAATTTCTTTAATCTCTCAAATCTCTCATGTTTTACTTCTTCAGGAACTTGATTTTCCATTCTATCAGCTGGAGTTCCAACTCTTCTAGAATAAATAAACATAAAGATTTGTTCAAATTTTACTTTTCTTACAACATCTAATGTGTCTTCAAAATCTTCCTCTGTTTCACCAGGGAAACCAACGATAATATCTGTTGTGAAACATATATCAGGAATTTTTGCCTTGATTTTTTCAACTCTTTCAAGGTATTGTTCCTTAGTATGATTTCTATTCATAGTTTTTAAGATATTAGTGCTTCCTGCTTGTAGTGGGAAGTGAATCATGTTGCAAACCTTGTCACAGTCAGCGATTGCATCGATAACATCATCTGTAAAATCTCTTGGATGTGGTGAAATGAATCTAATAAACTCTATTCCATCAATTTTATTTAATGCTCTTAGTAATGTTGCAAATGAATCAACAATCATCTTCTCATTTTGAACTGTAACTTCAAAACTTAAATCTTTATCCTTTTGCTTTTCGCTAACTAAATAAGAGTTAACATTTTGTCCTAAAAGCATAATCTCTTTGTATCCTTGTTTTGCTAGACATTCAACTTCATTGATAATGTCTTGTGGATTTCTACTTCTTTCTCTTCCACGAACATAAGGAACTATGCAGTATGTACAGAACTTATTACATCCCTTCATAATAGTTACAGAAGCTTTAACTTTATCTTCTCTATCTACTGGAATTCCCTCGTAAACATCGCCATCTGTATCTATAACATCTTCGATTTTTCTATTTTCATCAATAGCAATAACTAAATCTTTTAAGAAATTTTCTAGTGTATGAGTACCAAAAATAATATCAACAAAAGGATAACTCTTATTGATTTTCTCTACCATGTTTTTTTCTTGCATCATGCATCCGCCGATAGCAATAATTGTGCCTTTTTCTTCTTTGTACTTCTTAACTTCACCAAGTTTTCCAAGTAAAGCATTTTCAGCATTTTCTCTAACGCAACATGTATTAAAAACAATTACATCTGCTTCAGCTGGGTCTTCTGTTTTGCTATAACCAGAGTTTTTAAGCATTCCTGCAATTTTTTGTGAATCATTCTCATTTTGTTGGCAACCCATAGTAAAAATAATGAACTTAGGTTC
>CAMKBC010000045.1 GCA_946410665.1 uncultured Clostridia bacterium | reverse complement strand
CAACCACAACCTCAATACCAACCACAACAACAATATCAAGCACCACAACAACCAGCTCAACCACAAAATCCAGGAAATAACGTGCCACCACAACAATAATGGTTGTTATAAATAATAAGGTATTAAAAGAGACTGTTTAAAACAGTCTCTTTTCTATTATTTTACTACTCTATTACTACAAAAGTGTTGACAAAGTCGTGAAATTAGAGTATACTATGCCTTGTCGACTGATAAATCGCTTATATATCGCGGGGTGGAGCAGTTGGCAGCTCGCAGGGCTCATAACCCTGAGGTCGTAAGTTCGAGTCTTACCCCCGCAACCAACTGAAAAACCGTTGAAACATTTTGTTTCAACGGTTTTATTTTTCTATATATCATCTCTATCGTCTCTCGTGTGGAATTTAATTCCTTGCTTTTTACTTGATTCTTGTTCCTCTTTTTTTATTTGGCGTTCTTTTACTTCATGTGATGCTTCTGCATGACTCTTAAGATCTTCTATAAGTCTTTTTCTTTTTTCTTCTGCTGTTTCTGGCTGCTTTTCTATATCTTCATTTGCTTCTAATGAGCCGTCAACTTTTTCTTCTAGTCTTCCTTCTTTTAATAATCTTCTTATTACATCCATAGGAACGCCCGTACTATTGCTTACTTGGTATTTAGTTACGTGTCTATATTCTCTTAACACTGCTTTTATTGTTTGGAAATATTGTTCATATTCTTCTTCAGTTAATTCTCGATTTATTCCTTTCATATTCGCACACCTTTCGCAATATTTTATTTGGTACTATTACGCTTTTTTGTTCATTATGACTCTTTCAATCAAGTTTAATTTAATTTCTTTGGGTTCATCTACTTCTATGTCTTTGTTATACAAAACTTTTCTTTGATTCGAATCGGTAATTTCATCTACCTTTGCTTCGCCGACAATTTCTATTAGTTCTTTGATTATCTCCGGAACTTTTTGATATATGCTTTTTGCTCTATGGGCATCTGTTCCTAGAAAACCAATCATGTTATTTTTTAATAATTTTCTCGCAATTATTTCAGCTTTCTTTCCGTACATTCCTGCAAAACTTCCATAATTACATTGTAGCAATACTCCATTTGATGCTAATTCGTATAAAGTACTCGGATCTTGTTGTACAAATCTATATCTTTCTGGATGCGCCAAAATTGGTATATATCTCTCTTTTAGAATTTTATAAATCAAATTCATCATATTCATTGGTCTTGCATTTAAATCGAACTCAACCAATACGTATTTTGTGCTATTCAACGAAGATGCTTTTCTTACCTTCACATTATTCATTGTGTCTTCAGTTATATAAATCTCATTTCCAACATATAGACTCACGCTTATCTTTTTTATATCCATTTGAGCCTTTACATTATTTATTAATTGCTCTCTTGTTTCTTCATCTTTTTCGTAGTACCCCTCAAAATAATGTGGTGTTGTGATGATTTCTTTGAAACCTGCCTTTTCTGCTTCTCTAAGCATCTCTAATGTTTCATCGATGCTACGTGAACCATCATCTATTCCAGGCAGTATATGAGAATGTATATCTATCATATATTTCTCCTATTTATTCTCTGCTTCAATCTTTGAATTATTATTCTCTTTTTGTTCTTTTACTACATTTGCCTGATTCATTAACTTGTTTTTACAATAATTGTACATATATGCTTGGTATTGTTTGCGATAATTATTAATATATGCTTGATATTGTTTTTGATATGTTGCTTGCATTTGTTTTTGCATTTCAATAACTTGTGCTTTAGTGTATACGTCTTCTTTTTCTTCATTTTTAGAAACATAATTAATAATTACTGATTCAACCTTTTTCTCAGGCTTGTTTTCAACTGCTTTCTCAGTTTTATCTTTTACTTCGATTTTATTTACATTTGCACTGACTTCAACTTTATTGCCATGTCCATAGTAATATGAATTTTTATATGTCTTTGTGTAATTTTCAGCTTTATTTAAAACAACCCCAGCAATCTTTCCGCCTACATTTGTGATACTTAAAATCGCATTTCGTAATTGTTCTTTCTTTGTCTTCTTGTTTTCAACTACTAATACTGTATTATCAACTACTCTTGATATTAATAATCCATCTGTAACTAAGTTAATTGGTGGTCCATCTACAATAATTACATCATATGATTTTTTCAATTTATTTAAGATTTTGCTAAATTCATCTGATGTTAGCAATTCTGCTGGATTTGGTGGTACATCGCCAGCCGGAATAACTGAAAGATTCTCTATTCCATCTAATTTTTGAATTACGTCTTTTTCACTATCAACTAAACCAGATAATAAGTTTGAAATACCGGGTATTGGGCTAATATTGAATATTTTATATTGTCTTCCTAATCTCATATCACTATCTATTAATAAGACTTTCTTGCCTGTTGAAGCAAAAACTGTTGCTAAATTTGCCGATATCCAACTCTTACCTTCTCCTTGTGAAGCAGAAGTGATTAAGATGGTTTTGTTCTTTTCCTTAGAACTTGTGAATTGAATATTTGTTCTTAGCATTCTGAATATTTCAGAAATTGGTGACTTTGGATCATTTTCAACTATTAATTCTTTTCTCATTAGCTTCTACCTCCCTTTTTTATGTTTGTTTCATAAATAGGAATCGATGCTAATACTGGAACATCAAATTCTTGTTCTATCGTACTTGATGATTTAATTGTCGTGTCTATTAAATTAATTACAAGTGCAATTATAAACGCAACAACTGCTCCAGCAATTCCAAACATCACGATATCCTTTGTGTGATTGATGTTTGAAGGTGTATAGCTAACTTCAGCTTTATCAACAATTTGTACGTTGTCAATATTGTAGTATTTTTGTATCTCATCTATAAAGATCACAGCGATTTTATTTGCTATTCTTTCAGATAATTCGTTATCAGCGTTTGTAACTGTTATTTGTATTAAGTCAGTTGAATCAATTGCATCTACTTTTATCATCTTTTTTATTTCATCTTCAGTTAAATCTAGATTTAAACTAGATTTTACTTTTCTGATAACTGATTTGCTTTTTATCAATTCGCTATAAGTAGAAATTAACTTGTTATTTATTGTAATATCAGTCGTTGTTATAGTTGTTTCCGCATTTTGTGAACCAGCTAGAAGAAGGCTTGTTGAAGAGCTGTATACTGGTTTTACTAGAAACATCGTATATACTGTTCCGATAACTAGGAATAATAGCATAATAATTATTATCTCTATTTTTTTATTCCAAAACATGTCAAAAACTTTTGTTAAGTCTAATTCTTCATTTTCCATATCTAATAATAATATCCCTTCCATTTGCTTCTCTCAAAATATTATTATCCTTCGTACATATTTTAGATTTTATTGTGCTATGATGTTTTTTAATTTTTCTACGCTAATATATAAGCGCAGTCGTATGACTATTTTACCACAATTTGAGAGAAAACGAAAGTGTTTTTTGCTATTTTTTGGAAAAATATAACTTTTTGTCACTTTATCTTTTCCATATTGTTTCCACATTTGTACAGTTTACCGTCTCAAAGTACGGATAAGCACTCTATTTTTTCGCTTTTTTATCTTGTTTTACTCCCTCGCCACTTTAAATGTGGTTTACTTTATTACCTTTTTATGGTATAATATATATTGGTTTTGTTAAAACCCGAAAGGAGAATTGCGATGTTTAAAATAAGTGTAATTGTACCTATACATAACGATGCTAAATATCTAAAAACATGTATAGATAGTATAATCAACCAAACATTTGGATTCGAAAACATTCAACTTATTCTAGTTGACGACTTTTCAGATGATTCTAGTTACAAAATTGCTCAAAGTTATCAAACCAAGTACCCTGATAACGTAATCGCCATCCAACTTCCTGAAAATAGTGGAACTGGTGGTATTCCTAGAAACAGAGGGCTTGAACATGCAACAGGTAAATATTTAATGTTTTCTGATGCAGACGATTTCTTTGAAAATGATGCTTTTGAGGTTATGTATAATACTATAGTCGATAAAAAGGCAGACTTTGTAACTGCTAATATGATTTACACAGATTTTGAAGGGACTCGTTGGCCAAGACCAGTATTTGATATAGACAGATTTGATAATTTTAAATTAGATATTAATGACTTAGATAAAACATTCTATGTTATGAATTCATCTATGTGTAATAAGATCTTTGATAGGGATTTTATCATAAAAAATGATATAAAATGCTTAGAAAACATGCCAGGAGAAGATACTTACTTCTCTATGACAGCATTCTTAAAATCTAAAAATGTTTATTACATCAAAGATATTATTTATTGCTATAGACAAAGAAACTCTTCATTTAAGACAGCTTCTGTATCATGGAACTGTTCAAAAACATTCTTCTTAGGAATGAGCGAAGCATATAAACGTGTATACGATGAATTTGTAGCTCATAACCAAGTTGAGTTTTATAGATTCTTATATGCAAGAAACATGACTTATTTATTATATAGATTTATCGACTCTTCTAAGTTAAATGAAGATGATAAATTAGAAGTTCTTCAAAACTTGAGATGGTTCTTTAAATTAAGTCATACATTAAAAGTTCCACCAACACAAAAATCTTTAAGTATCTTAATTACTAAGATTGTTAATGGTGAATATAATGAAGCTATAAACATTTGTAAAATTATCGCTGAAATGAGAACTTATATGGATATTGATGTTAGACACAAAATGTCTAAACCTTATGATGATATGTACAAGGAAATCTTGAAAAAGAAAATAACAAAATAAAATAAAAGACTACCTTCTCGGTAGTCTTTTTTATTATTCTTCATCTCTTCTCATGTTTAACATATAAAATTCTATGTTTTTATGTTGTCTTAGTATTGCTTGCCATAAACCATCTTTGTATTTATCCTCTGTTTTCATGTATAGTTCTGATAATACTGTCATGTTGTAATAATAATCTAGAATCTTTTGCATATTGAACTTTGTTGTCATACTATCTGCCCTGTTTCTTGTATATGTGATAACAGGAAACTCAACAAAATTGTATGATTCTGACTTTAATAATCCCTCATAATAGAATGGGAAGTCTTCAAAGAATCTATGTTCAACAAATCTAATATTGTTTTTATCTAAGAATGCTTTATTCCAGCAAACATCACAAACATTTGCATATTTCCACTCTACTAGTCTTGTCTCTTTTACTGAGTTTTCTGCATTTGGAATTAGATTTCTTTCATTGTCGCTTGAGTTCATTCCTATATATACTAAGTCTGTGTCACCTTTTTCTTCGATTGCTTTTGCTAGTTTTTCTAAAACATCGCTTGATGCAAGTATATCGTCAGAATCTAAGAATATGATATATTCTCCATTTGCTACTTTAAGTCCATTGTTTCTTGATCCGCCGGCTTTCATATTAATCTCGTTGTTTACTAGTCTTACTCTATCAAATCCAGCAACTATCTCAGCTGTTTTATCAGTAGAAGCATCGTTTACAACGATTACTTCATAATCATTATAAGTTTGATTTAAAGTACTTTCTAGTGTTCTTGCTATTTCTTTTTCCGCATTGTATGCAGCAATAATAATACTAAATTTCATTTTTCACTCCTTGTT
>CAMKBC010000044.1 GCA_946410665.1 uncultured Clostridia bacterium | reverse complement strand
ATAGAACCTTCTTTATAGAATTCTGTTCTAGCCATATCAGCTCCGCCTAATCTTCCTGAGCATGCTGTTTTGATACCAAAAGCTCCTGCTTTTAATGTTCTTTGCATGCATTGTTTCATAGCACGTCTGAATGAAATTCTTCTTTCTAATTGTCCGGCAATATCTTCTGCTACTAATTGAGCATTAAGATCTTTGTCTTTAACTTCAACAATGTTTAAATTTACATGTTTGTTGATTATTTTTTCTAATTCGTTCTTTAATTGTTCAGCTAAGTTTCCGCCTTTACCAATTACAAGGCCTGGCTTTGCTGTATAAACGTTTACTTTTACAAACTTAGATGTTCTTTCGATTTCAATTTTAGAAATTCCAGCAGCATATAGTTTTTTCTTAACATAAGTACGAATCTTATGGTCTTCTACTAAATATTCACCATAAGTTTTCTTGTTAGCATACCATTTTGAATCCCAGTCATTGATAACTCCGACTCTAAGTCCACGTGGATCTACTTTTTGTCCCATAACTTTGTATTTGCCTCCTTCTTATAATTAATCGCGCTCTTTTAATACTATTGTAGTATTACTTGTTCTTTTTCTAATTCTTACAGCGCTTCCTTTTGCTGCGGCTCTAATTCTCTTTAATGTAGGGCCTTGATTTGAATAAATCTCAGCAATATATAATTTGCTGTGTGTCATGTTGTAATTGTTTTCTGCATTTGCAATAGCTGATTTTAATAATTTGTAAAGTACTTCTGTACCAGCTTTTGGTGTAAATTGTAAGATTGCTAATGCTTCATCAACATCTTTTCCTCTAATTAAATCTGCAACGATCTTAACTTTTCTAGCTGAGATTCTTGCGTATTTAACTGTAGCTTTAGCAGAATCAACTGCTTTAACTTCTTTATTTGCTTTCTTAACTGGAGCTTTTGCTGTTTTTACTTCAGCTTTAGCTGTTTCAGTTTTTGCTGCAGCTTTAGTTGTTGTTTTCTTTTCTGTAGCTGCTTTTGTTGTAGCTTTTGTTTCAGTAGCTTTCTTTGCAACTGTCTTCTTAGCTGTTGTTGTAGTTTTCTTAGCTGTAGTTGTTTTCTTTTCAGCTGTTTCTTTCTTAGCTGTTGTAGCTTTTGCAGTTGTTGTTTTCTTTGTTGCTACTTTCTTTTCTTTCTCGTCTGCCACAATAATTTCCTCCTTCATTAATTTTTATATGAATTCTCTATTATATATTCATTATTATTTTGCAGTAGCTGATGCTGCTTTTTGTCCGCCATGACCTTTGAAAGTTCTAGTTGGAGCAAATTCTCCTAATTTATGTCCAATCATTTCTTCTGTGATGTAGATTGGAACATGCTTTCTTCCGTCATGAACAGCAATTGTAAGTCCTACCATTTGTGGATAAATTGTAGAAGCTCTTGACCATGTCTTGATAACTTCTTTGTTTCCACTTTCGTTCATTGCGTCTACTCTCTTTAATAATTCAGGTGCAATGAATGGTTTCTTTTTACTTGATCTTGACATTTAAATTACTCCTTCCTTATTATTTTCTTCTCTTTGTTATTAATCTGTTAGACTTTTTGTGTTTTGCTCTTGTCTTATATCCAAGTGCTGGTTTACCCCAAGGTGTCATTGGACCTGCATGTCCAACTGGTGCTTTTCCTTCACCACCACCATGAGGGTGATCGTTAGGGTTCATTGCTGATCCTCTAACTTCAGGACGTTTTCCTAAATGTCTTGTTGCTCCGGCTTTACCTAATTTAACATTTTCATGTTCTTCATTTCCAATAACACCGATTGTAGCTTTACAAGTATCTAATACTAATCTCATTTCTCCAGAAGGTAATCTTAAATGAACATATTTTCCTTCTTTAGCCATAAGTTGTGCAGATTGTCCTGCAACTCTTACTAGTTTAGCTCCTTGATTTGGATTAATTTCTACATTGTGAATTAATGTACCTACAGGGATGTTTGCCATCTTCATGCAGTTACCAACTTTGATGTCAGCTTTTTCTGCAGAAATAACTGTAGCACCTACTTTTAATCCCTTTGGTGCGATGATGTAACTTAATGTTCCATCTTCATATTTGATTAAAGCGATGTTTGCTGATCTGTTTGGATCGTATTCGATTCCGATTACTTCAGCTTTCATATCAACTTTATTTCTCTTGAAATCAATAATTCTATACTTTTGTCTATTTCCGCCACCTTGATGTCTTACTGTGATTTTACCTTGAGCATTTCTTCCTGATTTTTGTTTCTTTACAGCTAGTAAAGATTTTTCAGGAGTTTTCTTTGTGATCTCAGCAAAATCAGAAACAGATTTATGTCTTAGTGTTGGAGTTGTTGGTCTAAATTTTCTTGTTCCCATTTTTTATTTCTCCTTATAATTTTATATAACGTCTTTTCCTGCCGTTATTGCAGATATTCTTTAATATCCGAGTAATTTCTCGATAATTGGATTAACTTATAATTAGTTAATTCCTTCAATTGAAGTATTTACTTTCTTGCTAACTTTAACAGCTTTGCCTTTCTTTCCTAAATACTCTTTGTCTGTAGGATTTGTATCGATAACAACGATTGCTTTTTTCCAATCAGATGTTTTTCCTTCATATCTTCCTACTCTTTTTGTTTTTCCTTTAACGTTAATTGTATTAACATCAAGAACTTTTACATTGAATAATTTTTCAACAGCATTCTTAATATCAATCTTAGTAGCTTTCTTATTTACTTTGAAAACATACTTTCCATTAGCAATATCTTCATTGCTTTTTTCAGTAACGATAGGTTTTACGATAATATCTTCTGCAACCATTATGCGTACACCTCCTCAATTTTCTTTACAGAATCAACTGTTAAAACAACTTTTTCATATTTAACTAAATCATATACGTTCATTGAATTTACTGTACATGTTTTAACGTCTTCGATGTTTCTTGCAGATTTTTGAACGTTAACGTCAACTGCTGGTAAAACAACGTAAGCGTCTTCAGCTTTAATATTCTTTAATGTTTTTGCTAATTCTGCTGTTTTGATATTCTTCATATCAAATGAATCGATAACTACGATTTCTTTATCATTTAATTTAGCTGATAGAATTGATCTAACTGCTAAATCTTTTTCTTTCTTATTCATCTTGAATGAATATGAACGTGGCTTTGGTCCTAATGCGACACCGCCGCCAACCCATTGTGAAGCTCTAATAGAACCTTGTCTTGCACGACCTGTTCCTTTTTGTCTCCATGGTTTTCTTCCACCACCAGAAACTTCGCTTCTTGTTTTTGTGCTTTGTGTACCTTGTCTTTGATTTGCAAGGAAATTAACAACAGCACTATGTACTACAGAAGTATTAGGTTCAATACCAAATACTGCTTCGTTTAAATCTAAATCTTTAACTTTCTTTCCGCTTTTATCTAAAACTTCTATCTTTGACATATCTATCTGTCCTCCTTTCCTATGCTTTTACACTTGATTTAATTTTTAATATAGAACCCTTAGCTCCAGGAACGCTTCCTTTAACTAAGATAACATTCTTGTCTGTATCAACTTTTACAATTGCTAAATTTTGAATTGTAACAGTTTGTACACCCATATGTCCTGGTAATCTCTTACCCTTGTATACTCTACCTGGTGTAGATGTAGATCCCATTGAACCTGGTCTTCTATGATACATAGAACCATGTCCCATAGGTCCTCTTGATTGTCCCCAACGTTTGATAACGCCTTGGAATCCTTTTCCTTTTGAAGTTCCTTGGATATCAACTTTGTCGCCTTCTGCAAATACATCAGCTTTAAGTTCATCTCCAACTTTAATTCCTTCAATTGAATCAAGTCTTACTTCTTTTAAATATTTCTTTGGAGCAATGTTGCTCTTCTTAAATTTTCCTAATTCTGGTTTGTTTAATTTTGATTCTTTAACATCACCATATCCTAATTGTACAGCTGTGTAACCATCTTGTTCTACAGTTTTGATTTGTGTAACTGTGCATGGTCCAACTTCGATTGCTGTAACAGGAACGATTCTTCCGTTTTCGTCGAAAATTTGTGTCATTCCGACTTTCTTTCCTATTAATGCCTTTTTCATTATTTTTTCTCCTCCTATTGGCTAACGTGTCTCGCTAGCTTGGCTTTTTGAAACATTCTTAATATTTAATGCTTCAATATAATATTTGTTAATATCTAAATCTTATAGTTTGATTTCAATATCAACACCTGCTGGTAATTCAATTTTCATTAAACTATCAACTGTTTTTTGAGTTGGATATAAAATATCGATAACTCTTTTATGAGTTCTTAACTCAAATTGTTCTCTTGAATCTTTGTGTTTGTGTGGAGAACGTAAGATTGTAACAACTTCTTTGTCAGTTGGAAGTGGAATAGGTCCTGAAACTTTTGCTCCTGTCTTTTTAGCAGTATCTACTATCTTCTCAGCAGACTGTTCTAAAACTACATGATCATAAGCTTTTAATCTTATTCTGATCTTCTCACTTTTTGTTGAAACTGTTTGTTCTTTTTGTGCATCTTTCTTTGTTGCCATTGTTTTCCCTCCTTAAAAATTTTGTTTTTTAGGTCGGATTTTATAAACGTACCCTGGTGTTTCTTTTACAACCATTAAAAAATCCAAAGAACGCATGATAATTCCTTGGCATAAAGTACTTATAATTTATAAAACTTACCGCCTGGTCATAGCCATAACATACTCCATAGAAGTTCCCTCCATCACCCGTTTCAAAAGGTGTGTAGCCACATTCTACTTCAACGCATAATTTAACATGCCTCTCTATTATACCTCGGGGCGTTTCCAAAGTCAAGCATTTTTTCGTTATTTTTTTCAGTATTTTTAGCATTTTTTTGCTAGTTTTTCTAAAACAACAAAAAAGAGGTCAAAATTGACCTCTTTTTATATTATTTTTAGTAATCTATAATGTCTGTATCGCTTGTTTTTCTTGGTTTTATCTCATTTTCGACAACATGAAGCTTCTCTTCGCTTAAATCAACTACTATTTCTGGTTCCTTTTTCTTTTCATTGTCTACAACTGTTATTGGACGTTGGTCAAAATTAAATACTTGTTCACATTCATTCATAGGATCTCTATTTAATCTTGAGAAAATTTTCTTTGCTTCCTTTGCTTCATTTTTCAGTTCTTTTTTGATCTTTCTCATTCCTGCAAGTTCTTTTTTAGACTTCAATCCTTCTTTTTCGATTTTTTCTAGTAGATCTCTATTAGATATTTCTACATATTCTTTTTCGACATGATCATAAATATATCTTGCGAATCTTCTTACATTTCCATCCATGTGAATTACTGTGAAAACTTCTGTTACTTCTTGTGGTAACTTTGTTTCTTCACTAACAGAATACAAATTATCTATTCTAAAGTTTTGTCTTTCGCCATATCCTAGTCCACGTTTAACTAAATCACAATATACTCTAGTTCTTTCTGTGTAACCTAAATTCTTCATTCCAGGAATTAAAGCAATATCATGTAGCATTTCTTCTACTCTTGATTTAATGGGTAAACTTTTAAATCGTATATGTTCTCTGAAAGCTTCGTCATCTTCTTTATCATAGTAGGCTGATGATTCGAATTTATCTTTAATCTTACTAATATATTCTCCACCTTTGTAGTTATAATTCTTGTGGTTTATGCTTTTATCTAGATCAACTATTTCTTCTGTCTTCATAGCCATATCGCACCACATTTCACTTTCATCATAGAAAGCAAAGAAGTCTGTCATACAATTTAATTGTACGTGTATTAAATCTCTTTGTAGATCAAAACAAGTATATTTA
>CAMKBC010000043.1 GCA_946410665.1 uncultured Clostridia bacterium | reverse complement strand
GTCTCCAGTGCCACAAACTGGCGCGTTAACCAACTACGCTAAATCCACCATATATCTAAACCATTTTTCAACGCTTTTTTATTTTAAACCATTTTTATCATATTGTCAATAAATTTATTGTATAAAACTTATTTAATGCAGACTATTTTTTTAGTCTGCATTAAATACTATATTTCATTAAAGTCCTACTTGGCCTCTCTTATCTTTCTCAATTGCCCATACGATAGTTCTTGCTTGAACGTCGTCTGTACATGTTGAAAGTGAGATTTCCATAGCACCCCTTGTATCTCTATCCCAGTAGCTGTTATCTTCTGATCCAGTTTGATATACTCTATAAACTATATATTCAACTTTCTTCTTATCAGTATCTGTGATATAGATTGAGTCTCCGCTCTTTAATTGATTAATTTTAGAAAAGAATGTTCTGTTTCTGTAGTTGTGTCCAGCAATAACTGTGTTACCAACTTTGTTTAAACCTGGTCCATAAACTACACCTGGTGCAACTTCCATTGAAGCAGCATCTGCTCTATCTAAAACTGGGTAACTTAAATTTATTTTAGGAATCTCAATTGTTCCTAGCATTACAAATCCTTTGTATAATTGAACCTTTTTTGAAGATCCACGTGTGTTGTTTCCGTTATCTGTAAGTGCTGGATCTAAATTGATTAAATTTAAATCGATTACAGTGTTATCTGTTGTATTTGTTGTTTGACTTCCACCACCAGGTCCGATTAAATCGCCTGTATCAATTTGATTTTGGAATTCATTAACTGCTGTTGCAGCATCTTGTTGTTCTGCATTGTCTTTGGCTGTTTGGAAAATCCAAAAGCCGATTAGTATAGCTATTAAAACAGCTGTGATAATAATAACTATAGTTAAAATTTTGTTAATTTTTTTCTTATCGTTCATATTATTTTGCGGTAATAGTGATATTACCTTCTCCTTTCCAAAATAATTATTTACGGTAGTGTTTAGAAAACACTACGTTTATTATACTATATTTTCGTAGCATTTTCCATACTTTTTAGAAAATTTTACCATTTTTAGGTAATTTTAGCAGTGGTCCATTCCTACGTGTTTTGTTAGGTCTTCCCCGCCAATTACGTGGAAATGGATATGTTTTACTGTTTGACCAGCAAAATCACCGCAATTATTGATAATTCTGAAGCCATCTTCAGCTACGTTTTCTTGCTTTGCAACAGTCTTTATAACCTCAAAAATGTGGTTTAAAAGCTCTTTATCATCAAGTTCCATAACATTCTTATAATGTTTCTTTGGAACAACTAAATCATGTACTGGAGCAACTGGATTTAAGTCCTTAAAAACTATAACTTGATCGTCTTCATAAACTTTAGTTGAAGGAATTTCTCCGCTTACAATTTTACAAAAAATACAATCTTCCATACTAATCTCCTTTATTTCAAATTACTCAAGAATTGCTTTAATTCTTCTAATTCCTGCTGATGAAGCTTCTTCTTTCTTGATTTTGAAATGTCCTAAAACTCCTGTATGTTCAACGTGAGGTCCACCGCAGATTTCCATAGAAACATCTCCGATTGTGTAAACTTTTACGATATCAGGATATCTCTCTAAGAACTCGTGCTCTGCACCTTTAGCTGCTGCATCGTTCTTGTTCATTTCTTCGAATGAAACAGGTAAATCTTGCTCTATCCATGCATTTACTTGATCTTCTAATTTTTGTTTTTCTTCATCTGTTAATTTATGATCACAGTTGAAGTCAAATCTCATTCTTTCAGGTGTGATGTTTGATCCTTTTTGGTGACAATCAGGGCTAATTACAACTCTTAATGCTGCATTTAGAAGGTGAGTTGCTGTATGATATTTAATCTCTTGCTCGCCTGTTCCTGATAATCCACCTTTGAATTTTTGCTCAGAACCTGCTTTTGATTTTTCTTGATGCTCTTTAAATTTCTTTTCAATTTCAGCTGTTTCAACAACTTCAAAGTTGTTTTCTTTAGCTAATTCTCTTGTGATTTCTGGTGGGAAACCATAAGTTTCATATAGATTGAAAGCTGTATCAGCATCAATTAAGTTTTTGTTTTCTGCTTTTAATTTATTGATAACTTTAGTAAATTCTCTTTCGCCTCTCTCTAAAGTTCTCATGAATTTTTCTTGTTCAGCGATAATTGTTTCTTTGATTGTCTCTCTGTTTGCATCAAGTTCTTGATACATATCTTTTAAGATGTCGATGTCTAAATCAATTAAATCGCTCATCTTGCTTAGGTCAATTCCAAGTTTGTTTAAGTGACGAGTCATTCTACGAATAATTCTTCTTAAAACATATCCTCTATCAACGTTGCTTGGTCTTCCACCATCAGCAATTATCATCATGCTTGAACGTAAATGTTCAGCAGCAATTCTTCTTGATTCAATGCTATCGTTAGTAGCAAGTTCTTGTAATTTATCCATTACAGGAGCAAATAATTCTGTTTCAAATGGATCTTTTTTGCCTTCTAGTAAGAATGTAATTCTTTCTAGTCCCATTCCTGTATCAACATTTTGTTGAGGAAGTTTTGTATATTTTCCATCTTTCTTTAAGAATTGCATAAATACGTTATTCCAAATTTCAACGTACTTACCACAATCACAAGATGGTTGGCAATCTGGTCCACAAGGCTCTTTTCCTGTGTCATAGAACATTTCTGTATCAGGTCCACAAGGTCCTTCTTCACCAGCTATCCACCAGTTATCATCTTTACCATAGAAATAGATGTGATCTTCAGCAATTCCTGCTTTCTTCCAGCATTCAGCTGTTACGTTATCTCTTTCGCAATCTTCGTCACCAGCAAAACAAGTAACTGAGATTTTTTCTACTGGAATTCCTAATTCTTTTGTTAAGAATTCAAAACTCATTGCGATTGATTCTTCTTTGAAGTAGTCACCAAGTGACCAGTTTCCAAGCATTTCAAAGAAAGTTAAATGACGATTGTCACCAACTTCTTCAATATCGTTTGTTCTAACGCATTTTTGATAGTCTGTTAATCTTGTTCCTTCTGGATGTTTTTGTCCTAATAAATAAGGAACTAAAGGTTGCATTCCAGCTGTTGTGAATAATACAGATGGATCATTCTCAGGTATCAAAGAAGCACTTGGAATTCTCTTATGATTATGTCTTTCAAAAAATTTTAAATACTTTTCTCTAATTTCTATAGCTTTCATAATTTTCTCCGTTTTCGCGATTTTTCTCGCATTTTTCATGTCCGTAATTATAACATATTATTTATTAAATGCCAACTTTACTGTGTCTTTGGCAATCATTAATTCTTCGTTTGTTGGAACAACTGCAACAGTAATTTTTGAATCTGCAGTTGATAAAATTGCTTCATCTCCGAAACAATCAATATTTGCTTGTTCGTCGATTTCAATTCCCATAAATTTTAAATTTTCGCAAACTAGTTTTCTTACAATTGATTGGTGTTCTCCAATTCCACCTGTGAAAACTAATGTGTTCATTCCTTGTAATGCAACGCAGTACTTAGCTACATATTGAGCTATGTTATAAGCATACATCTTTATAGCAAGCATTGCTCTTTCGTTGCCTTCTCTTGCAGCTGTTTCTATAAATCTAAAGTCATCTGAAACTCCTGAAATTCCGTACATTCCAGATTTCTTATTTAGAAGTGCGTCCATTTCTGCTGGAGTCTTCTTTTCGATATCCATGATATGAGTTACAACTGATGGATCTAAATCACCGCTTCTAGCAACCATTTCGATACCAGCAACTGATGTGTAACCCATTGATGTATCAGCACTCTTACCATCTTTAACAGCACAAAGTGAAGCACCTTGTCCTAAGTGGCAAATAACCATTTTTAATTCTTCAGCAGATTTGCCTAAGAATTTTTCTGCTTCCTCAGTAACAAATCTGAATGATGTTCCGTGGAACCCATATTTTCTAATTCCGTATTTTTCATAATATTCATATGGAATTGGGTATAAATATCTTTCTTCTGGAATTGTTTGATGGAATGATGTATCAAAAACAGCTGCCATAGGTTTTTCTGGCATTAATTTTTGACAAGCTTGAATTGTTGCAACTGCTCCTGGATTGTGAAGTGGATCAATTGGAATTAATTCAACTAATTTATCAACCATCTCAGGTGTAACTAATTCTGATTTTGTCATTGTTGTTCCACCATGAACTACTCTATGTCCGATTGCTGAAATCTCATCAAGTGAACTAACAACTCCATTATCTTTATCTACTAATTCGTCTAAAATAATTTTAATTGCTTCACCGTGATCTTTAACATCTTGCTTTACCTCAATGTTGTCTTTTCCTGGCCTTTTGTGAGTTAGAAAACTTCCCTCACTTCCGATCATCTCGTAATTTCCTTTTGCTAAAACGTCTGTTGTATCCATATCAATTAATTGATATTTTAATGATGATGAACCACAGTTAATAACTAAAATATTCATTTTTTCTCCTTATAAAATTTATATTGTATTTTTGTTTATTCCGTACAAAAAGCCGATGAATAATATCGGCTTTTTTATTATATTATTTTAAGTTTTCAACAATTTGTTTTGTATCTCTAGCAATCATTAATTCTTCTTCTGTAGGAATTGTCCAAACTTCAACTTTTGAATCAGCTGTAGAAAGTTTTTGTTCTTCTGCTTTAACTTTGTTAGCTTCTAGGTCTAATTCAACACCCATCCACTTTAAGTAATCACATATCATTTCTCTTTCTTCGCATCCTCTTTCACCAACACCACCTGTAAAGATGATACCGTCAACACCATTCATTGCAACTACCATCTTAGCGATGTATTGAGCAATGATATATGTGTATGATTCCATAGCTAATTTAGCTCTTTCAGCATTGTCATCATCATTTTCGATTGATGTCCATAAATCTCTATTATCACCTGATAATTCAGTAATACCAAGTAATCCTGATTCTTTGTTTAACATTGTATCCATTTGTTCAGGAGTCAATTTTTCTTTTTCCATTAAGAATGTAACAACTGAAGGGTCTAAGTCACCGCTTCTTGTTCCCATTGCGATACCAGCAAGTGGAGTGAATCCCATTGTTGTATCAACTGCTTTACCATTTTCAACTGCACAAAGTGAAGCACCTTGTCCAATATGGCATGTAACTAATTTTAATCCTTTTTCAGGATCTCTTCCCATCAATTCAGCTGCTCTCTTAGAAACATATCTATGAGATGTACCGTGGAATCCGTATTTTCTTACTCCATATTTTTCATAGAATTTATATGGAATTGGGTATAAATATCTAGATTCAGGAATTGTTTGATGGAATGATGTATCATAAACTGTAACCATTGGTGTGTTTGGCATTAATTCTTGGCAAGCCTCAATAACTGAGATTGCTGCTGGGTTATGAAGTGGATCAAGTGGAATTAATTCTCTTAAATTCTCAACAACTTCATCTGTAACAAGCATTGATTCTGTCATTGTTCCGCCATGAACAACTCTGTGTCCAACTGCTGTGATTTCACTTAAATCAGAGATAACTCCGTATTCACTATTTGTGAATTCTTTTAATACTACATCTAAAGCTTCTTTGTGATTAACAACAGCTTTTTCTGTTTTGTACTTTTCACCGTTAACTTTGTGTGTAACGAATGAATTGTCAGATCCAATTCTTTCATAATTTCCTTTTGCTAAAACCTTCTCATCTTCCATATCGATTAATTGATATTTCATTGAAGATGAACCACTATTGATTACTAAAACTTTCATTATTTTTCGATTCCTTTCAAAAAATGTGTACGATACGTATTATATAAAAAAATCCCCTAAATAACAAGATTTTAGGGGATTATTTTTTATAAATTATT
>CAMKBC010000042.1 GCA_946410665.1 uncultured Clostridia bacterium | reverse complement strand
TCTTGAAGTATAGTTGTATTTCAATACACTATCTTTTATCATTGCCATATTTAAATCAAAGTTGTTGCCTTCGATAGCAATCTTTCCGTCTTTTAGATATCCTTGTGATAAAACATTGATATCCATGTACAAATTATCTGTGGCATTTAGGTCTGTGCAGCTTCCTAGAATTTTTTCTGCTGTTCCATTACCATCTAGATCCTTCGCAAAAAACGCTGTGAACTTAACAAACTCACAGTTATCGAATCCTTCATCTTCACTTTCTACAGTTTCATACTCTTTTGAGTGAATCATATCAGCTGTTATAATCTTTTGGCTTACGCTGTTCTTTACAACTGCCATTGCGATTACAGCGATTACTGTAATTACTAATGCGATTAAGCTGATATGAAATTGTTTCTTTGTTGAACTACTTAATAATCTCTTAAACATAACTTTTCTCCTTCGTGAAATTATTTAAATAATTAATATAATTAAATAAATAATCTTTAAATTTGATGTCTTTATTATGCTTCTTTATTATATTAGCTTCCATTGAGTTTGCTTTTCATTCAAAAATATCTATGAAATATTAAGCTCTTTTTCACTCTCAAACCTAGTTGTTCGTAGTGTTTATCGGTTTTGCATATTTTTTACTTTACTATAGTTTTGTATCCACAAAACTCACATAAAAATTAACAATTCGCACGCAAAAAAAGAAGGCAAGATATTAAAATCTTACCTTCTTGAATAAAACATATTAAATTCTAATTGTTTTAAAACCTAGTAATTAAAATTACTCAATGATTTCTCCAACAACTCCAGAACCTACTGTCTTACCACCTTCACGGATAGCGAATCTTAATCCTTTATCCATAGCGATTGGTGTGATTAATTCGATTGTCATTTCAATGTTGTCTCCACCCATAGCCATTTGTTTGTCAGCTGGTAACTCTAATTTTCCAGTAACGTCTGTTGTTCTGAAATAGAATTGTGGTCTGTATCCTGAGAAGAATGGGTTCTTTTGTTTTCTTCCACCTTCTTCTTCTTTTAATACGTATACTTGAGCTTTGAATTTTGTATGTGGATGAATTGATCCAGGTTTTGCAAGAACTTGTCCTCTTTCAACGTCTTTTCTATCAATACCTCTTAATAGAACACCTACGTTGTCACCTGCTTCAGCTTCGTCTAATGTTTTTCTGAACATTTCGATACCTGTAGCAACTGTTGATTTCTTTTCTTGTGATAAACCAACGATTTCTAATGTATCACCAACTTTTAATGCACCTGTTTCTACTCTACCTGTAACAACAGTTCCACGTCCTGAAATTGTCATAACATCTTCGATTGGCATTAAGAAGTCTTGATCAACTGGTCTTTCTGGTGTTGGGATGTAGCTATCTACTGCATCCATTAATTCTTTGATGCAAGCATATTCTGGAGCATCAACGTCTTTAGAATCACTTTCTAATACTTTTAAAGCTGATCCCTTAACGATTGGAATTTCGTCTCCTGGGAATTCATACTCTGTTAATAGATCTCTAACTTCCATTTCAACTAAGTCGATAAGTTCTGGATCATCAACCATATCGCATTTATTTAAGAATACTACGATATATTTAACACCTACTTGTCTAGCAAGTAAGATGTGCTCTCTTGTTTGAGGCATAGGACCATCAGCAGCTGAAACTACTAAGATAGCTCCGTCCATTTGAGCAGCACCTGTGATCATGTTTTTAACATAGTCAGCGTGTCCTGGGCAGTCAACGTGAGCATAGTGTCTGTTGTCTGTTTCGTATTCAACGTGAGCAGTATTAATTGTAATACCTCTTTCTCTTTCTTCTGGAGCGCTATCAATTGAAGCATAATCTTCGAATTGTGCATATCCTTTTAAACTTAAATATTTTGTAATAGCAGCTGTTGTTGTTGTTTTACCATGGTCAACGTGACCGATAGTACCAATATTAACGTGTGGCTTACTTCTAACGAATTTTTCCTTAGCCATTTTAATTCCTCCTTAAATAGAATTTTTTTATTATATAATATTTTAAATTATAAAAACATAATTAAACTTGCATTATTTTATAACATTTAAACATTAAATGCAAGATTTTTATTGTTTTGTTGAAGTGCTGGAAAACCAGTATTTTCAACTTGTTCGCAGTTTGTTAAAAATTAGTCTTCTTTCTTTGTTCTTGAAGAAATAATTTCGTCTGCAACGTTCTTTGGAACTTCTTCATAATGAGATGGTTCCATTGCATATGTTCCTCTACCTTGTGTCTTAGATCTTAAGTCAGTAGCATATCCGAACATTTCTGAAAGTGGAACGAAACCTCTGATAATTTGAGATCCGTTTCTTGCTTCCATTCCTTCTAGTTTTCCTCTTCTTGCATTGATATCACCGATAACATCACCCATATATTCTTCTGGAACTGTTACTTCGATTTTTTCAATAGGCTCAAGTAAAACTGCATGTCCTTTTTTGCATCCTTCTTTGAATGCGATTGAAGCTGCAACTTTGAATGCTGCTTCTGATGAGTCAACTTCGTGGTATGAACCATCAACTAAAGTACATTTGAAATCGATAACTGGGTAACCAGCTAAAATACCTGATTCAGCAGCTTCTCTCATTCCGTCTTCAGTAGGTTTGATGAATTCTTTTGGTACAGCACCACCAACGATTTTGTTTTCGAAGATGATTCCTGAACCTGGTTCTAATGGTTCCATATCGAACCATACATCACCGTATTGTCCATGTCCACCTGATTGACGAACGAATTTACCTTGAACATGTACTTTGTCTCTAATTGTTTCTTTGTAAGAAACTTGAGGCTTACCTTCAGTACATTCAACTTTAAATTCTCTCTTTAATCTATCAACGATGATATCAAGGTGAAGCTCACCCATACCAGCGATGATTGTTTGTCCAGATTCTTTATCTGTCCATGTTTTGAATGTTGGATCTTCTTCAGCTAATTTTTGAAGAGCTATACCCATTTTTTCGCTGTTAGCTTTATCTTTTGGTTCGATAGCTACGTCAATAACTGGCTCTGGGAATACCATGTTTTCAAGAATAATTGGATGGTTCATATCACATAATGTGTCACCTGTTCCAACTTCTTTTAATCCAACTACTGCAGCAATATCTCCAGAGTAAACTTTTTCAATATCTTCTCTGTGATTTGAATGCATTAATAATAATCTTCCCATTCTGTCTTTCTTGTCCTTTGTTGCATTTAATACAGTATCACCTGCATTACATACACCAGAGTATACTCTGAAGAAACATAATTTTCCTACGAATGGATCTGTTGCAATTTTGAATGCTAAAGCTGCAAATGGTTCTTTATCAGAAGTTTTTCTTTCTTCTTCTTCACCTGTTACAGGGTTAACACCTTTAACTGCATCGATATCTAATGGTGATGGTAAGTAATCAACTACAGCGTCGATAACTTCTTGAACACCTTTGTTCTTGTATGAAGAACCACAGCATACTGGAATGATATGGTTAGCAATTGTACCTTTTCTTAATCCAGCTTTGATTTCTTCCTCTGTTAATTCTCCACCTTCTAAATATTTTTCCATTAAAGCATCATCTTGTTCAGCTGCTGCTTCAATCATTTCAGCTCTTAATTTTTCTGAAATTTCTTTTAAATCATCAGGAATTTCAACTTCTTCAATCTCTGTTCCTAATTTATCTGGTTGAAGGAATGCTTTCATCTTGATTAAATCTACGATACCTTTTAAATCGTCTTCCTTTCCAACTGGAACTTGGATTGGAACTGGATGGCATCCTAATCTTTCTTTCATTTGCTCAACGCAAGCATAGAAATCAGCACCAACAACGTCCATTTTATTAACGTAACAAATTCTTGGTACTTTGTATTTATCAGCTTGTCTCCAAACTGTTTCAGATTGTGGTTGAACACCACTCTTGGCAGCTAATACTAAAACTGCACCGTCAAGAACTCTTAAAGATCTTTCAACTTCTACTGTAAAGTCAACGTGACCTGGAGTGTCAATGATGTTAATTCTATGACCTTTCCATTGGCATGTTGTAGCAGCTGAAGTAATTGTGATACCTCTTTCTTGCTCTTGAACCATCCAGTCCATAGTAGCTTGGCCATCATGAACTTCACCGATTTTATGTGTTTTACCAGTATAGAATAAAATTCTCTCTGTAGTAGTAGTTTTACCAGCATCGATGTGAGCCATGATTCCGATATTTCTAGTTTTCTCTAAAGGAAACTCTCTATCTGCCATTGTTTTTCTCCTCTCAATAATTTTTATCTAATTAAAATTTGTAATGAGCAAAAGCCTTATTAGCTTCAGCCATCTTGTGCATATCTTCTTTCTTCTTGAAAGATCCACCATTACCTTGTGTAGCGTCTAAGATTTCAGCTGATAATTTTTCAGCCATAGTTTTTTCATTTCTCTTTCTTGCATAAGAAACTAACCATCTTAAAGCTAAAGTTTGTCTTCTCTCAGGTCTGATTTCTAGTGGAACTTGGTATGTTGCACCACCAACTCTTCTTGCTTTAACTTCAAGAACTGGCATAACGTTGTTTAATGCTTCTTCGAAAACCTCAAGAGCTTCTCTTCCTGTCTTTTCTTTAATAATGTCGAAAGCATCATATACGATTTCTTGTGCAACTGTCTTTTTACCATCTAACATAACATTGTTGATTAACTTTGTAACAACTTTGCTATTGTAAATTGGATCTGGTAAAACATCTCTTTTTGCTATATATCCTTTTCTTGGCACTATTCTTCCCTCCTTATAAATTTTTAATGTCCCATTTGACATTAGGTACTCGGAATTATTTAAATTACTGCTTACGCTTTCTTCATTTAAACTTTCCGTATAGCGCAATCTATCGAAAATTTAAGTACGAACTTAATTATCAATTATTGCACTAATTTGAATGGTATGAAACTATTAAGCCTTTGGCTTCTTTGCTCCATATTTGCTTCTAGCTTGTTGTCTGTCTTTTACTCCGGCTGTGTCTAATGTTCCTCTGATGATATGGTATCTAACACCTGGAACGTCTTTAACTCTTCCACCTCTTATTAGAACAACGCTGTGCTCTTGTAAGTTGTGTCCTTCACCTGGAATATAAGCTGTAACTTCATAGCTGTTTGAAAGTCTAACTCTGGCAACTTTTCTTAAAGCTGAGTTTGGTTTCTTAGGAGTAACAGTTTTAACTACTGTACAAACACCTCTTTTTTGTGGTGATTTAGCATTAGTTGGTCTGTTCTTCATTGTGTTGAAACCATGTTGTAAAGCTGGAGATTTAGATTTAGCATGTGAGCTTTTTCTTCCTTTTCTAACTAATTGATTAATTGTTGGCACTTAAATTTCACCTCCTTTTTAAAATAAAAAATACTGCTCTCGAGAGAAAGAAATTTTCTCTCAGCGAACAGTACATATTTTATCATTTTTATATAATTTTGTCAACGATTTTTTCTTTATTTCCGTAGGCTTTGTAGAACTTTTTAGTCTTTATTTCAAACCTGGTTTTTAATCGATTTTTTGAAGCACTTTTAGTGCCCTTTCACTAAGTAGCCCATATTTAAGTTTTTTATCTCTTTTTATAACATTTCTTTTCATCCCAGAAGCCTCAATCTCTTCATCTGTAAGGCTTGGCATTATTCCATAATTAGCATTCATTGGTTGAAAAGTGTCATTTTCTGAAGAAATATAGCTTGCTAGCGCTCCTATCATGGTTCTTGGATCAAAGGTTATTCTTTCAAAATTTTCCTTATTTTCGAACTGTTTTACCGCATTTATGGCAGAAACAAGTCCAGAAGCTATTGATTCTACATAGCCCTCAACTCCAGTTATTTGTCCAGCAAAGTAAATATTGTTGTTTTTCTTGAAATTGTAAGTATTATCTAACAATTCTGGTGAATTAATAAAAGTATTTCTATGCATAACTCCATACTTGGTGAATTCAGCATTTTCTAGTCCTGGTATCATTTGAAATACTCTTTTTTGCTCTCCAAACTTAAGATTTGTCTGAAATCCAACCATATTGTATAAATTTCCTTCGCTGTTATCTTGTCTAAGTTGAACAACAGCATATGGTCTTCTGCAAGTTCTTGGATCATCAAATCCTACTGGTTTTAGTGGTCCAAAACGTAGCGTGTCGTCACCATTCTTAGACATAATTTCTATCGGCATGCATCCAGAAAAAATTTCTTTTTTTTCAAAATCGTGTAATGTTACAACCTCTGCATTGTTAAGTTCGGTAACAAACTTATAGTACTCTTCTTCACTCATTGGAAGAT
>CAMKBC010000041.1 GCA_946410665.1 uncultured Clostridia bacterium | reverse complement strand
ATTTCTTATATGCATGATATTGTTCCAAAGATTTTACAATATAGAACATTATCAAAACTAAATTCTACTTATGTTGATGGATTAATTCCTTGCATAAATCCGAAGGATAACAAGATACACTCAACATTCCATCAAACAATTACAGCAACAGGTAGAATTAGTTCAACAGAACCAAACCTACAAAACATTCCATCAAGAGATGAACTAGGCAAGAATATTAAGAAAGCATTTGTTCCAAAAGAAGGATATGTTTATATAGATGCCGACTATTCACAAATTGAACTTAGAGTTTTAGCTCATATGTCTCAAGATGAGAATATGTTAAACGCATTTAGAAATGATGAAGATATTCATAGAGAAGTTGCATCAAAAGTTTTTAATACACCATTTGATGAAGTAACAAAAGAACAAAGATCTAGAGCAAAAGCAGTTAACTTTGGAATTGTCTATGGTATCACCGGATTTGGACTTGCTAATCAAATCGGAACAACAAACAAAGAAGCAACAAATTACATTAATAGCTATCTAGAAAAATATAGTGGCGTTAATGAATATATGAAAAAACAATCTGACAAAGCTAAAGCAACAGGCTATGTAGAAACATTATTTGGCAGAAGAAGATATATACCAGAATTAAAATCTTCAAACTATATGGTTAGAGAATTTGGTAAGCGTGCTGCAATGAATTCACCAATTCAAGGAACAGCGGCAGATATTATGAAAATCGCCATGAATAAAGTTTATGATGAACTTATAAAAGCAGGCATCGATGCTAAAATTGTTTTACAAGTACATGATGAACTAATTATTGAAGCTAGCGAAAAAGATAAAGAGCAAGCTAAGCAAATACTACGAAATTCAATGGAAAATGCAGTTAAGCTAGACATCCCATTAAAAGTGGAGTTAGAGGAAGCAAAGACTTGGTATGATGCCAAATAAGACAAATTATGGAAGTTAATATTACAAAAATATAATAATACAAAGGTTGAAAAGCAAGGCTTTTTAGTATAATATCAAACTGTGTTATACATATACAAAAGAGAGGAGATTTAAAATGGACAACGAAAATATAAATGAAGAAAACAATATAGTTACTTTAAAAGATGAGAAAGGTAACGATGTACGTTTTGAATTTTTAGATTATATTCAATATTTAGGTGAAAACTATGTAGTTTTATTACCAGCTGATGAAGATTCTACAGAAGTTTTAATTCTTAAAGAAGGAAAACAAATCGTAGATGGAACAGAAGATGTTGAATATACAACAATAGATGACGAAAACGAAACTAAAGAAGTATTCGAAATTTTCAAAGATAAATTCAAAGATGAATTTGATTTTGAAGATGACGAAGAAGATGAAACTGAAGAATAATTAAATACTTAGTGAAGCCTTTTGTTTCGTACAAAAGGCTTTCTTTGGTGAAAGAAGAGGATAAACTATGAGAAGCATGATGAACTGGATGATTGCGTTTTTTATGGGCGCATTCACTATTTTCAGAACAGTGGTATCTTTAATGGATGCTAGAGGAGAAGAATTCTTTGTAAAACCATTAGATCCAACAGTTGAAGTAATTCTATTATTTGTTGCTTTAGCTTGTATGGTTATGGTTTTCAAAAGATTAAAACTAGGTGGAATCTTATATATAGTTGCTTATTGGGGCTATTTTGGAGCAGATATTATTACTCATTTAGGACCAATGATGGATGGTGAACCATTAGGACCAGGTGTACCAATGCAATTATTCTGTTCAGCAATTGGATGTGTTTTAGCTCTTATTGTTATGATCGATTTATTAACAGACCATGTAAAAAGACCAGATGATACAAAAACTTCGTGGTTTTATAACAATCCTGATTTAGATAAAAAGAAAGATGAAAGAGAAGACACACATAACTATAGAATTTATTAAGATTTTAATTTAATAAAATTTATACAAAAGACACTTTAATTTTAGTAATTAAGGTGTTTTTTTATTTAAAATTAGTATATAATCAGTTGAGATTTAAATGAAAAAAGAGGTTATTATGAAAATTTTGTTTGCAACCGGAAATCCATCAAAAGCAAAGAGATTTTCGGCAGGTTTAGCTAAACATGGCATTGAAGTAATTTCATTAAAAGATATTGATGTTAAAGTTGATGTAGTGGAAGATGGCGCTAATAGAATTGAAAACGCATTAATAAAAGCAAGAGCATATGCACAAGCAACTGGAATGCCAACAATCGGAATGGATGATAATTTATATTTAGTAGGAGTTCCAGAAGACAAACAACCAGGAATGTTTGTTAGAAGAATAGACGGAGAACATGAGGCAACAGACCAAGAATTAATTGAACACTATATTGGAATAGTAAAAGAATATGGAACAAATGGAAAATTGGATGCTTTATGGAAATATGGAATGGCTCTAATTAATAATGGAAAGGAATATACATTCACTTGGGAAAAAGGAGACTTATGGATGGTTGATAAACCAGCAGATAAGATAAACCCAGGGTACCCATTAAATTCAATTCAAAAGAACAAAACATTAGATAAATACTTTGTAGACATGACTGAAGAAGATAAGGAAAAAGTAAAACAAAACGAAGACTATGTAGTTGATTTTATTGTAAATAGTTTAAAAGATAGCGAAGAGGAGTAATAAGCGAGATGTTCTACGACGAGAATGAGAACCGAAAATCAATCTCACTTGTAAGTATTATAGTTATTATACTTGCAAGCTTGTTAGTCGTGGGAACAATATTGTTTGATGTTCAGATTAGATGGGTATATGTAGATAAATTAGCTAAGAGTAACCAAGAAGTAATTGTTGCTCAAGAAGAGAATAATAAAGAAAATAATAAAGAAAATAAAAAAGAAGAAATTAAGACTCAAGAAAATAAGAAAGAAGAAAAGAACGAGAATAAATCAACGCAACAAACAGAGAAACAAGAACAACAACCTACTCAGAAAAAAGAAGAAAACGACACAAAAAAGCAAGAACAAAGTACTACTCAGAATCAAACTCAAATACCGGTTGTAGCACCAACTCAACCGGCAACTCAGCCAATAAATCCAGCACCTGCTGAGAAAAATTATGGAAAGATATTTTTAACGTTTGACGATGGACCAAGTAATTCAACAACAGGAAGATTGCTAGATATTTTAAAGAAATACAATGTTAAGGCAACCTTTTTTGTAACAGGAAATGGTAGCGATGAATTAATCAAGAGAGAATACAACGAAGGACACAGCATTGGATTACATACATATTCTCATTCGTATAAGACTGTTTATGCATCTGAGGAAGCATTCTTTAATGACTTAAATAAAGTTGATCAACGTGTTTATAATGCAATTGGAGTTCATCCTAAAATTACTAGATTTCCTGGGGGAGCATCAAATACAGTAAGTAAATTTAATCCAGGAATCATGACTAGATTAGCAAAACAACTAAAAGATAAAGGTTATAAATATTGGGATTGGAATATTTCGTCTGGAGATGCAGGAGATACAAAAGATCCAGATAAAATATTTGAAAATGTCACAAGCCAAGTATCTAGAGATAAACGAAATATTGTTTTAATGCATGATATACACGAATATACGGTTAACACAATTGAAAGAATTATCATCTGGGCAAAGGAAAACAACTATGAATTCTGCCGTATAGAAGAAAATATGGATCCGGTACACCATAGAATAGCCAACTAAATTAGCAAAAATTACCAATCAACACAATATTGAAAAATGTTGAAATTTAACAAAAATATTATACTATTACGAACTTGTAACACCAGCATTAAAAGGTGTTTACAAGTTCTTTTTTGTGTTTAAAAAGGATTGGGGTTTAATGTATAATTTAAAGGTATACAAGCCAAAATATAAGGAGAAAATATTATGGTAAAGAGCAAGAAAGAAAGAGTGTTATTAATAATTCTAATTATACTTTCAGCAATAACAATAGGAATAGTTAGAGCCGATACTAGAAATATAGTATTGGATAATATTGCTGTTAAGGATAAGAGTGGAACAATTACAGTAGATCCAAAAATTGAAGGAAATAAAGTAACAAGTAATTTAGTATTCAATCAAAAAGATGACTACGTTACGTTTGAAGTAACTTTAAGAAATAAAGAAGAATTAAGTTATCAAATAGATTCTATAACTGATAATAATAAAAATGAGAATATCGGAATAGAGTATAAGTTTAGTGAAGATTATATAGAGACGGATCAAATCATTAAGATTGAAATCAAAGTTTCTTATAAGAGTAAGTTAATAAATCAAGAACAAATATCATTAGATGATTTAACAATCACCTTAAATATGTTGTGTGAAGATGACGACGAAGAAAAGATAATAATTTTCCCTATTACAGGCAATGAAACAGAAGAAGAAAAAAGCATTGAAAACCCACAGACAAGAGATAGAATAATAAGCTATGTATTAATCGTAGTAATAGCAACATTAGGATTAGCATTAATTAGAGCAAAAAGAGGAAAACAAGGAGCTATAAAAACAATAACAATAGTATTAATAATGATTTTAGTTCCAATTATCGCATTAGTATTAGCAAGAGAAAGTTACGGTGTACCAATTAAATTCACAGGAATAGTAGTAAAAGGTGAATTTGAAACATACAACATAATCATTAATCAAAACAATGATGCTGGAGTACAAGTAAGAGAAGTAACATATGGACAACCTCTTGGTGAATTGCCAGCCAACCCAGTTAAAGCAGGGTACACATTTGATAAATGGGTAGATAAAGAAGGAAATGAAGTAACAGCAGATAGAATCATTACTGGACCAATCGAAATAGAAGCTAAATACAACATCGTTGAATATGGAATAACATATGATTTAGCTGGAGGAAATCTTCCATCAGGAAAAACAAATCCAGATAAATACACAATTGAAACAGAAACATTCACATTAAATAATCCAGAAAAAGCAGGTTATACATTTGTTGGATGGTCAGAAGAAGATTCAGAAACAAAGACAGCAAACTTAACAATAGAAAAAGGTACAATAGGCGAAAAAGCTTACAAAGCAAATTATGTTGCTAACGAAGCTACAAAATATACAGTAGTTCATAGATATCAAAACTTAGAAGACTTAAGCACATATACTGAAGAAGAAAAAGAAGAATATGGTGAAACAGATACAGAGGTAACAGCACCAGTTCAAGAAAGAAAAGGTTTCGAAACACCAGCAGCACAAACAGTAGTAATTAATGGTGACGGAAGTTCAAAAGTTACATATACATATGACAGATCAAAGTATGTATTTAGCATAAGTGATAGAACATACATTGATAATGATGCTTCAACTAGCGATGGTGAATACTTATATGGAACAAGCATTACAGTTAAAGCAAATGAAAGAGCAGGATATGACTTTAGATGGAATGATAATAGTACAAGCTATGAAAAGACATTTACATTAGAAGATCCAACAACTGTAACACCAGTATATATTGCAAGAACAGACACACCATATACAGTAAAACATATGAAACAAAAATCATCATTAGATGGATATGAACTTGCAACTGAACAAAACTTAACTGGAACAACAGATACAACAGTTACTCCAGCAGTAAACTCTTATGTAGGATACAATTCTCCATCAGCACAGTCAGTAACAATTGCAGGCGATGGAAGTGCAGAAGTAACATATTACTATGATATAAAAATACTTACATTTGCAGTAAATGAAAATGTAGAAACATCATACACACAACCAACATATCCTTATGGAACAAGCATTACAGTAAGAGCTAAAACATTAGAAGGTAAAGAGTTTGTAAGATGGAACAATAATGTAATTAACAATCCATATACATTTACAATTAAAGAAAACACAACATTAGAGCCAATATACAAGGCAACTCAAGTCACAGTAACATTCAATACAGCAGGCGGAAGCGAAGTGGCTGCACAAACAATTGATTATAATCAAACAGCATCAAGACCAATGACCGATCCAACTAGAGGCGGAGATTACTTTGTTGATTGGTATACAGACAATTCTTATACAACACTATTTAATTTTGGTGCAGGTATAAAGGCAAATACAACAGTATATGCAAAATGGATAGATTCAAATTGTGTAGCTGTAATGAATAACGAAGGTTATGAAACAATTCAAGCAGCGGTAACAGCAGCTAGATCAACAGAGAGTACAATTAAATTATTAAAAAACACACAAGAAATAAAAATAAATGTTACTGTAAATCAAAAAATTATCCTTGACTTAAATAACAAGACTCTAGCAAACGCTGGTTATGGCAATGTCATAGAAAACTTTGGTGATTTAAAAATAACTAATGGAAAAATAACAACAAATGTAGCGCAAGGTGCAATTAACAATAAT
>CAMKBC010000040.1 GCA_946410665.1 uncultured Clostridia bacterium | reverse complement strand
ATCCAAACATTTTTCCATTTCTTTAAAAAGTAATTCAACGGGATTTAATATTGGTTCTTTTTTGTATATAGGTTTAACTTTTCTTGTGTCATCAGTTATCAAAGCAAAATCAGTTTTGTGTTTTTGCATATAGACAACTGGAATATCTCTTGCGTTTGCTAATTTTAAAACCTCATTTAATTCATCATCCTTAATGTTTATTCCAACATAAATTTTTGAAATATTAACTCTAAGATAAGGTAAAAGATCTGCTGTTTCGTATCC
Source organism: uncultured Clostridia bacterium (assembly GCA_946410665.1). Taxonomy (GTDB): domain Bacteria; phylum Bacillota; class Clostridia; order TANB77; family CAG-508; genus CAG-793. The sequence continues at coordinate 6,156 of CAMKBC010000040.1, read as the reverse complement.
ATCAATCGTTGGATTATTGCTTGAAACAACACAACGAACCTCTTCCTCATATGTCCAATCAGTAGATTTAGTGAAAAATGGTTTTAAAATTGAGTAATTATATTTTTGATCAGTTAAATCGACGTTTTGACCCAAAAAATCAGCACCAAGGATTCTTTTAACTATATTAATAAGATCAAATTGTACCCTCTTTTTTGAATAAATAACATTTTGAAAATCAGGTCTATCTTCTTCAATCTCAATGCATAATCCCTTGTGAGAATTTGAGTAATGAGACCACATTAAAATAGAATCATATCTTCTGCTGAAGCAAGAAATTAACGTTTGGTCTGTAAGCATCTTAATAGGATCTATAGTCTTCTTTTCAAACTCGGCATAAACTCTATCGATTTTAACTTTTAATTTAGGATCAAGATTTGAAAGCCTCTTTAAAGACGAATTCAATGAAGGTACTTTTTCGTATGTTTTTGTTTTTTGAATTAGTTTTTTACATACATCAAATTCTGCTTTTAATCCGTTGATAATAACTTTTTGGACTGAACTTGAAAGTTTTAAATCATTTCTATGAAATGTCTGATATAGACCTTTAAACATTTCATAATTTAAAATCAACTCTTTGGCCTCTTCTATATCTTTTTCAGCAATATCAAAAATACAATCAAATGGATCATTAAAATTTGATGGATGTGAAAGAAGAACTCTGGAGTTCCTAATAATTTCAATTCCTGCCTTCGCAGAACAATATTTATACAGTTTCATTAGTTATTCTTAAAAGATTTTTTATATATTCCGACAAATTCTTATCTTCACAATAAACAAAGCATCCCTTTTGACCACGAGATAATAAGGTTTTGTAGGTGTTTTTAATTAAAATATCGGCCAATTTCTTGTCTTTACAAGTTCTAATGCCGGATGATTTATCAGACTCAGCAATCATTGATTGATCGGTGATTAATTTACCATTTTCAAAGCGTAAGTCTTCCCCAATAATAACTCCAACATAATCAAATTCAAGGCCTTGGCATGTATGAATACAACCGACTTGATCAAACGATGTATCGGAGATGGCAAATGGTTGTCCATTACGCAAGTTCCACTGCATTCTAAAATTATCTTCTAGAATAATATCCATTGCTGTTGGTTCAATTTCAGAAACCCATTCATAACAATATCCAGCAAGTAAACGAGACTTATTATTAACTTTATTTAGTTTTTCTAATTCTTCTTTCATCTTTGTTGGAGAATCAAAAACTCGAATATCGTAATCGATTCCATCTAAAGATGTCATTGGTGTTTCTCTTATTTCTAAGAGGTTATCTAAGAACTGAAGATAACCATCACTTCCATTACATCTAAATTGAGATTTAAGTGTTAATGATGGGTCATCAATTATTCTTGAATTATATTTCTTCGCAATCTCTTTTATGAGATCAACTGTACCAATATCTTTTGTTGTAACTTTTTGATCTTCATCGATGAAGAAGACATTGATTTTGCTGCATCTAATAATGTCATCAATTTGGTTGTGGCCATAGTGTTTTGTTAATCGATGAGCTTCATCAACAAGAAGACATGGATAGATATCGTTTTTATAGCAATTCTCCAAAGATATTGGGGATTTGAGTAAGTTTCCGATGTATTTCTTATCTAAATGTCCTTGAGTTAATTTAATTTTAAATACTTCTCTAGGAGCGGCATTTTTAGTCATGTATGATGCGGCAAAGCCTTCTGAAAGTAGAGTAGCCATTGTTTGAATAGCAATAACGGATTTTCCAGTTCCTGGTCCACCACGAACAATGATTGTATATTTGCCATTCTTATCGATGTTATCTTTAACAAGCTTTGTGATTGTTGCATAAGCAACTTGCTGTTCATCAACCATCACAAAAGCATCATTTCCTTTAAGAAGATCTAAGATAGCGTCTTGAAGAGCTTTTGATGGTTTAAACTTTCCGTTTTCAATAATTTCAAACAAATCTTTGTCTGATGGTTTTAAGACATGAGATTTGATGAATTCGGCAAGTTGTTCACGTCCATCTTTATAAAATAAAGGTGCTTTAGAAACAACATATGAATAGCGTGTGTCTTCTAAAACATCTTTGTTGTTGGATGGATAATTATGAAGGAAAGCACATGGAACTATGTTTACGTGATCTCTCTGAACAGTTTCGTTGAGGTTTTGAATGAGCTGGCAATATGAAAGAATTTGTTGAGATGGGTGAGGATGAACTCCATTTTGACCATTAACGTAGGTTTTAACGCAGTTTTCAAGGTTTGTTACTTCAGCTTTATCCCACTGTTTAAGTTCGATAGCCAAGATTGTTGCTTGGTTGTCTTTGTCTAGCCCAGAGATTAGGAAGTCAACTCTTTTAGAGGTAAGTGGGATTTGATATTCCACTGCAACTTCAATATTAGGATCAACGTCAGAATACTTTAAAACAGATGAAACGACTTCAAGCGAGTTGTTCCAACTGCGATATTCTCCTTGAGATTCTTTACCAATATTGAGCATCAAAAAGAGATTTTCTAGTTTGTTAGCAATTAATCCGCTAAAAACATCTTTGTTGAAATTCTCAACCGTGTTTCGATAGATGATCATGAAGTAATTATATCACTTCATAAATACATTAAAATCTAATGAGTCAATTTATTTGTTTTTTAATACTATTTATGTTGTTTTTAGTTAAATTCTCATCAACTTTTTTGCTAATTCACACTTCAACAAAAGTGACCCGTGTTCTTTAGTCATATTCGCTGACCATTATTTCCTCCTAACAATAATCTTGCGGACTTTAATGGTTTTGTCAGCATTAAGACTTAATTACATATTTTCTTCGTCACGTCTATCGATGTGTGTATAGATATCTATTAATTGATTTAAATCCAAATTGTATATTTCTTCTAATAAACGTTCTCTTTCTTCAAAAAGTTTCTCTAATAAGTCGGTAATTTCACCATTATTGATTAAGTGAATCTTTCTATGACATTCAGGACATAAGCAGAATAAATTCACAGTGTGGTCAAGTTTTTTAGCAAAGTGTCTTTGAACGTTTATATTACATGGTATAAGATGATGCGCCTCAAAATACATCTTGTCATTATTTGTGATAAAGGTATGCTCCTTGCCACATAATGCACACGTATAATGAGCATTCATGAAAGCAACTTCTCTTAAAGCGGAATTCTTCTTAATTTTAGCTTTACCATCTAATGTGACAACAGCATCTCTTGAAGGAACATAGTCATCAACAAAAATAATATCATCATCACTTTCACTTCCGTTATCTTCAAGAATGTGAATATCACCTTCATTTCTAATGATAGATGAATAATCATCATGCTCTAGAGCATCTAAAACAATGCTTTTGTAATTGATTTTGAATGAAAAGTATTTATTTGCATTTCTTTTATTTATACCGAAATAGTATCCGTTGATGGCAGTAGCTTTAATAGCTTCAAAATCAATCCATAATGACGAATAACTATTTTGAGGATTCAACGAATAACCGTCATTGTCTAAAAGAACATAAACAACATTCCCATCACTATCAATAGGATATAATCCTAAAAAGAAATATGACTTATTCTCTTGTCTTTGTTGTCCGTTATGAATTAAACCAAAATAATCACAAAAAATTTGAATTCTTTTTCTAGGTGTATCTTGGCCGGAATTCTTAATTAAATGCGCACAAATATAAATATACTTATCAAGTGGTTCGTTGTATATTTCATATACATCTTTTGACGATGTTTCACCGGCATTCACTCTTCTGATTCTTAAATTTGAATCGCGAAACAGTTCTCTAACTTTAGAATCGATGTTGATTCTTGACAATCTTGTTTGATATTCAGCGTCTGACACTACTGATTCGCGACCGTTGTAGTAGTTCAAATATTCTCTTGAACCTCGTTCTACTCTCGGAACCATATTATTTCATCTCCAATAATTGCTTTGCGAAATATTTCACCAACTCTATATTTAATGAGTTGCCAAATTGTTTATAAGCGTAATGATCCTTAGGATTGATGATAAAATCTTCGGGGAAACTCTGTAACCTTGCACATTCACGCGGAGTCAATCTTCTTTTATATTTAGCAACAATAGGAATTTGTACCATTGCAACCAAAGCAGGGAAAAAATCAGTTTTCTTACATCTTATGCCAGATTGTCTAAATTGAATTGATGTTTCCCAAACTGAGTTGTATCCAGCGCCAGCTTGCCACTCAAATTTCCTATCTCTTAATTTGAAATCTTTAACTCTATAATCCTTTAACCACTTATCAATAAAATCTTTGTGTTCTAGATATAATTGTCTATTTTTTCTAACGTAATCTTGTTTCCATTGCGGAAATGATGAGTAATCGTAATCTAATCCAAATTCATCAACCCAAACAGGGAAACCAAACACGGATATATTCACGCCCTTTTTAAATACGTCCCAAGCAGTCAAAATCTTATCTTCATACTCTGTTATGTTATATTTTGGATCTGCTTTTTTATCTAATATTGAATAAATTGATGTTTTGCCTTTGAAAACAGGTTTTTCAAATTCAAGAAACTCTTTATTAGTTAAATCCTTTCTAATTCCCATAATATAAATTCTTGGTCTATTTTGTGGGATTCCAATATCCTCAGGACTTGCAATAATCTCTTCTTTTGAAAGCACATAACCTAAATCTAAAAGCGTTTGTTTGATTACTTTCCATGTGTTTCCGTTATCGTGTTTTAGTAAATGTTTCACATTTTCTAAAAAAATATATTTCGGTTTGTGGTATTTGATAATTCTAGCGACATCAAAGAACAAAGTGCCACGTGTGTCTTCGAATCCCCTTTTATGACCAGCATTAGAGAATGCTTGGCAAGGGAATCCACCACACAAAACGTCATGCGCCGGAATGTCCTTTGCATCAGTTTTTGTTATATCGTTTGATGGATCGATTCCGTAATTAGCTTTATATGTTGCCGCTGCTTCTGGATCAATCTCCGAAGCAAACACGCATTCTCCTCCTAAAGCTCGCATTGCTTGATGAAATCCACCAACACCCGCAAACAAATCAATAAAAGTAAACTTTCCCATATCCGAACTCCTGAAAATCAAGGTTTCTTTGAATATCGGATATATTATACACAGGTTTACTTGATTTAACTACTTTCAAATCAAGGTTTCTTTGATTATTTCACTAAGAGGAAAAATATGAAACTTAGAGAACTACGAACCAAGAGTGGTTTAACACAAAACGAAATTGCAACTAGAATTGGCGTATCAGGTCAAACCATTCTCAATTGGGAAAACGGTATTTACGAACCAAAAATTAACCAACTTATTCAGTTGGCAGATTTGTTTAGCGTGAGTGTTGATTATCTTATCGAAAGAAAAAATACTAACAAAAACATAGATGACATTTGTAAAGAACTAGAGAAAATATCAAAAGAAGATTTCATTGAATTTGTAAGACATTCGCTTTCAAACAAGTAATTTTATGCTAATTGATACATTTTCAGCACCAAACAAGATTTGAAACGATAAGTAAACGATATTAATAATATCTTTAATATTCTTGACTTATTTAGGTGATTTAAACAATAAAAAACTCCACCAAATCTAAGGTATTTAACCAAGAATTGCTTGAAATTTTTACTTTTTAATCCTTAGAATCCCCACCGCACCAGACTTCTCTACATACCTTGCCTGTATGCCAAGTCGTTTGAACATATGTTCTACCAAATCGGTCGTGGTTTCTTTCTTTACTTTTTGATTCTTCTTCATATTTATTTCTTATCTATATGATTAGGATTATTAGATAAAGCAACTGAGCATCCACTCTTTTGATCCCAAACAGTCTTTAATCCTAATTTCTTATATATCATATTTCTCTTTTGAAATGCTTCTTCTCTTTTTAAGTGAAGATAGTCTTCATATTCTTTTGCTCCATGTAAGACTAGCTTCACTCTTGAGAGGATATATGTTCCTCCTAGAGCGATACCATTCTCATCAAAAAGATAAAGATGATTGTGATTCTCTTTAGAGAAGATATCTTCATATAGAATCTTAATCCCATATTTAATAGAGATCTTTCTTACTTCATCTTTTTCTTTTTGGTTAGAAAGCACTAAACCGATTGGTTCTTTATTTGTTTTCTTTGACATATATTTAT
>CAMKBC010000039.1 GCA_946410665.1 uncultured Clostridia bacterium | reverse complement strand
AGTTTGGATCTTTAAGCTTTGATTTTTTTACTTCTTGTTGATTCTCTTTTTCCATTTTTACTTTCCTTTTCTTCTATTTCTATTGTTGTATTCAGCAATACAATTATCAACATCTTCACATGAGAAATCTGGCCAATACTTATCTAAGAATATAAACTCTGAATAAGTTATTTGCCATGGTAAGAAGTTGCTTGTACGTATCTCACCACTTGTTCTAATAACAAGATCTGGATCTGGTTCTCCTTTTGTATATAAATGATTTGCCATAACATCTTCATTAATATCATTTATATCTAAAGTACCATTCTTAACTTCTTCTGCTATTTCTTTTGTAGCTTTTAATATTTCTTTCTTTCCGCCATAATTAAAAGCAACATTAAGTTCAAGCCCTGTATTATCTTTAGTTTGCTCCATAAGCTTACGCATTTTCTTTGCTAAAGATTTAGGAACTGTCTCATCATCTAAATCTCCAATAATACGTAACTTCATATTTTCAGTTGCAGCAACTAAATACTTTTCAACAAATTTATCAAACAAGAACATTAACGCACCAACTTCTTCTCTAGTACGTTGCCAGTTCTCTGTTGAAAAAGCATATACTGTTAAATACTTAACTCCTAGTTTATTGCAATGCTTTGTAATTGTTTCTAGAGTCTCTGCTCCTTTTTTATGACCTTGTGGAGTAGATAATCCATTTTCTTTTGCCCATCTTCTATTGCCATCCATGATTATTGCAATATGTTCAGGTATTTTATATTCGTCCATAATAAGCCCTTTCAGATTATTAAACTGTCATAATTTCTTTTACTTTTTTATCTGTAACTTGATCGATTATATCGATAAATTTATCTGTAGCTTTTTGAATTTTATCTTCTAATGCTTTTTCTTCATCTTCTGAAATTGCTTTATCTTTTAATTGATTCTTAGCATCTTTCATTTCATCGCCTCTAATTGCTCTTACAGCAATTTTAGCTTCTTCAGCCATCTTCTTGATGTCTTTAGATAATTCATTTCTTCTTTCCTCAGTTAATTCTGGGAAGATTAAACGTATAACTGTTCCATCATTCATTGGGTTAATACCAACATTAGCTGCTTCAATTGCTTGGTATACTTTATTTAAAATACTTTTTTCCCAAGGTGAAACAACAATTTGTCTAGCCTCTGGTACTGCGATACTAGCGATTTGGTTAATTGGTGTTGGTGTTCCATAGTAATCAACATTAACCTTGTTTAAAATTGCTGGGTTTGCTCTACCAGCTCTAACTTCTGAATAGTTTGTTTCAAGTCTATCAATAACTTCTTGCATTTCATTTTCAATATTTTCTGCGCTCATATAATCCTCCTTAAACGCTTTTAAAATTTATTTCTTTTTATATTTTTTAGCTTTTGTATTTATTAAGAAACTGTAGTTCCAACAGGTTCTTCGTTGATTGCTTTTGCAAAGTTTTCTGGGTTATTCATTGCAAAAACAACAACTGGAATATTATTATCTCTGCACATTGTTATAGCAGTCATGTCCATAACTTTTAAATCTTGATCAATGTATTCTTTGAAAGAAATATGATCAAACTTCTTAGCATTTGGATCTTCTTTTGGATCTGCTGAATAGATACCATCAATTGTTTTTGCAACTAAGATTGCATCAGCTTTGATTTGTGTTGCCCTTAGTGCAGCGCATGTATCTGTTGAGAAGAAAGGACTTCCAGTTCCACATGCAAATATAACAATTTTATTTTTCTTTAAATGATCCATCGCTTTTCTTTGGATAAATGGTTCGGCAATTTCTTTCATTTCAATTGCTGTTTGTACTCTAACTTCTAATCCGATTTTTTCAAGTGATTCTTGAAGTGCAACTGCATTGATTGCTGTAGCTAGCATTCCCATGTAATCAGCAGAAGTTCTTTCCATGTATTCTCCATACTTTCCTCTCCAGAAATTTCCGCCACCTACTACGATTGCAATTTCAACTCCCATGTCATGAATCTTTTTTATTTCTTCACAAGTATTCTTTAAAACTTGTTCATCTAATCCAACTTTTGATTCACCAGCAAGTGCTTCTCCACTTAGTTTTAATAATATTCTTTTATACAAAATACACCTCCAATATTTTTTTGTATTCTATCATAATAAACTAAGTTTTTGTATAGTAAAATCAATATTTTTGAAGATTTTTTACTTCTAATTTTATGCCTATTTTTTGTTATGATTTTATGTAAATTCGAATCCCTTTTTTAACCAATTTTAGTCAAATTATTGCATAAAAAAGAGGAGCTCTCGCCCCTCTTTAAGAATTCTTTTAAATATTAATTTTTTCACTAGTTACTTAAATATAATATTAAATCTATAATTAGTTTAGTTTTCTAGATTTAACAAATGCAACTGTACCAACTAATAAAGCTGCTATAGCTACACCAGAAATTATATAAGTATCAAATTCACCAGTTTTGCTGATTTCGTTTTTAGTTAAGTTTTCATTAATGTTATTTGTAGCGATTGTGTTGTTTGCTACGATGTTTGTGTTGATAGGTGCTACATTGTTAGCTGCTGTATTTGTTACGTTTGTTTCGTTTGCTGTGTTTGTTACATTGATTGTGAATGGTGATGAAGCCTTAACACTGTTTGCTCCGATAAATAATACTGCAACCATTGCTGCTAATGATAAAACAACTAAACTTCCTAATTTCTTCATAATCTTCTCCTCTTTTCTCTTGTTCTTTTGTTTAGAAAACTTTATTATTTCTTCACTAAAAAAATTCTACACTTATACATTTTTTTAGTCAACTATTTTTCTATTAAAATGATTTACACTTTCGTAACTAATATTACAATTCTGTAATATATATAAATTGTGCGTTTGCTAGACGTCTATTTTTCAACTATACGTTGAATTTGAATTCTACGACATCTCCGTCTTGCATCACGTATTCTTTGCCTTCTTGGCGAACTAGACCTTTTTCTTTTGCTGTCACATAACTTTGACATTCAACTAGATCTTTATAAGAAACAATCTCTGCTTTAATGAATCCTCTTTCAAAATCTGTATGGATTTTTCCAGCAGCTTGTGGGGCTTTTGTTCCCTTTTTAATAGTCCAAGCACGAGTTTCTTTCTTTCCAGCTGTTAAGAATGACATTAATCCTAATAAATCATAACTTGCTGTGATTACTCTATCTAATCCTGATGTCTCTAATCCAAATGTAGCAAGCATTTCCTTTTTATCATCACCTTCAAGAACTGATAGTTCTTCTTCGATCTTTGCACATAATGAGATACATCCACTATTATGCTCTTTAGCATATTCCTTAACTCTTGTAACGTACTCATTATCTGGCTTACCCATATCTGCATCTGAAATGTTTGCAACATACAGAACTGGCTTCATTGTTAATAAGAATGCATCTTTGATTAATTCTTGTTCTTCATCAGTTAAATCAGCTTCATGTGCTAATCTTCCTTCTTCTAGAACTTTTCTAACTTTCTTGAATGCATCTTCTTCAGCTAGATATTTTTTATCACCTTTTGCTAGTTTAGATGCTCTATCAATTCTCTTGTTAACAGTATCTAAATCTGCAAGTTCAAGTTCAATGTTAATTGTTTCAATATCTCTAATTGGATCAACATTTCCATCAACGTGTACAATGTTTTGATCTTCAAAACATCTAACAACCTCAAGAATTGCATCTGTTTCTCTAATATGTGATAAGAATTTATTTCCTAATCCTTCACCTTTGCTTGCGCCTTTAACAAGTCCAGCAATATCAACAAATTCGATGATTGCATGTACAATTTTATCAGTATCATACATTTTTCCAAGTACATCTAATCTTTCGTCTGGAACTGGTACCACACCTACATTTGGTTCAATTGTACAGAATGGATAGTTTGCACATTCTGCACCAGCTTGAGTGATACTATTAAATAAAGTACTCTTACCAACATTTGGTAATCCTACAATACCTATTTTCATGTTTTATTCTCCTCTTTCAAAAATAAAACATGATATTATAAATTACATATCATGTTTTATTTATAATATTAATATTATTGATCAGCCCAGTTTGAATATACGTTCATAACGTCATCATTATCTTCTAGGTTATCGATTAATCTTTGCATCTTTTCAGCTGCTGCTTCATCAAGTTCTACAGTATTTTGTGGAACCATTTCTACAGATGCTTCTAAGAATTCTAATCCATTTCCTTCTAAAGCATCTCTTACTGCAGAGAAATCGCTTGGAGCTGTAGTAATTTCATATACTTCATCTTCAGCTTTAACATCTTCTGCTCCAGCATCTAATGCCATCATCATCATATCATCTTCTGATAAAGTAGTTGTTGATCTATCAATTACGATAACACCTTTTTTATCAAACATATATGAAACGCATCCAGATGTTCCTAAGTTTCCACCGCTCTTATCGAAAATATGTCTTACATCTGCTGCTGTTCTATTTTTGTTATCTGTGTTAGCTTCAACGTAAACAGCAACTCCGTTTGGTCCATATCCTTCATATGTTAATTCTTCATAAACTTTATCGCTACCTTCTCCAGAAGCCTTCTTAATTGAGTTGTTAATTGTATCATTAGGCATATTTGCTGCCTTACATTTTGCTATAACATCTTTTAATTTAGAGTTTGAAACCGGATCAGGTCCACCTGCTTTAACTGCGATTAAAATTTCTCTTCCTAATTTTGTGAATATCTTTCCTCTTGCTGCATCAGCTTTTCCTTTTTTGGCTTGAATGTTGTGCCATTTTGAATGACCTGACATAATTTATTACCTCCTTAATTTTTTCTTCATAAAGCCCTTAAATTTTACCACTTACAGGTGCTATTTGTCAAACAAAAAATAGGCTGATATCTAAAATATCAGCCTACAAAATACTAGTTCATAGCATTCTTTGCAAAATTCCAAGAATCTCTGCACATATCTTCTAATGTTTTTTCTGCTTTCCAATCTAATTCCTTCTCTGCTTTTGTTGGATCTGCAAAGAATTCATCAAGATCTCCTTCTCTTCTTGGTCCAAATTTGAATGGTACATCAATGTTGTTTACAGACTTAAATGTATTAACCATTTCTAATACACTCTTTGGATTTCCTGTTCCTAAGTTGTATATATATACTCCATTTTCTGAACCATCAAGTTTTTCTAATGCCTTCAAATGGCCATTTGCTAAGTCAACAACATGTAAGTAATCTCTTCTACATGTTCCATCTGGTGTATTGTAATCATTACCAAATATTGTCAATTGTTCTAATTGTTTAGAAGCAACTTTTTGTATATATGGCATTAAGTTGTTTGGAATTCCTTTTGGATCTTCTCCAAGTAATCCACTTTCATGTGCTCCTACTGGATTGAAATATCTTAGTATAGAAATTTTCCATTCTGGATCTGCTTTATAAACATCTTCAAGAATTTGCTCAATCATAACTTTTGTTGTTCCATATGGGCTTGAAGGTGTTCCTCTCTTCATTGTTTCTACATATTTAGGTGATTCTTGAATTCCATAAATTGTTGCAGATGAACTAAATACAATCTTCTTAACGTTATGTTTTCTCATTGTATCTACCAATGTTAATGTACTATCAAGGTTGTTTTGATAATATTCAATTGGCTTTTCACAAGATTCACCAACAGCTTTAAGTCCTGCAAAATGAATAACTCCTTCAATATCATTTTCGCTGAAGATTTTATCCATAGCTTCTGCATCTCTTACATCTGCCTTATAGAATTTAACTTCTTTTCCTGTAATTTGTTTAATTTTATCTATTGTATCTTCTTTACTATTCACTAAGTTGTCTACGATAACTACATCATATCCTGCATTTAATAATTGAACTGCAGTATGTGATCCAATATATCCTGTTCCACCTGTTAATAATATTTTCATAAATACCTCCCTTTGAAAATAATTCTAAGCAATAAATTTTGATTTAATAAATTCGTAAATAGATTCAGCACCTAATTTATAGTATTTTAATAAATCTTTTTCTGTTCCTGACCTTCCAAATGTATCATTAATTCCAATTCTATGCAACTTTTTAGGACATTCATCGCATAAAACTTCAGCAACTGCACTTCCAAGACCACCAATTACGTTGTGATCTTCAGCTGAGAACAATATTCCTGTCTCTTTTGCGCATTTTACTATTAAATCTCTATCAATTGGTTTAATTGAGTACATGTCAACTACTCTTATATCAATATCATCGTCTTTTAGCATCTCCTGTGCTTTTAAAACTTCTGCTAAGATATCACCTGTTGCAAAAATTGTTCCGTCAGTGCCTTCGCCAATTTCAATTCCTTTACCAATTTTAAATTCAGTATCATCTGTATAAATTGTTGGTGTTTTCATTCTGCTTACTCTTAAGTAAACAGGTCCATCAATCTTTGCTATTTCTTTTACTAATTTCTTTGTTGAAACATCATCACTTGGTGAGATAACTGTCATATTTGGTAAGCCTCTCATTAAATTGATATCTTCTAACATTTGATGAGTAGCTCCGTCTTCTCCTACTGTAATACCGCTGTGAGTTCCTACGATTTTTACATTTAGATTAGGATAAGCAATGCTATTTCTAATTTGATCATATACTCTTCCTGTTGCGAATGCAGCGAATGTTGCTGCAAATGGTACTTTGCCACATGTAGCAAGTCCTGCTGCTGTTCCTATCATATCTGCTTCTGCAATTCCATTTTCAATAAATCTATTAGGATATTTTTCTTGGAATAAAT
>CAMKBC010000038.1 GCA_946410665.1 uncultured Clostridia bacterium | reverse complement strand
TATGGTGGGCAGAGATGGATTCGAACCATCGTACCCTTACGAGAACAGATTTACAGTCTGCCGCCTTTAGCCACTCGGCCATCTGCCCATAAATATAAATTTGTGTACTAAGAAAAAGTGGTGCGCCTTCAAGGATTTGAACCTTGGACCGCCCGGTTATGAGCCGGATGCTCTGACCAACTGAGCTAAAGGCGCATAATCAAATGCTCTTTATTAGCACGTGTTTTATTATAGATTATTTTTAATATGATGTCAATACTTTTTTCTTATAATTTTAGTATAAAAAACCTCTCAAGAGATTATCTTGAGAGGTCTACACTATCTCAATTATCTGCTCTGATCTTCTTGTCCTTCTGGTAATTGTAGAACAACTCTAACCTTAAATAAGTAAGAGAATGCTCTAGCAAATTTTGTCTTTTTAAATCTTTGCCATAATGATGGCTTAACTTCCTTAGTTGTTTCAGCAACATGGTTTTCATAAACACTTTGTTGTGGTGCAACAGCTTGTCTTTGAGCTTGTTGTACTTGTGCTTGTCTTTGTTGTTGAATTCTTTGTTGTTGCATTTGAGCAACTTGTTGTCTTTCTATTTGTCTTTGAGGATTAATAACTTGTCCATATCTAGGTACATTTAGTTGTTGTGGTACTCTAGCTTGTTGTGGTGCTGCCTTTTGAACAGTTTGTCTTCTTTGCATTTCTTCTGCCATTAACTCTCTTTGAGCTGCTGCAATATCAGCTGCTGTAACTCTTCTAGGAGCTGGCGCTTGATTTACTACTGGTTGAACTGGTTCAGAAACAGGAGCTTTTGCTTGTACTGGTGCTTGAACTTGAGGTTGAATCTTACTAACTTGTGGTATATCAAATTTAGCCATTTCCTCTTCAACAGCTATTTCAACTGGTTGCTCTTTTATTTCAGCTACCGGAGCCATTTGAACAGGTTGTTCTACAACAGCAACTGGTTGTTCGATAACAGGTTGTTCAACTACTTCATTCTTAACTTCCTCAATTTCTTCAACCATTGGTTGTTCAATTGATTCAATTGATTCAGAATTACGTGGTGTAGGAATTGTTTTTAAAGCATCAGCTATTTCAATTCCGATATAACTTAGAGCTTTAGATTTATCCTCAATTCTTTCTAAATCAATTTCTATATGTAAGTTTGTTTCTAAATTAGAAACTCTAGCATTGATTAATTTAACTGCTTCTTTGTATTTTGCACTCTTCTCTGGTTTTCCATTTTCGAATCCAACTACATTTAAAGCACTAATTATTTCTGCTGGGTATCTATTTTGAACATTAATTATAGCTTTTTGCCATTCTGCATTAGGAGTTTGAATAATAGCTAATGTTTGCTTTAAAATTGCTCCTAATTTAGTATTTATTTCTCTTTGCTTAATTAAAGATTCAACTTTCTTTGTATTTGCGTCAAATTGTTCTGTAGCGTACTCAACTAAACTAAATGCTGCATCATAAACAGATTTAGGGAAGTTTTTCTTCTTTGGATATTCAATTAAATACGTTTTGATAGATTCTATTAAATCTTTAAAGTAAGAATTGTCATCTAATTCGATAATTTGTTTCTTGCTGTCAGGATTAATAATTCTATGAACTTTCTCGATATTAGATAATATCTTTTCTTCCGTGATTACCATCTTCACGTTTACTATCCCTTTTCTAGGCATTGTAAACATATCTTACCTCCTAAATATTGAAAAATACTAGATATACTTCTTCAATATACCTAGTATTTTATACAAGTGCAAATTAAAAGTCAATTAAAAACAACTCATATCTATTTACACTTTTGTTACAAATATTACAAAATTGTTACAAAATAACAAACTATTATTTCCCTAGCGTCTTATGTATTTTTCTGTATGAAATATTTCATATATTACATTGCTAATTTATGGAAATTTTCTTGCAAATTTTGCTCTTTTTTTGAGGCTAATTATGCATTCTTTTTATCTGTTTTTTCTTCTTTGCTATTTGGTTTTTTAGCTATTTCTTTGAATCTCTTAATCTTCATTGTAGATGTCTTTTCAAATTCACCTTCTTTGATTTCTAGTTCTTTAATAGCTTTATATCCAGTTAATTTTTTATTTACTTCTTTAATTCTGTTCCAAATAATTTCTTTTATAGCTTCGTCTGTTAATCCTGTTCCATGAAGTTTTTCAATCTCATCTGTATTTGGAATAACTCTTGCTGTAATAATTAATTCCTTAGCATCTTTTCTCTTTGCCATTTCACCTTCTGGCTCTTTTCCATAAACCATAGATTCTTTAATTTCTGGAACTTTATCTAATAATAATTCGATTTCTTCTGGGTAAATGTTTTTACCATTTTGAGTTACAATAACGTTCTTGCTTCTACCTGTGATGTAAATGAATCCTTCGTCATCTATGTATCCGATATCTCCTGTGTGGAAGTATCCTTCTTCATCCATAACTTTCTTTGTTTCTTCTTCGTTTTCATAGTAGCCTAACATAACTGTAGGAGTTTTGATGCAAATTTCACCTTCACCATCTTCATTTTTATCAATAACTTTAGCTTGTGCTTGCCAAATAAGTTTTCCGGCAGCTCCAACTCTTGGATCAAAATCTGGTGTAACAGCTGAAATTGGGCATGTTTCTGTTAATCCATATCCTTGTAAGAAGATAATTCCTATATCTTCAAGCCATTTACCTGCTTTTTTATCAATAGGAGCAGCTGCAGAAACGATTAATCTTAGTCTTCCACCTAATTGATCATAGATATCTTTGAATACTCTCTTCTTAATATCTAATCCTGCTTTTTTAAGTAGGTTTGTTGTAGCTATCATTGATGAAACTAAAGTAGCCTTATGGCTCTTCTTAATTCCTTCATTGATTTTCTTATAAAGTGTTTCTATTAATAATGGAACTGCTAATAATGCAGTTGGTTTTGATTCTTGAATGTTTGGAAGTATATATCTTAAACCTTCGCAAACAGCAACTGATGCTCCAAGTGCCATTGGTAGTAAGAATCCGATTGTTGATTCATATGTATGATGTAATGGTAATACTGAGAATAATCTATCAGTTGGATATAATGTAACATATGCTGTAACAGCATTGATATTTTCTGCTAAAGCTCTGTTTGAAATCATAACACCTTTTGAATTTGATGTTGTTCCTGATGTGAAGATTAATACTTTGAATTCGTCTGGATCAATTTCAATTTTGCTGAAGCTATCATCACCTGATTCAACAACATTTCTTCCTAATTCTACTAATGTTTTCAAACCAACATCTTGTCCATCTAAAGGTTTGTCAGAATTCATTTCAACAAAATATTCAACTGTTGGAACATTTTTTCTAATATTCTTAATAGAATCTTCTTTTCTTGTTGAATAGATAACGATATCTGCTCTTGATCTATTGATAACGCTTTCTAGTTCATTGTCTGGTAATTCTCTATCAACTGGAACAGCTATACCAGCACCGCATAGTGCTGTCATATAAGATAAGTACCATCCATATTGTGTTTCACCAACGATTAAAATTCTTGCATTTGATTTATTTAAAACTTTTGTTATTGCTGTGCCAAATGCTTGAACATCTGCATAAAATTCTCCATAAGTAATATCCTTATAAGTTGTCTTATGATCTGGCTTTTCAGCAATTGCAGTTTTAGTTGTAAATTCTTTAGCACTTCTGTAGAAAAATTCTTTAACTGTCTTGTAGCTTGTAGCTGGATAGTTTTCTTTTCTCTTCTTAACAGGTTTTTGTGCTAATTTTTCTAAGTCGATATCTGATAGATCGACATTTTCTGCGCTCTTCATTGAAAACTTAGGAAAATTAATTTTTAATTTCTTTAATCTACTTGGGTTATTAATTTCGTTCATTTTTTACTTCCTTTTCTTTTTGAAAATTAATTTTGTATAAAATTTATTGAATAAAGCTTTTATTTTGTAATGCTTTTCCTGTACCTTTTGCTACACAAAATTCAGGATCATTTGCAATAAAAACATTAATACCGGTATATTGTTGAATCAATTTATCAATTCCAAACAATTTGCTTCCGCCACCTGTTAGATAAATACCATTGTTTGATATCTCTTCCATCATTTCAGGTGGAGTTCTTTCTATTATTTCTTTAATAGCATCTACTATTTTCATAGCCTCTATCTCTAGTAGTTTTTCAATTTCTGCATTGTTAAGTAAAATCTCAACAGGCATTCCAGTTTTAGTATGTCTTCCTCGGCATTTTGTTTCGACCATATGCTCTCTAGTAATAACTGAGCCTATCTCAAATTTAATATCTTCTGCTGTTAGCGTGCCAATAGCAATTTCATATCTATCCAGCATATACTTTCTTATAATTTCAGTAAAATCATTGCCTGAAGATAATATTGAACTGCTTAATATTGTTGAACCTTTTGAAATTACAGCAATATCGGTTGTTCCACCGCCTATGTCAACAATAAAGTTTGCTTTATCTTTAAAGATGTCTAATCCTGCTCCCATTGCCGCAGCAACCGGTTCTTCTATTAGCCAAACATTTCTGATTCCACATCTAAGTATTGCATCAACTACAGCTTGCTTTTCAACGCTATTTATATTTGAAGGTACACAAATCATTGCCTTTTGAAACAAAGCCTTGTTTGAGCCAATTTTCTTTAAATAGTGCTTAAGCATCTTTACTGTTAGTGAAAAACTAGATATTACGCCATCTTTAAGTGGTTCGATAGTTGTAATGTCTTTAGGTGTCCTGCCTAACATCGCTTTTGCTTTCTTTCCATATTCAATTGGTTCTTTTGTAAGTATATCTACTGCAACGATTGATGGCTCATTCAATATTATTCCTTTTGCATTAGAATAAATGATTGTTGAATCAGTACCTAAATCAATGCCAATTCCTTCGCTCATATACCTTCCTTCCGACAATAGCATAATTATAGTATAATTTATACCATTTTTCAACATCAAAATTACCATATCTGTCGATATGGTAATTTTGCTAAAAATATGCTTATTGGGCTATGGATCTACATAAATCGTCTTATTATTCGAATAAATTACGTATCCTGGCACTGATCCTTTTGGTTTCTTAACAAATTTAACGAAACAATAGTCTACAGGGACGTGTGATGAGTATTTTGCCTTGCTATGGTATGCAGCAAGCTTAGCTGCCTTTTCTATAGTAGAAATCTTTGGCATCTCCCCATTTGTTCTTAGAATAACATGACTACCATGAATATCTTTAGTATGAAGCCAAATATCATTATCCCTTGCTACTTTAAGTGTTAAATTGTCGTTTTGTCTATTATTCTTTCCTATGAAACAGTCGTATTCATCAACTGTTGTTCTTAAATAGTTATCTAATGTAGATTTATCTTTTTGAGCTTGCTTTTTGGTTTTACCCTTAAGTTTAATATCAGTAAACAAGATATTCTCGTTTATTTCATTATATACGTCATCTATATCTTGGACAGTCTGACATCTATCTAGTTCTTCAATTAAAGATCCAAGATAATCAAGTTCGCGTTCTGTTTCCTCTTTTTGAATCTTAGTAATCTTTAATGTGTTTTTCATCTTATTGTATTTCTTAAAATACTTCTCGGCATTTTGAGAAGCACTAATGTTTGAATCAATCTTAATCCTAATAACTTCATTATTATTGTAGAAGTTCTCAACCTCGATAAAATTGTTATATTTCTCATCTTCAAATTTATATATATTAGATAATATTAATTCACCATACTCTTTGTACTTATCCATATCTTTGCACGAATCAATCTTACCATCAATATTATCCATCTTCTTAGAAACTTTATCCAAAGTTCCATTTAGTATTTTCAACAAAGTGTTTCTATAATTTATGAAGTATTCGTCAGCATCTTTCTTAAAATAGAAATCATCCAAAAAGAAATTTGTTTGATATATTTCTTTTTCTTCTTTATTAGAAACAATACTATAGTTGTTTTTAAAACTTGTACAACTAAAGTTATCTGAATTCAAAATATCACTTATATAGTTGTATACTGCTTTTACTGTTTTATCGCCTACTGTATTTGAAAAGTTTAGTTCATTAATTGTACTTTGAATAAACATCTTACTGATACCAGTATAGTTGTTAGGTATAGCTGTTTCCAAAGTTTTGTTTTCATCGTTAAGAATTGTGCTAACGAAATCTTTTTCACTTGTCTGAGTAAAGTCACTTTTATTTTCAACAGGCTCTATATATGGTCTAGCAGGCATGATAGAACGTGATTCACCTTCACTATCAAACTTCTTTAATGCATCGATAATTGTAAAACTCTCATTAACTAAAACAATGTTGCTGTATTTACCCATTAGCTCAATAATCAAAGTTCTATTTACTCTATCGTTCATCTCATTTATGCACTCGCACTCTATATAAGCAATTCTTTCAAGACCTTTGTTATATATCTTTTTGATTCTTCCACCAATTAAGTACTTTCTTAAAATCATGCAAAATTGTGGTGCAACTTGAGGATTCTTCTTTTGATGTGTTGTTAAGTTCATTCTATAATTACTAGCAGAAACATCAATATTCAACGCCAAATTAGAACCATTATATACAGATATAATGATTTCCTGTGGTGTTGGTTCAAAAACACTATTGATTCTTGCGCCAACGATGCTATTAAGTTCTTTAATTACTGAATTTAAAGTGATTCCATCAAAAGCCATGATTGTCCTCCGCCTGTTAATTTTAATATATTTTTATTGACATTACAATACTTAAACAATATAATAATTAAGCATTACATGCGTTTTTAAGATGTTTTAAGGAGACTTGATGAACAGTATTTCTGACGAAGAACTAATTAATCAAATACGTAAAAATGACCCTCAAGCATTAAATGAAATTATCGAAAGATATAAATCATTAATTGAGATTAGAGTTTCAAACTACTTTATTAATGGTGCAGAAAAAGATGA
>CAMKBC010000037.1 GCA_946410665.1 uncultured Clostridia bacterium | reverse complement strand
AGAGCAATACAAAGAAATAGTTGAAGCATTAAAAGAGGCAGAAGCAGAAATAGAGAGAGGAGAAGGAATAGATTCGGATCAATTCTTTAAAGAATTGAAACAAAAATATGCATATTAAGTACAGAATAATAATTACACCTATAGCACGAAGAGAAATTAATAAAATATATGATTATATTTTAGAAGAATTATATGCAGAAAAAGCGGCAAAACAGTTAATGCAAAAAGTAGAAGCAGTAATACAAGAATTGAAATACTCTCCTAAAATTTATGTAAGAATAGATAAATTGGATGGAGTAAAAAGAAGATATAGAAGAATAGTAATAAGGAATTTCGTAATACTATATACAGTAGATGAAGATAGCAATATTGTATATGTTGCGCACATGTATTATAGTGGTAGAAATTATTTAGATTTAATATAAATTGGAGGGCAGAGATGATAGAAGTAGGTCAATATCGTGATCCATGGTTAGGAGAAAAATTCGAAGAAGTAATTGGATTTTATCCAAGAGAATTTTATCCGTTTGATAATTTTTCATCATTTAAAGTAGAGTATGATGGTTATCTTTATGCTTCATGCGAAGAGGCTTACCAAGCATTAAGCTTTAAAGGATATAACGAAGAATTGTACCAAGAAGTAATTCACTCTCATTCAGCTGATGCTGCCCAAAGAATAGCGTATGCTAATAGAGATAAACAACGCCCTGACTGGGATGAAGTTAAAGTAGATATTATGGAGCAATTATTAAGAAATAAGCTTGCTCAAAATCCATATGTAAAACAAAAACTACTTCAAACTAAAGATTACTACATAGTTGAAGATTCTCCAAAAGATAGCTTTTGGGGATGGGGACCAAACAGAGATGGTGTAAACCAACTCGGAAAACTATGGATGAAATTAAGAGCAGAACTTCAAGAGGAGGAACAAAATAAATAATGTATCCAGAGGAAATAAGTGAGTTTATAAAAAGTCATAATTATCAATTAAAAGGAAAAGATATAGAAGCAGTAATAGATGTTCAAAAGAACCCACAACTAACACGAGTTAAGTTTGATAATGCACATAGCACCTATGAGATGTGGGATAGCTTTGGAAACTATTTTACATTCAAAGCTAAAGAGCGAGATGACTGGGAAAGATAAAGAAAAACAAATAAAGAAAGAGTCGGTATATACCGACTCTTTTTTGTTTCAAATTATTCAACTGTAACTGATTTAGCTAAGTTACGAGGCTTATCAACGTCTAAACCTTTTTCTTTTGCAACATAGTATGAAAGTAATTGTAATGGAACAATTGCTAAGATACTTGCAAATAGAGGAGAACACTCAGGAATTTTAACTGTATGTTGAATTTCAGGATTCTCAATCTTTTGATTTGTAACTAAAGTAACATTAGCACCTCTAGTTAATAACTCAAGTAAGTTACTTACTGTTTTAGCATTGATGTCTTCATTAGTTGCAATTCCGATAACAGGAACATCTTTTTCAATTAAGGCGATAGGGCCATGTTTGAATTCTCCTGAAGGATAAGAATCTGCATGAATATATGAGATTTCCTTTAATTTTAAAGCACCTTCAGTTGCAACATATGCATCAAATCCTCTTCCTGTGAAGTAAACATCTTTGCTCTTATATAATTCTTTTGCCAATGATTTCATTTCATCAGCATTATCTAAAACTTCTTTTACCTTATCAGGAATATGAGAAAGTTCTTTGCATAATTCTTTAATCTTGCTATCAATTGAACTACCAATACGTTTTGAAGCAATTTCCATAGCTAAGATAGATAAAGTTGTTACTTGGCAAGTGAATGCCTTTGTTGAAGCAACAGCGATTTCTGGTCCAGCATGTGTATATAAAACATAATCTGAAACTCTAGTAATAGAACTTCCAATAACGTTTACTACTGAAATTGTTGTAGCACCTTGTTCTTTAGCAAGCTTTAAAGCTGCGATTGTATCTGCTGTTTCACCTGATTGAGAGATGAAAACGCAAAGTGTTTTATCATCAATCAAAGGATTTCTATATCTAAATTCTGAAGCCATATCTACTATAGTAGGGATATGAGCTAAGTTTTCAAATATACTCTTTGTTGCAAGTCCTGCATGCATTGCAGTACCACAAGCAACAATATAAATCATATTAAACTTCTTGAAATCTACACCATCAAGTTCTGGAAGTGCAATTGCGTTATCAACGATTGATGTACCAATTGTTTCTCTAATAGCTCTTGGTTGTTCGAAGATTTCTTTAAGCATGTAGTCGTCAAAGCCATTCTTTTCACTGGCTTCAGCGTCCCATTCGATGCTCTTTAATTCTTTATTAATCTTTTCTAAAGAACCATTAAAGAATGTTACACCATCAGGTTTAACAATTCCAAGTTCACCATCTTCGATGAAATAGAAGTTCTTTGTATGTTGCAAAATTGCAGGAATATCAGAAGCGATAAAGTTTTCGCCTTCACCTGAACCAACAACCATTGGTGAATCTTTCTTAGCTATATAAACTTGATCTGGGCTGAATGAAGCAAGTAACTCAATAGCGTAACTACCAGTTAAATCGCCAGTAGCACATCTCAAGGCTAATAAAACATCATCTACTGAAGAATATCTTGTTGAGTATGTAAGCATTTGAGCTTGTCTAAATTCAACGTCATTTGTCAATTTATTATAGTAGTAGTGCACTAGGTTAGGAATAACCTCAGTATCAGTTTGAGAATATAATTCATAGCCATTAGCTATAAGGAATTTCTTAACCTTATCATAATTCTCAATGATACCATTGTGTACTACAGCAAAAGTCTTGCTATTATCTAAATGAGGGTGAGCGTTAAGGTCTGATGGCTTTCCATGGGTAGCCCATCTAGTATGAGCAATTCCGACTTTAGAAGCAACGCTATCTAAATCAAAATTGTCAGTAAGATTCTTAACACGTCCTTGATTTTTAAAAACATCTATATTCTTATTGTTTAAAACAGCTAGTCCAGCTGAGTCGTATCCTCTGTATTCTAATGAAAGTAATCCATTTATTAAAACAGGAACAGCTCTTTGTGAACCAACGTATCCTACGATTCCGCACATAATGTATTACTCCTTTCGTGTAATAAATTCTTTGTTACTATTGGTCAATTTTATACTAAAATCGCTTAATTATCAACCAATGTAACAAAAGTGACATAAAAATGGAAAAAATTGACAAAAATGGGCGTTTTTAGTATAATTTATATGTATTTTGTGCGTTTTTGCGCAAGTAAGAGAAACTATGAAAAATAAAGTGTTTGATATCGAAGAAGAACTAAAAAAGTTACCTAATAAACCTGGTTGCTACATAATGCACGATAAAAACGACAATATCATATATGTTGGTAAGGCAATCAACCTAAAAAGAAGGGTAACTTCATATTTTAGAAAGACAAACAAGACTCAAAGAATTCTAAATATGGTGGCTTTAATTGACCACTTTGAGTACATAGTTGTTGATAATGAGCAAGAAGCATTAATTTTGGAGTGTAACTTAATCAAGAAGAACATGCCAAAATTTAATGTTTTATTAAAAGATGACAAAACATATCCATACATCAAAATTAATGTAAAAGACGACTATCCAGGAGTATGGATTACAAGAAAGATAATGAATGATGGTGCTAGATATTTTGGACCATATGCAAGCAGCACAGCTGCAAATGAAACAGCAGAATTCATTAGAGATAAATTCTTAATCAGAAGATGCAAAAACTTCAAATATAAAGATAGACCATGCTTAAATTATCATATAAAGAAATGTTCAGCACCATGTATGGGATATGTTTCTAAAGAAGAGTATAGAGAAAACATTAAACAAATTTGTTCAATTCTAGATGGCAACTTAAATGTTGTTGAGAAAGAATTGAAAGCAAAGATGCAAGAAGCATCAGATAAGATGCAATTTGAGAAAGCAGCAAGTTATAGAGATCAATTAATGGCGGTAGAAAGCATCGCACAAAGACAAAAGGTTTCTAATATTTCAGATAACGATATTGATGTTATTGGTATTGGAAGACTTGATGATAGCAAAACAATTTGCGTTCAAATCTTCTATATTAGAAATAGCAAGATGATAGGAAGAGATAACTTCTTCTTAAAAGATATGGTAGACGAAACAGATGAAAACATTATTTCTGATTTCATAAAACAATACTACACAGGAAGAACAATTCTACCAAATAAGATAATGATTAGAAATGACTTTGAAGAGCGTGAGTTATTGCAAGAGTACTTATCAACAGTTGCTGAAAGAAAAGTGGAAATCAAGATTCCACAAAAAGGTGAAAAAGCCAAACTTGTGGAAATGGCAGAGAACAATGCAAGAATCACACTTGATAACAAAGAAAAAGCCAATAAGAATTTAGTACTTGAATTAAAGCAAGTATTAGATTTAGATAGATTACCAAGCAAGATTGAATCTTATGATATTTCAAACATCTCAGGCGAATACATGGTTTCAGCTATGTGCGTTATGATGGATGGAATAATAAAAAAGAACTTAACTAGAAAGTTTAAAATCAAAACTGTATTTGGACAAGATGATCCAAGAAGTATGCAGGAAACTGTTTCAAGAAGACTAAGACATTCTATAAAACTTGAAGAAATAGATGATGAACATTTAAGTAAGTTATCAGATGAAGTAAAAGAAAAGTACGATTATTCAAGTAAGAAGAATGGATTTGGAAGATTACCAGATTTAATTTTAGCAGATGGTGGTATCACACAAATTAAAGCAATTAAATCAGCAATAAAAGAAATAGAAAAAGAAACAGGACTTGATTTGAATATCAATGTTTATGGAATGGTTAAGAACGACAAACACCAAACTAGGGCTTTGATAGGAGAAGATAGAGTAGAAAAAGAAATTAGTGAGGAATTGTTCCTACTAATTACTAGATTCCAAGATACTGTGCATGAAGCGGCAATTGGATATCACAAAATGCTTCGTGATCAATCAATGTCTAAGTCATCATTAGATGATATCAAAGGAATTGGCGAAGCAAAAAAGAAAGCATTACTAAAACAATTTGGTAGTGTTGAAAAAATTAAAGAAGCAAGCATAGAAGAACTTACATCAATCAAAGGTATTGATGAAGAGTTAGCAAAAACTATAAAAAATGAATTATAAAAGAGGGAAAGATGAAAATAGCAAGTGATTGGAAAGATTACGAAATACTTGATATGGCAAATGGTGAGAAGCTAGAAAGATGGAATGACATCATGCTAGTTAGACCAGACCCACAAATTATTTGGAATCAAAAAAGTTTTCCGGATAAATGGAATAAAGCCAATGCAATTTATAGAAGAAGTTCAACAGGCGGTGGTGAGTGGAATTACAAAACAAAACTACCTAAGTCATGGCAAGTAAAATATAAAGATTTAACTTTCAATATCAAACCAATGGGATTCAAACATACAGGATTATTTCCAGAACAAGCAGTTAATTGGGATTGGATGATTAATAAAATCAAAACAGAAAAAGAAAAAACAAATAGAGATATCAAAGTTTTAAATCTATTTGCTTATACTGGTGGAGCTACAGTTGCTTGTTTATCAGCAGGTGCAGAAGTTGCTCATATTGATAGTTCAAAAGGAATGGTTGAATGGGCAAAAGAAAATGTTACTTCATCAGGTCTACAAGACAGAAAAGTTAGATTCTTAATTGATGACGTTGTTAAATTTGTTAACAGAGAAATTAGACGTGGAAATAAATACGATGCAATCATTATGGATCCGCCATCTTATGGAAGAGGAAAGAATGGAGAGGTTTGGAAGTTTGAACAAAACATCGAAGATTTAGTTGCACTATGTATGCAAGTTTTATCAGACAAACCATTATTCTTCTTAATTAATTCATATACAACAGGAATTTCATCACAAGTTCTTGAAAATATTTTAAGAATGAATTTTGAAAAATCATGCAACGCAAAAGGAAAGTTTGAAAACGGTGAAATTGGTTTACCAATGACCAATTCAAAATTAGTATTACCATGTGGAATATATGGTAGATGGGAATCGTAGTATGGATTATAAAAATTTTGAAAGAATGTTTGTAGATCCAAGCAATGAAGCAAGTGATTGGGAAGATGCAATATTTCAAGCTGGAAAAGCAGGCGATGATAAAGAAGTTGAAAGACTCTTTATGCAAGCTGATGAGATTTATCTTGAAGAAAGCCAGATAAATACTGCTATAGAAACATTTACTCGTAAAGAATCACCAGAAGAAAAAAATAGACTTTTAAATGGTTTAAATAAAATAGATTGGGTCAAGAGTGTAAAAGTCGAAAATGGAGTTTTGCAAATCGACACAGAGAAAGGATCTTTAGTAGTAGCTTTGATAAGTGAAGTGATGAATGGCTACCAAGACGATTTAAGACTTTTAACAAGTGGAAGAAAAGGCTTTTGTCATACTGACTCTATAAAGATGTGCAGACAATATGAGCAAGATAGTAATGTTGTTACTGGTTATATCTATGGACTTTCTAATAAAGCAAAATATTTACATTCATGGGTAGAATTTGAATCAAACAAAAAAGAGTTTGTAGCGGATTATACAATGAATGCTGTTATGAATAAAAAAGGATACTACATGTTAAAACATGCAGAAGTGTTATCAAAAGTTTCTAACAAACAACTAAAAGAAGATTGGAAAATACTAGGTCAATTAGCAAAACAAGGAATAACATTTAAAGAAAATGAGTATTTAGTTTTTAGAGATGAAATAATGAGAGACTTAGAAAAGAATTTTGGAGATAATAAAAAAGATTCAGATCGAGAAGATAGATAAAATAAAATCAAGGAGTATAATAAAATGGATTTTGAAAAAGAAATTAACGAAATTAAAGAAAGAAACAAGAGAGTAGAAACCGATAAAGCATGGGAAACGAGCTGGGTTAGAAGAATTTGCATTTGTGTTCTTACATACTTAGTAGTTGTGCTTTATTCGTGGATTATTTCACAAATTTCAAACATTTGGTTAAGCTCAATTGTTCCTGTAATTGGTTTTACACTTTCAACATTATCTTTAAAATTAGTAAGAAA
>CAMKBC010000036.1 GCA_946410665.1 uncultured Clostridia bacterium | reverse complement strand
ATTGAGAACTCAATATCCTCTGTTAGAGTATTTGTGTCCCAACCTGTGTTTCTAATACAATCAAACTTAACCATGAATCCAGTACCATTTAATAATGCAGATAAACCAGCGTTATATCTAGCTAAGTGATAGAATCTATTCATCATCCAATAGAACAATGCATAACCAGAAGCTATCCAGCTATCAGTTGGATTCTTGATATCTCTATAACCTTGTACAACTTCTTCACCTTGGCATAGGTGTTTATTCATAGCTTCAAGAAACTTCTCATCAACGATGTTATCTGCATCGAAAATACAGAATGCATCATAATCCATGTTCTCATCTGCTAGTAAAGTTCCGATGTATTTCTGTAAGGCAAAACCTTTAGTACGTTTTGCCTTATCAGGTTCATGTCTTTCAAAAACTATAGCACCAGCTTCTTTAGCTATGTCTGCAGTTTTATCATCACAGTTATCAGCTATAACGCAGATGTCGTAAAACTCTTTTGGATAAGTTTGTTGTTGTAAACTGTGAACTAAGTTTCCAATAACGGCTTCTTCGTTATGCGCTGGTAAAATACAAATGAACTTATGATTCTTCTCTTTGATTAATGGCTTTTCTTTAAGCTTAACGAAAGAGAAAATTGAAATTAGTAATTCATAAATGTAATAAATTGTTATAATCCAAATTATTGATTGTTGGATAAAATACAATATTTGCATATCATTATTTCCTTTACTTATTATTCAGCAACAGGAGCTGTAGAATTAACATCTTTCATGCTTAACTCTATTTTTCCTTTTACTTTATCAATATTCATAACTTTAACTTTTACTTCGTCTCCGATTTTTAAAACATCTTCAACTTTTTCAATTCTTTGATCAGAAATCTTAGAAATGTGAACTAATCCTTCTTTTCCTCCGCCGATATCAACGAAAGCACCAAATGCTGTGATTGATGTAACTTTACCATCATAGATTGCTCCAACTTCTGGATCTTTAGCAATTGCGTTAATCATTGCTTCAGCTTGTTTTCCAGATTCTTGATCAACAGCATAGATAAGAACTGAACCATCTTGTTCAATATCAATCTTAACTCCAGTAGCATCGATAATCTTGTTGATTGTTTCTCCACCTTTACCGATAACTTCTTTAATCTTATCAACATCAATCTTCATGAATGTAACTCTTGGTGCATATTGTGATAATTCTTTTCTTGGTTCTGGAATTGCTTTTAAGATGTAATCATCAATGATCATATCTCTTGCAACTTTTGTTCTCTCGAATGCTTGCTCGATGAAGTCATATGTTAAACCATCAATCTTGATATCAACTTGGATAGCTGTAATACCATCTTTTGTTCCACCAACTTTGAAGTCCATATCACCGAAGAAATCTTCGATATCTTGAATATCTGTTAACATGACGTAGTCTGATGGATCATCTGTATTTGTAACTAATCCGCAAGAAATACCAGCAACTGGTTTCTTAATTGGAACACCAGCATCCATAAGTGCTAATGTTGAACCACAGATTGAAGCTTGTGATGTAGAACCATTTGATTCTAATACTTCTGAAACAAGTCTTAATGAATATGGGAATTCTTCTTCAGAAGGGATAACTGGAAGTAATGCTCTTTCAGCTAAAGCTCCGTGTCCGATTTCTCTTCTTCCTGGTGACTTAGGTGCTTTTGCTTCACCTACTGAATATCCAGGGAAGTTGTATTGATGCATGTATCTCTTTTCTGTAATGCTATCTAATCCATCTAACATTTGTGCATCAGCTTTTGTTCCTAAAGTACAAATTGTTAATACTTGAGTTTGTCCTCTTGAGAATAAACCACTTCCATGAACTCTTGGAACTAATCCAACTTCTGCATTTAATGGTCTAACTTGGTCGATTGCTCTTCCGTCTGGTCTCTTGTGTTCTTTTAAGATCATTCTTCTAACACAAGCTTTTTCTAAATCATGAATAGCTGTTGCGATATCAAAAGCATGCTCTGTTTCAGCTTCTTCGCCCCACATCTCAATAGCCATTTGTTTAATCTTTTCAGAAACAACATCAACATTTGCGTTTCTAACTTCTTTGTCTGGGTCTTGAACTGCTTGATACATTTCAGCATCTAAAACTTCTGTAACCTTAGCAAAGAATTCTGGATCAACTGAGAATGATTGATATTCAAATTTAGGTTTGCCAATTTCATCTTTAATACCTTGAATGAATTCGCAAAGTTTTTTGATTTCAACGTGTGCTTCTTTAATTGCTTGAAGCATAACGTCGTTAGGGACTTCATCAGCTCCAGCTTCAATCATTGTAATTTTTTCAAGTGTTCCAGCAACTGTTAAATGTAGTTTGCTTTGTAAACTTTCTTCTTCAGTTGGGTTGATGATAATCTTGTCATCAATTAAACCAACTTGAACTGCTCCTGTAGGTCCTCCCCAAGGAATATCTGATATAGCAAGTGCAGCTGAAGTACCGATATAAGCGCATACCTCAGGATTGCATGTAGGGTCTACTGATAAAACAGTATTTGTAATTACTACATCATTTCTAAAATCATGTGGGAATAAAGGTCTGATTGGTCTATCAATTGCTCTTGCAACTAATACAGCCTTATCAGAAGGTTTTCCCTCTCTTCTGTTGAAGCTTCCTGGGATTCTTCCAACAGCGTACATCTTTTCCTCATAGTTGATTGTTAATGGGAAAAAGTCGATTCCATCTTGTGCTTCTTTAGCGGCACAAACGTTAGTCATAAGCATTGTATCACCATATCTAACAGTAACACTTGCATTTGCTTGAGCTGCAAACTTTCCTGTTTCGATAGATAATTTTCTACCTGCTAACTCCATTTCATAAAATTTAACCATTTTTACCTCCTAAATTTTATGTGAGATGATCTAACTGTAACCTCTAAAAAGGTATTTTTGTATCATCAAAATTTGATCAAAAATAACTTTGTACAAGCTACATTAAATCAGGTCACAAAATAACATCTATATTTTATCATAAAGCCCTTATTTTATCAACGTTTTATTGACTTTTTTAAGTAATTTTTTAGGGTATTTTTCATGGTGTTTTTTGAGCATTTTTTAGGGCTGTTTTTATAGGTATATTTGAGACAATTTTGCATAAAAAAGGACCCCTCTGTTGCAGGGTCCTCCTCGGTTCAATCACAATTGGCTAGTCTCCATCGTCACCGCTCGGAGGATAGTACTTTTGATACTTCTCCATGCAAATCGAAGAGATCGGCGGGATATAGAGATACGCCTCATCATAGTTAACTCCAAACATAAAGAAAGAAACATACGTATAATTGAGCGGAACAGCGTGATCCATATGAAGACTACAAGTATTATCATAGATTTCTCTTGTTTCTTCTTCAAAGAGTGTAATGTTAACACTGTCACTCAATGAAATCAAATGAATCAATTCGCCAAGTTCATCCATATATGACTTAATGCTGTGCATATCTGTCATACTGATCGAACTCCGCTCTAAATCGCCTTCTTCCTCGGTTTTGCTAAAATGTCGGCATGCTGACCTGGCATTTTCATACCAGATTTTTGCATTCTCTATCTTAATTGTGATAATTCCGATAATTTCGTTAGTGTTTCCCATAGTTGCACCTCCTCAGATGTAATTCTTAACGAAATTTTTAAAAAGTGATATGGTAATATTTTACAACTTTTGCCAGTTTATGTCAACTAAAACGCTTTATAAAACAAAAAGAACCTAAAATCAATGATTCTAGGTTCTAAATATTTATCCGATTTCTTCTATCTTGTCATCGTTATTTTCACCAGCGATTTTTGTAACCTCTGCTGTTTGCTTTGTAGGCTCCGCAACCATTCTTGCATACATTTTTTCGTATCTATTTTTAGTTTTAGAACTTCTAATTTCGTCATCAGTTACGTCGTAAATTGATGGTGTGATAATAGATGATTCTCTGAATATTTCTTTGAATTGTGATCTTGGAATTAATCTTTGATCATATGCTTTATGATATGCGCTTAAGAAAACCATATCAAGTGCTGATTGACTTATATATCTTTGTTCATTCTTTTGCTCGTCATCAGTTTTAGTCATATCACAAGCATTTATTAATAATGCTTTAAACTTCTCTTCTGTAGATATTTCCTTGTCATCGTCTGATTTTTTATAAAAATCATCCCAAACTTTATCAACACATTCTTTGTAATTAAATGCAAATTCTTTAATTGCATCTTCTCTACCAAAGAACATTGAAGAAAACATTGCTGGCTTATTAACTAAGTTTTCTAAATGATAAATAAATCTTCCGCCACCTGCAAATCTACTTAATGAATTAGGCGTGATAACTATCATTTTTCTTCTCTTTTCGCCATTTATATGTGCTGTAATTAGAGGTTTGTATAATTTAATCTTCTCTCTTCCAAACATATCAGCAAATTTTGTTGAATAATACTCTTGTGCTGTTAATGCTAATACTTCAGAATTAAAAGGAATGCTTCCTGTATCATTGCAATCATAGTTTTTAACTGCATTAATAACTTCATCAACAGTTAACATCTCAGGATATTTGCTTTTTAAACATCCAATAAAACATCCAATTTTCTTAGTTGGTGTGAAACCACTTGGTATACTGCAATCTAAAGATGTATGTAATGTTTTATCATCTGAAAAATCATAGCTGTATAAAACTTTTCCAGTTTCTTTTAATAAAGTTTTGCGTCTTGCAGCTAGAACTAATTCTTCACTGTCATAACGTTCATATTCTCTATATTTGCTTGCATTAAAACTTAATCTTCTATTTTTGTATGAACTATCTTCTGTTGTTAATTCGATTCCGTCTAAATTTGAGATAGCTCTATTGATTAAGAAATCTAATAACTCGTAAGATTTAATTCCTTTTACCGGTTGAATTAAATGGTATCTATAATTCTCAATAACCGTTGGAACTACTGCAATAGAGTCTCTATATTGTTCATAATAACAACTTACATTCTCAAATAATGAGTCAATAACATCATCAATTGCCTTATTTTCAAATGGATTCATTGCTACTTTATATGCTTGTTTAAAATCATTTATCTTTTGTGACGCATAATCAGTATTATCAACCAATTAATTTTCCCCTTCTACTTAAAAAAGTAATCTATTTTTTCTAAAAAACAATACAATTTATTGTACCATAATATCCAAGTTTTGTCAATTATGTTAACCGTCTTATAGAGTGCAAAGAGAACCTATGAAATCATAGGTTCTCTCATAAAATCATTAGTAAAAATAATATTAAATTATTTTCTTAATCCTAATTTTGCAACGATATCTCTGTATCTTTGGATATCTTTATCAGCTAAGTAGTTTAATAGATTTCTTCTATTACCTACCATTTTTAATAATCCTCTTCTTGAGTGATTATCATTTGGGTTAGCTTTTAAATGCTCTGTAAGTTCATTGATTCTTTCTGTTAAAAGAGCGATTTGAACTTCTGGAGAACCAGTATCTTTCTCGTCTCTTCTGTAAGTTTCAATAACTTCTGTTTTTCTTTCCTTTGTCATATTACACCTCCTAAAAATTTCTAAACAATGTTTAGATTTTTGCCGATAACTGAGCCATAGTGGTGTGTTAACCTAAAACTAAGCTAAGGGCGATTTCTATAATAACATAAATCATCGATAAAATCAAGCGATATATCGATAATTTATATATTATACTAAATAATAAGTACTAGTTAATTATTTAACTAATTTGCAGAATCCTTTCTTGCCTTTTCTTAATAAAGGCTCTGAAGCAAGGATTTCATCTGTTATAGTCATTGTTATGTCAGTAACTTTCTCATCATTTAATGTGATTCCACCTTGAGCGATTAATCTCTTAGCTTCACCTTTTGATGGAGCAAATCCTGCAGCGATGATAGCATCTAAGATTGAGCTGTCAGCAGCAATTTGTACTGAAGGAACATTTTCACTATTAGCACCATTGCCAAATAATGATTTAGCAGCCTCTTCAGCAGCTTTAGCAGCTTCTTCACCATGAACAATCTTTGTAATTTCATATGCAGCAACTTCTTTAGCATGGTTGATAGCTTCGCCTTCAACGCTTGTTAATTCTATAATTTCATCATCTGGTAAATATGTAAGCATCTTTAAAACATTTCTTACATCTGCATCTCCAACGTTTCTCCAGTATTGGTAGAACTCGTATGGAGATGTTAAGTCCGGATTTAACCATAATGCACCTTTTTCAGTTTTACCCATCTTCTTACCTTCTTTTGTTGTAAGAAGTTTAAAAGTTAAACCAAAAGCATCAGCATGGTTGAATTTTCTAACTAATTCAACACCACCGATGATGTTTGACCATTGATCATTTCCACCAATCTCAAGTTTTACACCTAATTCATTGTATAGGTGATAAAAATCGTAAGATTGCATTAACATGTATCCCATTTCAAAGAATGTTAAACCTGTTTCTAATCTATTCTTGTAGCATTCAGCTGCAAGCATTCTGCTAATTGTAAATTTAGAGCCAATCTCTCTCATGAAATCGATATAGTTTAATCCAACTAACCAGTCAGCGTTATTTACGATAACTGCTCCGTTTTCACCTTCAAAAGAAACAAATTTTTCAACTTGCTTTTTAATAGCAGCAACGTTTTTATCTATTTCTTCTCTAGTTAACATCTTTCTCATATCTGTTTTTCCAGATGGATCACCAATTGCAGCTGTTCCGCCACCCATTAATATTACTGGTCTTAAACCATGTTTTTGCATGATTGAAGCAACCATTAAACTAACAAAGTGTCCAACGTGTAAACTATCAGCTGTTGGGTCAATTCCAATATAGAAAGAGATGTTTTCCTTCTCTATAACTTTTACTAATTCTTCTTTATCAGTAACTTGTTCAATGTATCCTCTTTGTTCCAAGATGTCTATAATATTTGCCATCGATCTTCTTCCTTTAAAAACGTATTTAGATTTTTACTATTAATTTAGCAGGAAATCTATAAACCTATTTGTCTTAACAACCATTTAAATATACCATAAAAGTACTTATATTTCAACATTTTTTATTATACATCAAATAAATAAGTTGCCTCAATATCAGCCTCGTGAAGCATAAGCGCGTATGGGTATTTGCTATAAGCTAAACCTATTGTTGTATATAGTTCTTTAGGCTCTGTATAACCCATGTGCCATCTTACTGCATACTTTTCTTCTGGTGTCATTTTGATATATTCAGTAATCATCATAACTGATTTTTCGCCATGTCCATAAGGAATAGTATCCTCAACTTTGTAATAAGGAACCTTCTCCCAAACTCCAAGTTCATTCTTTGCATTTCTATAATCAACTGCATAAAAATTAGTTTTGCAGATGTCGTGTAGTAATGC
This sequence comes from uncultured Clostridia bacterium, assembly GCA_946410665.1. Lineage (GTDB taxonomy): Bacteria > Bacillota > Clostridia > TANB77 > CAG-508 > CAG-793. The sequence continues at coordinate 422 of CAMKBC010000036.1, read as the reverse complement.
ACTAATAATTATTGAATCCTCTGGTGTATTAATTTCAACTGGAGTATGTTTCATTTTTTCAGAAACAATTTTATAAACTAATAAACTGTGTGCTAATAATCCACTTTCAACATTTCCGTGAAATCTGGTACTAGCAGGTGCTGTGAAGAAATCTGAGTTTTCAAGAAAACTAATTAAATCTTCAATTCCTTCTCTATTTGTTGATCTTAATAAACTTAAGAATTCTTCTTTATTTTTCTTTGCTTCTTCTGTCATGTTTCCCCCTTAATTTGAATCGGCTATTGTTAGCCAGTCATTTTATTTATTTCTTAATTAACTTCGCTACATAAAAACCTTCAAAGTTTTTATTAGGTAAAATTTTAATTGTATCTTTAACTTGCTTATCAAATCCTTTTGTATCGCCGTTAAGCTTATTTTTGATT
>CAMKBC010000035.1 GCA_946410665.1 uncultured Clostridia bacterium | reverse complement strand
TCAATTTTTTCTTCTTCAACTTGTTTCTTGTTATCATAGATTTGCTTCATTAAAGTTTCAAAGTCTGTATCAGGCTTGCTGATTAAGTTTGAAGCTCTATCGATAATATCCTTTGGAACACCTAATTGGTTACAAATTGCAAATGCATTACTTTTTCCGGGAATTCCAAGAAGTAGGTGATAAGTTGGTTTTAATGTTTCAATATCAAATTCACAACTAGCATTTTCAAAGCCATCATGTGTTAAACAATATTGTTTAATTTCAGAGTAGTGGGTAGTAGCTAATGTAAATGCACCTTTGTTGTGGAAAGTTTCTAATAAACTAATTGCTAAGTGAGCACCTTCAATTGGATCTGTTCCAGATCCAAGCTCATCAACTAGTATTAAACTCTTATCAGTAAATGTGTCTAGTATAGAAACAATATTGGTCATATGTGCAGAGAATGTACTTAGAGATTGTTCAATACTTTGTTCATCACCAATATCAGCAAAAATATTATCAAATACTTTTATTGTACTTCCTTCTGAAACTGGAATATGAAGTCCGGCTTGTGCCATAGCACAAAGTAGACCAGTTGTTTTTAAAGTAACTGTTTTACCACCAGTGTTTGGACCAGTGATTACTAAAGTTGTGAAATTCTCTTTTCCAATATGAAGCGAAGTTGGAACAACTTTGTCTTTATCAATTAATGGGTGACGAGCACTCTTTAATTCAACAAATTCATCTATATTAGGGCAAGTACAATCATGTGCGATAGAATATTTTGCTTTTGCTGAAATAAAATCAAGTTTTCCAATTAAGTTGATATCTTGATTTAAGAATCCAGCAATAGGGTATAGTTGTCCAGATAAATTATTAAGAATAACTTCGATTTCGTGTTGTTCTTCAACCATCAAGTTGTTAATACTATTGTTTATTTCGAAAACAGCCATAGGCTCGATATAAACAGTAGAACCTGATGATGACGTATCGTGGATGAAACCTTTGATTTGGCTTCTATATTCTGATTTAACAGGAATAACATATCTATCATTTCTAATTGTTATAACAGGGTCCATAATATATTTTGAATAAGTGTTAGAGTGAAGTAGACCAGTTAATTTGTTTTTGATTTCTAGTTCAAGCCCTTTTTTATTACTTCTGATTGATGCAAGCTTAGGTGAAGCTTTATCAGCAATTTCATCTTCAGAAATGATTGAGTTTGTAATCATTTTTTCGATGTTTTTGTTTTCATATAAATCGCCAAAGTATAGAGAAAGTCTTTCTAAATCACAGCCAGAAGATTTATAGTAATCTTTTAGTTCTGATGCATTCTTTAAAACAGCGGCCATTTCAAGTAAGTATTTTGCTGTTAATGGCATTGAACTTTCAAGACGTTTTACCATGATTGATAAATCATCTATTTTAAATATAGGAAAATTACCCAAGGCATGAATAAGTTCACATCCTTCAGTAGTTTCTTTTAAAGTTGTAGCAACTTTGGCTTCGTTTGATGAAGGTTCAAGTTCATCTACGATTTTTTTACCGATATATGTTGAACATCCTTGAGTTAATTGTTCTTTTATAGTATTAAATTCTAATTTGTTAAGATATTTTTCTATCATTTCTAAATCCTTTGTTGTAAAATTACTAAATTTTACCTGTAAACATTCCTATTATACCTTAAAATACGGCGTTTTTCAAGGAGAAACATGTTGAAATTGAAGTTGTTATTTGTTATAATAAATATCACTGAAATTAGTAAAATAATTTTTGAAAGAAGGAATAAAAAATGAAAAAACCTGAACTTTTAGCTCCAGCTGGATCTTTTGAAAAAGCTAAAGCAGCCTTTAGATACGGCGCTGATGCAGTTTATTGTGGAACTGGCTCACTTTCACTTAGATCAAGAGCAGAAGTTGATAATGATGATTTAAGAAAAACAATAGAATTTGCTCATGAACTTGGAAAGAAAGTATATGTAACTATTAACATATATGCTCCTGATAGTGTTTATGATGACATTGAAAAACAAGTTCTAATGTTAAAAGAAATAAAAGCAGATGGAATCTTAGCTTCAGATGGTGGAGTAATAGAGAAGATTAAGGAATTAGCTCCTGAAATTCCTATTCATATTTCAACTCAAGCTAATACTCTAAGTGCTCATACAGCTAACTTCTGGTACAAAAATGGAGCGGAGAGAGTTGTTTTATCAAGAGAAATGAATAAAGAAGATATCAAGGAATTAATAGCAAATATTCCTGAAGGCCTAGAAACAGAAACATTTATCCATGGTGCTATTTGCTGGGCATACTCTGGAAGATGCTATTTAAGTGATTATATGGCTCAAAGAAATGCCAACTTAGGCGATTGTGCTCAAAGTTGCAGATGGGCTTATAACATGTATATTGAAGAAGCAAACAACCCAGGAAACATCATGCCAGTTGAAGAAGACAGTACAGGAACTTATGTTTTATCATCAAAAGATTTATGCTTAATCAAAGAAATTCCTGAACTTTGTGAAATGGGAGTTACATCTTTAAAGATAGAGGGAAGATTAAAATCTGAATACTATGTAGCTTCAATTGTAAATATTTATAGAAGCGCAATCGATGATTATTTCAATGATCCAGAGCATTATGATTATAAAAAATATATGACTGAGATTGATAAAATTAAAACAAGAGATTTAACAACATTCTTCTTTAATGACAAGAAAAATACAGATTACCAAGAATTTGCCGGAAAACAATACAACCCTAATTTCGAATATGGTGGTATGGTAGAAAAATATGATGCTGATAAATCATTGGTAAGAATTGGTAATAGATTAACTGTTGGAGATGAAGTTGAATTAATCATCCCAGGAGAAATAAAACCGGTAGAATTTACTATTGAAAAAATGTGGGATAGCGAAACAGGCGAAGAAGTTGATCATGTAAACCCAGGAAAAGTAGGACAAAATGTTTTAATGAATATTCCAGTAGAAGCAAAAGAAGACTGGTTCATTAGAAGAAAAAGAAAGTAAATTAAGATTGAAGATGCTTGACTTTAAGTGTTAGCATGTGTTAATATTAGTTAGTCAATTTGAGACATGAAAGTAGGAGATTAGAATGGAAATTGCAAGAGATATTTTATTAGTAGTATATATTATTGTATGTATTGTATTAATTTTAGTAACAACTTTTCAAGCAAAAGAAAGTGAAAATGCTGCAGAGGATACATATGAAAATCCATCAGCAAATAAATATTTTGATAAGAATAAAAGCAGAACAAAAGCAGGTAAAATGAATAAGAGAACTCTTATTTTAGGCGTTATATTTGCTATTTTAACTGTTGCAACATCAATTGTTACATACTTAGCTGCTTAATTGAAAAGATTATTAGAGGGATGCAATTATTTTGCATCCCTTTTTGTTTATGAAAACGGAGATATAAATGGAATTTTTTGAAGGAAAGTATATTAACAAAGAAAGAGGTTTTGGATTCGTTCAGATAGAAGGACAAGAAAAAGACATATTCATTGGACCAAGAAACAAAAAAGGTGCAATGAATAATGACATTGTTCAAGTAAAGGTATTCAAAACTTCAAAAGGCGAAAGTCCAGAGGGAAGAATTATAAAGATTGTTAAGAGATGTACTAACGAGACTGTTGGTACGTTTATTAAAAGCCGCAATTTTGGCTTCGTTGTTCCGGATGATAAGTCGTTAGGCGGTGACATTTTTATCTCTAAAGCACATTGGAAAAAGGCAAAGACAAATCAAAAGGTGGTGGTAGAAATTACCAAATACCCAGAGAATAAAAAGAAGGCAGAGGGCGTAATTAAAGAAGTATTAGGCTATATAGATGAAGCAGGTGTAGATATGCTTTCAATCGTTAAAGAGTTTAAGTTACCTAATGAATTTACTAAGGATATACTTGATGAAGCTATTAAGGTTTCAAAAGAAGAAATATCAGTAGAAAACAGATTAGATTTACGTGATCAAGAAATGTTTACTATCGATGGAGATAGTGCAAAAGATTTAGATGATGCTGTATTTGTAGAAAAAAATGATGACGACACTTGGACACTAGGTGTATGCATTGCTGATGTAAGCCACTATGTACGAGAAGGCAGCTTATTAAACAAAGAGGCAATACTAAGAGGCACTAGCGTTTATATGTTAGATAGAGTTATTCCAATGCTTCCAAAAGAATTATCAAATGGAATCTGCAGTTTAAATCAACATGAAGATAGATACTCACTTGTATGTATTATGAGGATTGATAATAACGGAAGAGTGGTTGATAGCGAAGTTAAGAAAGCAGTTATAAATGTTGCTAGAAGAATGAGTTATCATGAAGTTTATGCAATCATAAATAGAGATAATCTAGAACTTGCCGAAGATGGAGATAAAGATAAAATAAAGAGAGACAAGGCATTGTTAAAAGGTGTTGATTCTAAATATTATGAACACTTTGAAAGAATGGCTAAACTTGCTCAAATATTAAAAGATAGAAGAGTGAAGAATGGATACTTATCTCTAGATATTCCAGAATCAGAAATTCTTCTTGATGAAAATGGAATACCTGTAGAGATAAGACCTTATGAGATTAACTTTGCAAATGAAATAATAGAACAATTCATGTTAACAGCAAATGAAACAATAGCTGAGAAATTCTATTGGTTAGAAGCACCTTTTATTTACAGAGTTCATGAAAAGCCAAGCGAAGAAAAGATAGATGAGTTAAATAAATTCTTATACACACTAGGATATAGAGTAAAAGGTAAAAAAGATGATGTTCAACCTAAAGCCTTTGCTGAGATCTTGGATGAAGTTAAAGGAAAAGATGAAGAGAAGGTTGTTTCAAACCTAATATTAAGAACGTTGAAAATTGCTAAGTATGAAGCGGAGAATAAAGGACATTTTGGTATCGCTAGCAAGTATTATTGCCACTTTACATCTCCAATTAGAAGATATCCAGACTTATTTATCCACAGAGTTATAAGCAAATACATTGATATGAACTATGATGTAACAGATAAATTTAAGGAAAAATATCAAAAACAAGCAGAAAAATACTCAATTAGTTCTTCAGATTGTGAACAAATTGCAACTAAGGCTGAAAGAGAAAGCGAAGATATGAAGAAAGCAGAGTTCATGGAATCAAGAATTGGTGAAGAGTATGAAGGAATTGTTTCTAATGTTACTAACTTTGGTATGTTCGTAGAATTGCCAAACACAGTTGAAGGGCTAGTACGCTTTGAAAATTTGGGCAAAGGAAATGGATATTTTATCTGCAATGAGGCTGAAAAGACACTTCAAAACAATGTAACAGGAAAAATCTATAGAATTGGCCAGAGAGTAAAGGTTCGAGTTCTAGAAGCTAGTAAAATATTACGAAAAATTAATTTTGAAATTGTTGAATAATAATACTTGCTTTGATATTATAAAAGTACCTGATTTTTAGGAATTTTACGAAAGGCAAAAAGTAAATGAGAATACAAAACTTAGCAGTAATTTTTGTTATTATAATTTTACCTATTACATTGGTTTTGCAAGCTTATATCCGTAATCTGACGAATGTTACTAACATTGAAGCAAGATACAATGAGATTCTTATGGGTTCAACATATGATGCTGTTAGAGCTTACCAAATGAACACTATTAACAATGATTATAGCGGTGTTAATACATCTAGACAAAGAGATGTTAAAGCTTCTGTAAATTCATTCTTTAATAGTTTAGCTACTGGTTTACACAAAAGCGGTTCTACAAAAGCAGCGTTAAATGAATATGTTCCAGCGCTTTTATTCAACTTGTATGATGGTTTCTATGTTTATGGACCTTATAATAATGTTGCATCAGTTGGATCAGATAATGATGGAGATAACACACAAGATACAACACCACCAGGTACGGGAAAAATTGATAACAAAAGACCTTTCTTTAATGAAAATGTTATAAATACTGAAAACACAATTTACGGAGTAAAGCCATTTACATATTATTCTTGTGAATATGCGGTAAATGGACAATATGATATAACAATAAACTATACTCTTGATAATTATATCGCTGTTTCTGGATGGGTTAATGGTGCTGGAAATGGAACAACGATTTCAGGAGCGGGTTATTATATAGATGGACAAAATACACAAGTAGTAAATACAGTTAGAGAATTTTTAAACAATTCAATAAATGGCGGATTAACAGTTAAAGCTCCAGGTAAGAATGGTAGTTCTGATGCTTTAGATATTAAAGCTGAAACCTTGGGTGAATATGTTTCACTATACGATAGAGTTTATATGAAAGGCTCAGATAATTCTACTCAAATTATCAATGATATGAATGGAGCGGTGTACGCAAGATATTATAGATATATAAATTACAATAATACAAAGTATTATTTTGATGATTGTGTGAATACTTCTAATACAACTTATTCTGAAGCAAATGGTACACCACCAATATTCACATTGACAAATCATAGTAGAAATTACATTTCACTTGATCAATTAATTACTTTAGCTAATTATCAAGGATGGACAACTGATGTTAATAACAACAATGGAAATCCTGTAACTAAAGATGAATCTTATAGTGTAGCAAAACAGTTTTCAAATGATATAAAGGGAAATCCTAATTGGGCTGAAAAGTATTTTAAAGATGTAAATCCTTACTATTACTATAAAAAAGCAAAAGCATTCTCTGAAGAAATGTATAAATATCTTTCGAAAATTGATTTAAGCAATTTAAGTGTTATTAAGAACAATGCGTTTAATACTCAATATGCAATGACAGTAAGAACTGGTGAACAAGTTTCAAATAATTCATACATAATTTCTGACTATACAACTAAGAAAGTGTTTGATTATAAAGCTGCATCAAACAATCCTGAATTAGATTCATCAGCATTTAATGCACATAGAATGGATGTAATAGCAAAGACTGTAGAATCAGCACTTATAAAAACAGTATCAAGTTTGAACGATTATTATGGTTCAAATTCATATATTTATGAAATGCCTACAATTTCGATGAAAGATTGGCATTCAATAGCAAATGGAATTACGGTAGCTGCATTTATGCAAGGGGTTCCAATTGGAAATTATAAGTTCTTTAATAATTATTGCATTATTGGAAATACTACAAATAAAGAATTTGTTTCAAAAGATGCTATTTATATTCAACCAAAAGTAGGAGAACTTTCACTTCAGGAGTTACGTGATTTAACAGGACAAAGTCACATTCCAAGTGTTTTAGGCTCAATGAATAATCGTGGAGTTACAACTTATGGAGCTACAGGCCATGGAGAAAGTGGATTTGTTGGAAAATTAACATATATGAACCATCCAGATGTATATAAGACTCAAGGACTAAACTATAACACACAATCAACTGTTCTTACACAGCACAATCCAAGATGTGAAGAATTAATGAATTCAACTGATTCGAAATTTATAGCTTATAGAAGAAATGATTATTTGATAGAGTCATACGAACATACATACCAAGACTATAGAATAGGCAAACCTTGTGGAATAAAATCTGGAAACACAATAACATTTGGCGGTGTAAGTGGAAAAGCTGCTCAAGATGGATATCTTGAAATGAATGCGGCAACTCACGAATTAGAGTGGCAAGAAACAATAAGAACAACTGATATTATAGACGATGGAATGTGGTATTATGCCAATGGAGTATTTATATCAACTGGATATAAATCATCTAATAATTATCAAAGAGCTATAGCCAAAAACGCTAAAGGAATTGAAGGAGTCAATTCTGGTAGACTATATAAGACTTATGTACAGCAAATAAACTATTATCCACAATATGGTTCAAATGCTTATGAATGTATAATTTCTCATAACGGATACAAATTCACATATGACCAATTGCTATCAAATGATGCAGATGGAGCAGGTGTAACAGATAAAGCGAAGTTTAAAGGTCTTAGCGAAGCATATGCAACATGTTTAGCAAGAGAAAAAGAAGCTCAATATAAAAACCTAGACCCAATGAATTATCACAGAATATATATGAAAGATAAAACAGGAAAAGTGCTTTCTATTGCAACAAGAGAGTCAGGAGAAGAAGTAGGAGTAGTAGCATTTAAAGGTAAAGGTAATGATAAGTGGTGGATTGACAATAATCCAGGCGAATTGATACCTACAAATTATACAATGCCATATCATGATATAGATGTATATTACAATGGCGGAGATGAAGATAAGGTATTTGGTAAATAATTTGAGATAAATATTGACAAAAAAGCCACTTTGATAGTATAATATCAAAGTGACTTTTAAGAATTATTATGTAAATTCTAATATATAGGAGGGAGAAAAATGGCACAACCAAAAAGAAGATGGTCTAAACAAAGAACTCATACTAAAAGATCAACTTGGAAATTAGATAAACAAAATCTAGTTGAGTGCCCACATTGCCATAAACTTATGCAACAACATAGAGTTTGCCCAAGTTGTGGATATTATGATGGAACTGAAGTTATTTCAATGAAAGCTGAATAATTTGTTTAAAACCGAATAATTTAATTTAACGGAACGAAGCGTTAATAACAGAAAGAAGGAGGTAGTAACATGAAAGAAGGAATACATCCAGAATATCATGAAGCCACAATTACTTGTGCTTGCGGAAATGTTTTCAAAACAAACTCAACTAAAGGAGATATGAAAGTTGATGTTTGCTCAAATTGTCATCCATTTTGGACAGGAAATTTAAGAAAAGAAAACAAAGGTGGAAAAGCCGCAAAGTTCAAAGAAAAATATGGAATTTAATTATTAATATAGAGGCTCTGTACATACCCAAAAAAAAAAAAAAAAAAAAAAAAAAAAAAAAAAAAAAAAAAAAAAAAAAAAA
>CAMKBC010000034.1 GCA_946410665.1 uncultured Clostridia bacterium | reverse complement strand
TTGGTAGCGATGAGTGGATTCGAACCGCTGACCGATCGGGTATGAACCGATTGCTCTAGCCAACTGAGCTACATCGCCATAAATTTGACAAGGTTTATTATACAAGAAATAACTCACCTTGTCAATTATATTATTGATTTATTTTAGTCTTATTTAGACTTTTTCTCTTTTAATAAATCTCTGATTTCTTCTAATAGTTTTGTTTCATCACTCTTGATAACTTCTGGAACTTCTTCAGCTTCTTCTTTCTTTCTTCTCATCTTGTTACCAATTGATGTAGCAATCTTTAATGCTAAGAATAAAACAAGTGCTACTAATAAGAAGTCAACAACATTTTGAATGAATGATCCGTAAGGGATTACTGTATTACCAATGTTGGCTTTTAAATCTGTGAAGTTAACTGTTCCAACTATAGAACCAATAAGTGGCATGATGATGTCATTAACAAGAGATGTAACAATTTTAGAGAAAGCACCACCGACGATAACACCGATAGCCATATCTAAAACATTTCCTCTCATAACGAATGCTTTGAATTCATCCATCATTCCTCTTCTAGCTTTTTTTAGTTCTTCACGTTTTGCTTTTAACTCTTCTTTTGTTGGTTTCTTAATCTTTGCCATAATCTCCTCCTTAAAACTTATAATAATTTTACCGTTTGATCTAACGGAACTTTTTGTTTTGTTGGTATACCAATAATCTCAAATTTAGAAGTAGAATTACCAAATTGGATTTCAATAACATCTCCTACTTTAACTTCGTAGCTTGGTTTTACTACTCTGCCATTAGCTTTGATTCTACCATTGTCAGCAGCCTCATTTGCTACAGTTCTTCTTTTGATTATTTGGGTAACCTTTAAAAATTTGTCTATTCTCATTGTGCTTTTCCTTTCAAATCAGCCCTATCATACCACCTTTTTGCCTAAATTTCTACTAATTTATTTAGATACGTTGAATAAATTAGCTTTTGAGCAACCTTCTTTTGAGTAGATTTCTCAATCGCAATTTTGTACATGTTAAGCTGATTGCTGTATCTTTCTTTTAAAGTTCTCTCATCCACATTGTGATCAGTTTTGTAATCAACTAAGATTAAATCACCATCTTTATCAACAAAGTAAAGGTCTATAACACCTTGTACAAGCACCTTTTCTCCTGTTCCTTCGAAGTCGATGTTCATATAAAATGGTGTTTCTTTGTGAACTTCAGTTGCAACTTTTAATGCTTGGAACAATTCTGATTGAACATAATTTTCTAATATCTTCTTATCTTTAATTAGATATTCTTTCTCGAAGTTTTTCAAATTCAAACTATCAATTAATGCATCGATATTCTCATCTTCCATCTTCTCCAACGCTTTATGTATCAATGTTCCACGTTGTGCTGAATTTAATTCATCTTCCTTATCAACTTTCAATTCATCAAATGTTGGGAAGCTGTTTTCATCAGTAGAAACAACTTCATCTAATGAATCTAATAAAATTACTTCGCTGTTTTCAAAAGACATCTTGCTATTTTTCAACGCAGTAACAGAAGTTTTACTTTGTAAATCGATTCTGATTTTATCTTTGTATTCCCATTTTAATAATTCATCAATTTTTTGATATTTTGCTTTGTCTAAATTCATCTCTAACTTTTTCAAGTCAGGTAATTTATCAACCTCATCAACCGCAGGTCTTTCAACCTCTTCGCGAGAAACAAAATTCAATTTTAAATCTAACTTATCAGTTGCTTGGTTGACTAATTCAATCCAATCTATGTATCTAATATACTTACTTAATATCTTGCTTGATAATTTTTGACCAAAGAATTTTTTAACTTCTTCGCCCTTCTTATTATAATTTTCTTCTGCTTTTCTATCAGAACCAATGATAACTAATTTTTCTTTTGCTCTTGTTAAAGCAACATATAAAAGTCTCATTTCCTCTGAAATTGCTTCATTTCGAGCTTTGATATTTATTGCTTCTTTTGCAAGAGTTGAATATCTAGTGTACTCATTTATGAAATCAACACCGATACCAAGATCTTGATTAAATCTAACTTTGTTTGTTAAATCTTGAAGATTAAATTGTTTTCCAACACCGCATAAAAATACTACTGGAAATTCCAAACCTTTACTCTTATGAATACTCATGATTCTAACAACATCTTCGTTTTCACCGATGATTTTTGCAGCGCCCATTGTATTCTTTGGTTTGTTTGCAACTCTCTCAATGAAAGTTATAAAGTTAAATAATCCTTTAAAACTAATACTTTCGTACTCTTTTGCTTTTTCAAATAACTTCCTTAAATTAGCTTGGCGAATCTTTCCGTTTGGCATCATTAATACATAATGATAATAACCAGTCTTAGTAAAGATGTACCAAATCAATTCATCAAGTGGCATTGTTTTTTCTTTGTTTCTTAAATCTTCAACTAAGTTTAAGAAGTCTCTGATTTTTTCAAACAATCTTACTTCAATCAAATCTAAATCTTTGTGATTTATATCTGCTGGATTAAGCTCTACATAAGCCTTTTGAAGTGCATAGTAGAAATTCTTTTCTCTATCAAATAATCTAATATCAACTAAATCGTTGTCGTTAAATCCACCAATTGGTGAACGCATTGCAGTAATTAATGGAATGTCTTGTAGTGGATTATCAATTACATTCAACAATGCTAGCATTGTATCAATTTCTATTGTATGTAAATAATCTGATCCGACATCTGTGAAAACTGGAATGCCTGATTCAATCATTTCTTTTTCAAAAACTGGTGCCATTGTGTTAGGGCTTCTCATAAGCACGCACATATCTCTGTATTGCACGCCTTGTTCATGTAACTCATGAATTTTTGTACATAACAAGTCTGCCTCTAATGTAGACCATTCAATAACTTCAGCCTCTTCTTCATCAGAAACATAACCTTCATTTTCGTTTTCCTCTGCTCCTTCAAGAACTTCAGAATCTTTCCAAACATCAGGCGCTTCTTCTTTAGAATTTTTTTCAATAACATACATCTCAGTAGAAACATCAAAACTTGCATCTTCATAACTTGCACCGTAATTTAAATATTCCTCTTCGGTGTAATCCATCTCTCCCAAATCTTTACTCATAATAAATTGGAAGATTGTATTTGTGAAATCAAGAATTTGTTTTCTACTTCTAAAGTTCTTATATAATTGAACTTTAGTTTCTGTTTCTAGCGCCGTTTTTCCTGGTGTGGCCAATTCATATGTTTCATACTTTTCTTGGAACAACTCAGGACGAGCCTCTCTAAATCTATAAATACTTTGTTTAACATCACCAACCATAAAAATGTTATGGCCATTACTTACACTATTTAAAATACTTTCTTGAATTAAGTTTGAATCTTGATACTCATCAACTAAGATTTCGTTAAATGAATACTTCTTCGCAATCTCAGTCTTTTCGCCATTTTCATCAAGTAACAATTTTAATGCAATGTGCTCGATATCGCTATAATCGATAACATTCTTTTCTAATTTTCTACGAGTATATTCAGCTTCAAACTCATATACTAAATCTTTTAAATCAACTAATGTTGGATACATTTCTCTGATGTCATCGATTGCTTGTCTTGAATCAAACTTAAAATATTTCTCTGCAATCTTTTTAATTCTATCTTTGATTGCATCTCTATCTACTTTTGCTCTATCTTTAATTTCAATATCTTCGTCAGTTAAGCCTTTCTTAGCTCCGCTCCATTTACCAAAACCACTAGCAATTGCATTAGCTGTTTTATAAGCATCTTCCCAACTATCGCTATTGAATGACTCAAGCAATTTAATATCTTCATCAACAGTCGTAATCCATGGTGCTAAATTTAAATTGAGAGCTAAATGATCTCTTACATGGTTAGCATTAATTACTTCTGCATCAATAGCATCTTTAGCATACTTCAAAATGCTTTGACCCCAAGAAGTTGAACCAAAGTCTTCAATGTTCTTTAATTGAAATTCGTTAATTGCATTTTCAAGCCATTTATGTGGAAATGGCACTGAAGAAATAAAAGTATAAAAACTATCAACTAAATCTTTTAATGGTTGATCATCTTTATAACTTGTATATTTTTCTAATAAACTTAAAAACTTTTTATCTTTTGCTTCGTATTTATCTTCGAAAACACGCTCCATTGCTTCTTGTTTGATAATCTCATTTTCACTATCATCAGCAATTCTAAAGTTTGCTGGTAAACTTGTTTCGAAGAAATTGTTTCTTATTATATCCAAACAAAAAGAATGGATAGTCGATATATGAGCACGGTTAATCAAGCTAATTTGTTTTTGAAGATTTTCATCATCTGGGTTTTCGTCTAGTTTTTGATACAACGCTTTAAGAAGTCTTTCCTTCATTTCACTCGCTGCAGCATTAGTAAATGTAACAACTAATAAATCATCAACATTTACTCCATCATTCAAAATCTTGCGAACAATTCTTTCAATAAGTACTGTTGTCTTACCAGATCCAGCAGCAGCACTAATCAAAAGATTTGCACCCTTATCTTCAATTGCTTGAATTTGTTCGTCAGTCCATCTCTTGTCCTGACTTTGCTCTTTTGTCTTATCCATTCTATTTTCCAGTCCTATAAATTTTTATATTTATTTTCCGAAAACTTGATGTTTCTCTATTTGATTACCATTTAAATAATCTCTAACTGACATTCTCTTAGAATTTTCTGCTTGAACTTCTTGAATTAAAATAGTCTTCTCGCCTGTTTGAACAAGAATTCCATCTGGAGTAATATCAAGAATTTCACCAGGTGTCATAGCATATTTTTCAGAAGTAATACGTGTGTATGTCTTCCAAATTTTTAATTTCTTACCATTAATATATGTATATGCTCCCATGATTGGGTCAAGTCCTCTAACTAAGTTGTGAATCTCATTTGCTGATTTACTCCAATCAATTAAAGCCATATCTTTGCTTAGCATAGGAGCCATTGTATAATCATCACCTTGTTTTCTTGCACCAATTTCAGATTTTAATTGAGCAACATTTTCAATAAATTTATTATCCGTAACTGAACTAATTCTGTTCATTGTTTCAATTAAAAGGTTGGCACCAAGCTTAGCCATTCTAGCCCAAAGTTGGCCTGTTGTTTCTTCATAATCGATAGGTGTCTCAACTCTTAAAATCATATCACCAGTATCCATACCAGCATCCATAAACATTGTTGTGATACCAGTTGTGTGATCTCCGTTAAGAACAGCCCATTGAATTGGAGCAGCTCCTCTATACTTTGGAAGTAATGATCCATGAACATTTACACATCCGTATCTTGGGATATCAAGAAATTCTTGTGGAAGAATTTTTCCATAAGCAACAACTACGATCAACTCTGGATTCATAGCTTTGATTTCATTCATAAATTCTTCATTGTTTTTAACCTTCTCAGGTTGTAAAACTTTTAATCCCTTCTCCTCTGCAAAAACTTTTACAGGTGATGGTACTAAATTCATTCCTCTTCCTGAAGGTGAATCAACTTTTGTAACAACAGCTAAAATGTTGTGACCAGCATTATATAATGCCTCTAAAGATTCAACTGCAAAATCAGGTGTTCCCATAAATACTATATTCATATTAATCTCCAATCTATATCAATTTTTCTTAAGTACTATTTTTATAAAAGTTATTTAAAACTATTCTTTATTTGGATCAAGATATTCTAAAGTTCCTGGTTCCATTAAATCAACAAATAAAATTCCATCTAAGTGATTTAATTCGTGGCATAAACATTGTGCTAATAATCCTTCGCCTTTGATTGTTATTTCTTTTCCGTTTTCATCTAGAGCTTTAACTGTAACTTTTTCTGGTCTGTTAACCATTGCAAATTTGTTAGGAAAACTTAAGCATCCTTCTTGGCATTCGTGAGTTTCCTTAGACTCCTTAACAATTACTGGGTTAACAAGTTTTAATGGTGTATGTTCTTCATCATACCAAACGTCAACAGTAACAAGTCTTTTTAAAATTCCAACTTGAACAGCTGAAAGTCCAACACCATTATTAGCGTGCATTGTTTCAACCATATCGTCTAGAATTTCTCTAACTCTATCGTCAACAACTTCAACCTCTCTTGATTTTTTTCTTAGGATTTCATCTCCCTCGAATCTTAAATTTCTAATAGCCATTTTCTACTCCTTTATCCATATATTGTAACTATTGCATATTATTAGGATTTAACTCGATTGCAAGTCTTGCAGTTAAAACCTTCATATTATAAAAAGTATTCAACGCACCATTCATTAGGTCGTTAATCTTCTCGTCGTATTTGCATTTTATTATAATTCTCATTCTGTATCTATCTTTAATCTTATCGATTGGTGATGGTACTGGAGAATATAATAAAACTCCGAATTTCTCATTTATGACTCTGTCTTTCAAATAAGCATGTAATGAGCTTGCCACTTTTAGCAATTCATTCTTGTTTTTTGAAGACATTTCAGCAACGATTATATCACAGAAAGGTGGATACTTCAACGCTTTGCGGACCTCGATCTCAGTATCAAAGAACTCTTCATAGTTTTGAGTTTTTGATAATTCAATCGCATAATGCTCAGGATTATATGTTTGAATAACAACTCTACCTGGCACCTCGCCTCTACCTGCTCTACCTGCAACTTGAGTTAAAGTCTGGAAGGTTCTTTCAGAAGCTCTGAAATCTCCAAAATTCAAGTCGTTATCAGCTGCGATAACTCCAACTAGAGTAACGTTAGGAAAATCGTGTCCCTTAACAACCATTTGTGTTCCTATTAAAATGTTAATGTTCTCAGTTTTGAATTTATTTAAAATCTCTTCGTGCGAATTCTTTTTAGAAACAGTATCCGCATCCATTCTTATTGTAGAAACACCTGGAAATAAACTTTGAATTTCTTCTTCAAGTTTTTGAGTGCCAGCTCCTAAGCTTGTAATGTTCTTGCTGTGACAACTTGGACACTCACTAACCATTGCTCTTTCGTTTCCACAATAATGACACTTCAATTTATTTTCATACTTATGATAAGTAAGAGTAATATCGCATCTGTCGCATTTAATTGTTTCGCCACAATCTTTGCACATAACAAAAGATGCAAATCCTCTTCTATTTAAAAACAAAATTGTTTGTTGATTATTATCTAAATTAGCTTGAATCTCTTCTCTTAGTTTTTCACTAATCATAGATTTGTTTCCATTTGCTAATTCGTCTCTTAAATCCACAATATCAACAGTTGGAAGTGTGGATTGATTTGCTCTATTCTTTAAAGTAAGTAACTTAATCTCGCCTTGTCTTGCTCTATAAAAACTTTTCATATCCGGTGTTGCACTTCCTAGAACAAGTGGAACACCAACTGTATCTTTTAAATATTCTGCAACTTCAATTGCGTTATATCTTGGATTACTCTCTGATTCGTATGATTCATCATGCTCTTCATCAATAACAATTAATCCTAAGTTTTGTACTGGTGCAAAAATTGCAGACCTTGCACCAATTATAATTTTTGCTTTTCCTTCTTTGATTTTCATCCATTGGTCGAATCTTTCACCAATAGATAATTTGCTATGAAGTACTGCAATGTTTTCTTCACCAAATCTAGCAATGAATCTATCAACAGTTTGAGGTGTTAATGATATTTCTGGAACAAGCATAATGCTTGATTTTCCCTTTGCTAATGTTTTACCGATAAGTTGTAAATAGATTTCTGTTTTACCGCTTCCTGTAACACCAAATACTAAATACTCATTTGCTGTATTTAAATTAGAACTAATCTCATCAAATGCTGCTTGTTGCTCATCTGTTAACTCAAGATTTGAAGTTTGTTTATCAACTTTATGAATAAAAGGATTTCTCTCAACTTTAGTTGGAACTTTATCAATAAATCCTTTCTTTTGAAGTGCTGTTACAACAGCTGCTGTAGCATCAGTAAACAATTCAATATCTTGCATGCTAGAATTATTATTATCTAATAAAAACTCTAATACATCGATTTGCTTTTGAGACTTAATAATTTTATTTTCAATTGCATCTTCAATTTCTTCTCTAGTCTTAGATAATGAGATGCAATTAATCTTCTTTTCCTTAATTCTATTATCAACGTTTTTATTCGTTCTTCCCGGTGGAAGCATTAATCTTAAGCAGTCAGCGATGTTGCAAAAATATCTATGAGCCATAAATTTAGCAAGTTCTAAATAATCATCAGCAATTTGTTCTTCTTGAAGTCCTGCAATCGGTTTAATCTTAAACTCAGATGCTTCTTTGATATTAACAACAATTCCTTCTGCTAATACTTTTTGATTTCCAAAAGGCACAAAAACTCTACTCCCAACTTTGATATCTAAATCAGTTGGGATTTCATAATCAAAAGTTTTATTTAATGTTTTTACACTTGTGTCGATAATAACTTCTGCTACCAAGTTTTTCTCCTTTAAATTCTAAGTTGTCTTTCGTTTGGCGAGATGTCAGCTTGTTTCTATTTATTTTGCATTTCGTATGCTTTTACTGTGTTTTCCATAAGAGTTGCAACAGTCATAGGTCCAACTCCTCCTGGTGAAGGTGTGATGAATGATGCTACATTTTTAACATTATCAAAATCAACATCACCACAAAGTGATCCATCTTCTTTTCTGCTTACTCCTACATCTATAACTACAGCACCTTCTTTTACCATATTAGCTGTAACCATGTTTCTATGGCCAGTAGCTGAAATGATAATATCAGCTTGTTTAACTTCATCTTCAATGTTCTTTGTTTTTGTATGGCAAGTTGTAACTGTAGCATTTTTACCTAATAATAGTTGAGCCATTGGCTTTCCAACTATGTTACTTCTTCCAATAATAACTGCCTTTTTACCTTGTAATTCGATGTTGTACTTTTCAAACATCTTCATAATTCCATAAGGTGTGCAAGGAATAAAAGTTGGCTTTCCGATACTTAACCAACCAACATTAACTGGGTTGAATCCATCAACATCCTTTTCTGGTTTGATAAACTCTGCAGCCTTGTAGTAATCAATAGTTTGAGGTAATGGATATTGAAGTAAAATACCATTAACAGACTTGTCATTATTTAACTTCTTGATTAATTTCATCAAGTCATCTTGTGTTGA
>CAMKBC010000033.1 GCA_946410665.1 uncultured Clostridia bacterium | reverse complement strand
GAAATGGATCCAAAGAAAGTTGATGTTAATGTTCACCCTGCAAAATTAGAAGTACGCTTCCAAGAAGAAAACTTAGTTTTCAAATCTATTTATCATGCAATCAAAGAAACATTATTAAAAGCAAGTTTGATTTCTGACAGAGGAGATGTACAAGGCGAAGACAAAACATTAAATGAAATCTTCGATAATACAATCAAGAGCAAAGAGAAGATTCAAACATGGAGTATACAAAACACAATTGAAAATGCTGAAAAAGCGGCTGAGGAAGAAGTAGCATTTAACTTAGGAAAAGATAAAGACGAAGACCCAGCTGAAGATAAAAACTTCTCAAACTTTAAAGATACACTTGAGGGTGTTGATGAAGAAACAAGAGTTAGCTTTATTGAATCAATAACAAAAGCTAAAACTCCAGAAGAAATTATTGCAGGCTTGAATAAATATACAGAAATGGCTGTTGCTAAAAATAAAGCAGCTAAGAAAGAACAAGAAGCGGAAAGTGATAAGGCTCTAGAAACAGAAGAAGCAACTGAAGAAGAAAAATTAGAAAATGCAGAAGCGGCTGAAGAAGTAGCAGAAGTTGCTGAAGAAGCTGTAGTAGAACAAGCAGAAGAGCCAGTTGAAGAAACGGAAGAAATCATTGCTGCTAAAGAAAGAATAGAAGAACTATCTTCAATGAAACAAGATGAACCAATTGAAGAAGAATCAGATGAAGTTGAAGAAGCATCTAAAGAAGATTCAGTTGAAGAAAATGTTTCTGAAGAAATAGGTGATGAAGCTGAAACAGTTGAAGCGGAAGATGAAATTGAAACAGCTAAAGAAGAAACAGCACCAGTTGCAGAACCAGAAGAAGAAAAGGAACTTTCTTTCGAAGAAATGTATAAAAAATTATTTGGAAGAGACGTTGCAGCAGGACAAAAAGAATACGAAGAAAAACAAAAAGCAAGAGATGCTGAATATGCAAGTATTCAACCAGTTGGTGAAAACGAATCATTATTTGATGATGAAGAACCAAGTAAAGCAGTATCAAAATATAAATACATTGGAATAGCTTTTAAAACATATATCATGTTTACTAAAGATGATGATTTATACTTTATGGATCAACACGCTGCACATGAAAAAATATTGTTTGAAAGAATAAAAGCTAACTACAATAAAGATGAAGAAAAAGATTCTCAATTAATGCTTTTACCAGATGTAATCACATTAACTGATAGACAAATGGGAAGTTATGAAGACAATAAAGAATTATTTGAGAAAGCAGGATTCATGTGTGATGAATTCGGAGATAATGTAGTTAAATTAAGTGGTGTTCCAAGTTTCTGCATGGAACAAGATACAAAGCAATTATTCATTGATACATTAGATGAAATAAATACAGTTGCTAGAACTAATAAAGATGAAGTTGAATATAAATTCTTAGCTACAGTTGCTTGTAAAGCAGCAGTAAAAGCTGGAATGACATTAAGTCAAGCACAAGTTGAAGATTTAATGAGACAATTATTAGAATGTGAAAATCCTTACAATTGTCCTCATGGTCGTCCAACAATTATTAAAATTTCTAGAGCTGATTTAGAAAAGAAATTTTCAAGAAGATTATAATTAGATAATAAAAGGAGCAAATATTTTTGGAAGAGAACATCAAAAACGATAAACCAAAGATAGTTGTTATATGTGGTCCAACTGCATCAGGAAAAACAGCACTTGGAATTAAAGTAGCACAACAAGCAAATGGCGAAATAATTTCAAGTGACTCTATGCAGATATATAAAGATATGGATATAGGAACAGCTAAACCTACACCAGAAGAACGTGCACAAGCAGTGCATCATCTTGTTGATTTTGTTTCACCTGATGAGAGATATAGTGTTGCAGATTTTAAAAAAGATGCAACTGAAAAAATTGAAGATGTTTTATCAAGAGGAAAGTTACCTATTATAGTAGGTGGAACAGGTTTATATGTAAATTCTCTAATTTATAATATTGAATACAAAGAAGAAATTACAGATATAGAATATAGAAATGAATTAGAAAAAGTAGATTTAGAAACTTTATATAAGCAAGCTCAAGAAATTGATCCTGAGGCTGCTGCAAAAGTTTCTCAAAATGACAGAAAAAGAATTACACGTATATTAGAAATTTATCACACAACTGGAAAAACAAAAACACAAATGGAAGCTGAATCAAGAAAAGAAGTAAAATATGATTACAAGATTTTTGTTTTAACACCAGAAAGAGATAAATTATATGAAAGAATTAATTTGAGAGTTGATTTAATGATGCAAGCAGGTCTTGTAGATGAAGTTAAACAACTACTTCAAAAGTACAAAGAGTTTCCAACAGCTATGCAAGGATTAGGATATAAAGAAGTAAAAGAATATCTTGATGGCGATATAACTGAAGAAGAAATGGTTGAAAAAATAAAACAAGAAAGTCGTCACTATGCGAAAAGACAACTTACTTGGTTTAGACAATACAAAGATGCAACATGGTTAGATACATTTGATGAAAATAATGCAAATATAATTTTAGAAAAACTAAAAGATTAAAAATAAATAAAAAGTTAGCATGCTAACAAATATTGGAGAAGCATGAAGAGGCAAAATTCTAAAAACGCTTTAATTGTTATAGTATCTGTAATCCTTGCAATAATGATCATTGCATGGTTTATTAGAGTTGTTAATTCTTCAGCTGAAACAATGATTATCACTGATGGAACAATTTCACAATCAGAAACTTTAACTGGTTATTATGTTAGAGAAGAAAAAGTTGTGAACTCAGACAAAAACAAAAATGGTATGCAACAAATTGTTACTGAAGGACAAAAAGTTGCAGCTAACGAATCAATATTTAGATATTATTCAGAAAGTGAAAATGATAATAAAGCTAAGATAAATGAAATTGATCAAAAGATTCAAAAATTAGTAGAAACCTCTGATATAGGACTTTACAATAGTGATCTAAGATTAATTGATTCACAAATGCTAGATTCGTTAAAAAATATTTCTACATATAATAGTATACAAAATATAAAAGAATTAAAATCAGCGATGAAGATT
The DNA here is from genome assembly GCA_946410665.1 of uncultured Clostridia bacterium. Classification (GTDB taxonomy): domain Bacteria; phylum Bacillota; class Clostridia; order TANB77; family CAG-508; genus CAG-793. The sequence goes on along the minus strand of CAMKBC010000033.1, from coordinate 6,355 downwards.
TTAGAAAATAAAAAAGCAGAAATAGTTGCATCATCAACAACTAATGATTCGGAAATTAGTAAATTAATATCAGAACGTAAAACACTTGAAAAACAAAGAGATGCAGACAGCACATATATTAAAGCACCAACTAGTGGAATTCTTTCATATAGAATAGATGGATTAGAAGAACAACTTAAGTTTGCAGATATAAATAATTACAATAATGAATATTTGGAAAATTTAAATTTAGATACTGGGAAAATAATTCCAACTAGTTCAACAGAAGGAAAAATTGTAAATAACTTTGAATGCTATGTAATTACTAATGCTTCAAGCGAAGAAGCAAAGAAAGCAAAAGTAAGAGATAAAGTTCAAATTACACTTCCAACAGGAAGAACAGTAGATGCAAGAGTAGCTAATATAATAGAAGAACAAAATGGAAGTAGAACAATTGCAATTAAATTTTCAGATAATATAGATGAAGTAACAAGCTATAGAAAAGTTTCTTTTGATGTCATTTGGTGGAATTCAACAGGCTATAAAGTAAAGAATTCAGGCATTATAGAAGAGAATAATTTAAACTATGTAATTAGAAATAGACAAGGACATTTAAAGAAAGTTTTAGTAAAGATTAAGAAACAAACGGATACATATAGTATAGTAAAGAATTATTCAGCATCAGAACTTAAGGAATTAAACTACGATAAGAAGGCTTTAACATCGCTAATGTTAAATGACGAAGTATTACTAAATCCAACTGAAGATGAAATAAAAAATGCAGGTCAGTAGTGAAAAAATACAAATATTACCAGGCGTTTTGGTAATATTTGTATTTTTATTTTGCCGAAAGCCTTATTTTTAGGAATATTACACCAATATTACACAAAATTTAAAGTTTGATTACATATCAAAAAATGCCTTGACTTTAAAATAGGATATTTTTATACTTAAGTTAGTTTTATAACAAATGAAGAAATTAGGAGGATTTTTAGATGGCTAACGTAGTTGAAAAATTATGGGGAATGATCAATAACATTGGAGTAAAGAATGATCCAGATTATGATGAGGAAGACGTAGATGTAGTTGATTATGAAGAACCAGATTATGATGTAGAGGAAGAACCTGAAGAAACAGGCGTTAGAGCTTTATTTTCAAGAAAGACTTCTGCAAGACAAACAACAACAACAAATCCTATTAAAATGAGTATTATTCATCCAACAGGCTTTGAATCAGCCGAGGAAATTAGTGATTGCATAAGAGAAAGAAAATCAGTAGTAATCAATCTTGAATACGTAAACAAAGACGTAGCAAGAAGAATTATTGATTTTGTTTGTGGTGCAGCTCACGTATTAGATGGACAATTAGAGAAAGTATCTAGCAACATCTTTGTTGTAGTACCTTCTACATATTCTTTAGACAGTGATGTTAAAGAAGCTCAAAAAGCAAACAGAGAATAATTATCTTTTATAAAGAGAGATTGCAACGAAAGGAGTTCAAATGATTACACCTTTAGATATCGAAAATAAAAGATTTTCGAAAAAGAAACTAAATGGTTACGACCCTGATGAAGTTGATGACTTTTTAGATGAATTAACTAGAGATTACGAAGTTCTTTATAAAAAAAGCAAAGAATCAGATAAAGAAATAGAAGATCTTAAAGAAAAATTGGAACATTATGTTCAAATTGAAAGTACTTTACAAAATACTCTTATTATGGCTCAATCAGCTGCAAAAGAGGTTAAAGATGCTGCCCAAAAACAAGCTGACCAAATGATCAGTGAAGCTTTGGCTAAGTCAAAAGAGGCTACTTTTGATATTGAACAAGAAAAAATCAATAAACAAAAAGAATTAGATGCTCTAGAAAGACAAATGTCAGTATATAAAACAAAGATGGAATCATTGCTTGTTTCACAACTTGATTTATTAAAGGAAATGAATAAAGATTAGTTTACATTTTTGAAAAATAATTAGCGAGATATAAGCGAAAAACGCTTATATCTCTTTATTTTTAGCAAATAATGTGCTAGAATGTGTGTTACATTCGTTTTAAAGGGATGTTACATTTTAATTATTGTTATTGACATTACGAATAATAAAGGTAGAATTAGTTATGAGAGTAATTAGCGGTACTGCGCGTGGCAGTAAACTTAATACTATTGAATCCACTTCTACAAGACCAACTTTAGATCGAGTAAAAGAATCATTATTTAATATTTTACAAAATGATATTAAGGATAAGGTTGTTCTTGATTTGTTTGCAGGAAGTGGCGCTTTAGGTATTGAAACATTAAGCCGTGGAGCAAAGCAAGCGTGGTTTTGTGATAACAACCCTGATGCAATCAAGGTTATTAAGCAAAATATTGTTAAAACTCATTTTGAAGATAAATCTGAAGTTATTAACAAGGATTACTCTAGATGCCTTCAAATATTATTAAGTAGCATTGAAAAGGGAGAAGATAAGCTAGGATTAGTATTTATCGATCCACCTTACAAAGCGGATATTGCTGTTAAATCAGTTAAGTTTATTGTAGATAATAAAATGATGAATGAAGACGGAATAATAGTAATAGAAACAGATGAAGCTGAAAGAGATTTAGAGGAATTAAGAAAAATAGACTCTATTAAAATCACTGATCAGAGAAAGTACGGAAGAGCAAGTTTAATATTTATAGGTGTTTAAAATATAGGAGTTATACTTTTATGGAAATTTATTCATTACTAGAATCTTTAGAAGATTTAATTGAAAACAGTAAAAAAGTTCCTTTCTCAGACAAAACTATGATTGATAGTGAAGAAGTTCTTGATCTTGTTAAGGAAATCAGACTAAAAATGCCTGATGAGCTAAAACAAGCTAAATGGATTCAAGAAGAAAGAGAAAGAATTCTTAATGAAGCTCATAAGGAAGCAGAAGATATTGTTAATGAAGCTGAAAACAAGACAATATCAATGATTAACGAGCATGAAATTACAAGACAAGCTTATGATCAAAAGACTCAAATTATTGCTCAAGCAAACGATAGCTCTAGACAAATCACAAATGGAGCTAAAGCTTATGCTGACAATATTTTAGCCGATTTACAAGAAACTTTAGAGAACCAATTAAGAGAAATTCAAAATAACAGAAAAGAATTAAAATAATTATAGGAACGAAGTACAAATAAATTACCAAAAAGTGGAAATAAATTATAAATAAAATATTAAAATAAATCCTAAGAAAATTAGGGTTTATTTTTTTGTGATTTTTTATCAAAATAGGCCCGTTTTTCCCTTGTATTTGCAAGTGTTTCGTGATAAAATTATGAAGCGTATGATTATATAAATTTACACAATATTTTTTATGGAAAATTAATTAGATTTTTTTAAAGTATTTTTAGATTTTTATAAGTTCAAAATCATACATTAAACACTAAAAAACATTACATTAAAATGTTTTTAAGAGGCTCTAGAGCCACTAGGGTTTATCGATTGGAGGAAAACATGGTAGAAAATATGGACACAATAGTTTCATTATGTAAGAACAGAGGATTTATTTATCCAGGTTCTGAAATTTATGGAGGACTTGCAAATAGTTGGGATTACGGCCCTCTAGGAGTTGAATTAAAAAACAATATTAAGAAAGCATGGACTAAGAGATTTATTCATGAAAGAAAAGATAGTGTTGGATTAGATTCTGGAATTATTATGAACCCAAGAACTTGGGAAGCAACAGGACACTTATCAACATTTACTGATCCATTAATAGATTGTAAAGCATGCAAAACAAGACACAGAGCAGATAAGTTAATTGAGAATTGGGCATCTGAACACGGAGAAGATATGTGTGCAGATGGAATGAGCAATGAAGCTTTAATTAAATATATAGATGATAAAGGAATTGATTGTCCAAACTGTGGAAAACATGACTTCACAGATATCAGACAATTCAACTTAATGTTTAAAACATTCATGGGTGTAACAGAAGATAATACATCAACTGTTTATCTAAGACCTGAAACATGCCAAGGTATTTTTGTTAATTTCAAAAATATTATGAGAACAACAAGAAAAAGAATTCCAGTTGGTATGGGACAAATAGGTAAAGCATTCAGAAATGAAATCACACCAGGTAACTTTACATTCAGAACAAGAGAATTCGAACAAATGGAATATGAATTCTTCTGCAAACCAGGAACAGATTTAGAATGGTTCGAATACTTTGAAAAGTATTGCCAAGATTTCTTATTCGATTTAGGAATGAAAGAAGAAAATATTAGATTAAGAAAACATGCTAAAGAAGAATTAGTTTTCTATAGCAAAGGAACAACTGATATTGAATTCAACTATCCATTTGGATGGGGAGAACTTTGGGGAATTGCAGACAGAACAGATTACGATTTAAACAGACACCAAGAATTTTCTAAAGAAGATATGTCATATCAAGATCCTGAAACAAACGAGAAGTTTATTCCTTACGTTGTTGAACCATCAGTTGGTGTTGATAGATTAGCTTTAGCATTCTTATTAAATGCTTATGAAGCACAACAACTTGCTGAAGATGATACAAGAGTTGTATTACATTTACATCCAGCACTTGCACCATTCAAAGCAGCTATCTTACCTTTATCAAAGAAGTTAAGTGATAAAGCTAATGAAGTATATGACAAATTAGCAAAAGCTTTCCCTGTTGATTATGATGAAGCAGGATCAATTGGAAAGAGATATAGAAGAGAAGATGAAATCGGAACTCCATACTGTATCACAGTTGACTTCGATACATTAGAAGATGGACAAGTAACAGTAAGAGATAGAGATAGCATGGAACAAATACGAATACCTATAGATGAAGTGGAACAATATATTTCATCAAAACTAGACTTTTAGTTTAAACAAAAATAGAAAGAGGTATTAATTATGAGTGAAGAAAATAAAGAGAAAGTTGACTACAGTTCAACATTAAATTTACCAAATACAGATTTTCCTATGAGAGGAGGTTTACCTCAAAAGGAACCTGATATTTTAAAAGATGTAATCGATAACGGATTATATGAAGATGTATTAAAGAAAAATGAAGGACATGATCATTTTATTTTACATGATGGCCCTCCATATGCAAACGGAGAAATTCATGCTGGTCATGCTTTAAACAAAGTTCTAAAAGATACAATCGTTAGATATAAATCAATGCAAGGATATTATTCTCCTTTCATTCCTGGTTATGATACACATGGAATGCCAACTGAAAAGAAAGCAATCGAAAAATTAGGATTAGATAGAGATAAGATTCCTGTAACAGAATTTAGAGATACTTGTAAAAAGTTCACAACTGATTATAAAGAAATCCAAACAGCTGGATTCAAAAGACTTGGTGTTTTGGGAGATTGGAACAATCCATATGTTACTTATGATCCTAAGATGGAAGCAAGACAAATCGGTGTATTCGGAGATATGTACAAGAAAGGTTATATCTATAAAGGATTAAAACCAGTTTATTGGTGTACTGACTGCGAAACAGCTTTAGCTGAAGCAGAAATCGAATACAAAGATGTAACAACACCATCAATCTATGTAAAATTCCCATTAATTGATTCAAAGGGATTATTTGACATTGAAAATGCTTTCGTTGTTATTTGGACAACAACACCTTGGACATTACCTGGAAATATGGGTATCGCTATTGGAAAAGATTTTGAATATAGTGTTGTTCAAGTTGAAGATGAAGAAGCAAAGAAAGCAAATAAAAAAGAAGAAAAATTAATCATTGCTACAGAACTTGTTGATAAAGTTATGAAAGCAGCAGGAATTGAAGATTATAGAACAATCAAAACTTTCAAAGGCGAAGAATTTGAAGGTGCTGTTTGCCAACATCCATTCATGCAAAAGACTTCACCAGTAGCATTAGGTACAGAAACAACAGTTAATGTTGATCTAGAAACAGGTACAGGTTGTGTACACTGTGCTCCTGCTTATGGTAAAGAGGACTATTTATTAGGACAAAATGAAGATTGGGATATCGAAGTTTATATTGACAACAAAGGTTGCCAAACAAAAGATGTTCCAGAGTTTGGTGGACAATTCTATGCTAAATCAAACAAAACAATTCCAGCATGGTTAGAAGAAAATGGCTATCTATTAGCTATGGAACCAATTACTCACTCATATCCACATTGTTGGAGATGTAAGAATCCAGTTATCTTTAGAGCAACTGATCAATGGTTTGCATCTGTTGATAAATTCAGAGCTGATGTAATTGAAGAAACAAAGAAAGTTAAATGGCACCCACTTGATTGGGGTGAAGCTAGAATGGAAGACATGATCAGAGGTAGAAATGATTGGTGTATTTCTCGTCAAAGAACTTGGGGAGTCCCACTACCAATTTACTACTGCCAAGATTGTC
>CAMKBC010000032.1 GCA_946410665.1 uncultured Clostridia bacterium | reverse complement strand
TGGCATGGGAGTCAGTAAATTCACTGGAAAAGTAGATTGGGACTCTCTAAATAAATTCGTTAGTGATAAAGTTAATGAGATTAGAAAAGAACATAACGTAATTCTAGCTGGAAGAGGATTAGTAGACTTATATAAAGATTTATCATGTCATGTTTTTATAACAGCTGATCTTAAAGTTAGGGTTGAAAGAAGATTTAATCAGTATGAGGGTACTGTTTCAAAAGAGAAAATAGAGCAAGAAATCATTGAAAGAGACAGGCTTCATGAGGAGTCTGGATTCAATAAAACAAGCGAAAAAACAGTCAAGGTTGACGTAACTAATTGTCAATCTGCAAAAGAGGCAACAAATTTAGTAATTAATGTATTAAAAGAGCATAAAATTATATAAATTTTATTGCATTTTAAATATTATATTGGTAAAATTCAGTGGTAATATTGGCTTGTTTTATAAAAACGAGACTAAAATATAGCATTAAAGAAAAGAGGACTTTTGGATGAAATTATTAAAATCATACAGCGACAAAGAAGTTAAGAGATTACAACCTATTGTTAAGAAAATCAATTCTTATGAAGATGAGTACAAAGAGCTTTCTGATGATGAATTAAAAGCAAAAACTCAAGAATTCAAAGATAGATTAAACGATGGAGAAACTCTTGATGATATTCTTCCAGAAGCTTTTGCAGTTGTAAGAGAAGCTTCTAAAAGAGTTTTAGGAATGAGACATTTCGACGTTCAATTAATTGGTGGTATCATATTACACCAAGGTAGAATTGCCGAGATGAAGACTGGTGAAGGTAAAACATTAGTTGCTACATTACCAGCATACTTAAACGCACTAGAAGGTAACGGCGTTCATGTAATCACAGTAAACGATTACTTAGCAAAACGTGATAGTGAGTGGATGGGAAAAGTTTATTCATTCTTAGGATTAACTGTAGGATTAGTTATAAATGGAATGAAACCAAATGAAAAGCAAAAAGCTTACAATTGTGATATTACATATGGTACAAACAATGAATTTGGTTTCGATTACTTAAGAGATAATATGGTTGTTTACAAGAACCAATTAGTTCAAAGAAAATTAAACTACTGTATTGTCGACGAAATTGATAGTATTTTAATTGATGAGGCTAGAACTCCATTAATTATTTCTGGTAGAGCAAACGAAGCTTCAGACGTATACAAGAAAGCTGATAATTTTGTTGCTAAACTTGAAGCAAAAACAATTATTGAAGATGATGTTAAAGATTTCGCAGCACAAGAAGATAACGAGAATTATGATTACGTAATCGACTTAAAAGCTAAATCTGCTTCATTAACTCAAAAAGGTATTGCTAAAGCAGAAAAAGAATTTGGTATTGAAAACTTCAACGATATCGAAAACTCTGAATTGGTTCACGCTGTAAACCAAGCTTTAAGAGCTCATGGTATCATGAAGAAAGATGTTGATTACATCGTAAAAGATAAACAAGTTTTAATCGTTGATGAATTTACAGGACGTATCATGTATGGTCGTCGTTACAACAATGGATTACATCAAGCTATTGAAGCTAAAGAGCATTTAAAAGTTGCTGATGAATCAAAAACATTAGCTAATATTACATTCCAAAACTACTTCAGAATGTACAATAAATTATCAGGTATGACTGGTACAGCTATGACAGAGGAAGAAGAATTCGAACAAATCTACAAATTAGACGTTATCGAAATTCCTACAAACAAGCCAATGATCAGAATTGATAACCCAGATGTTACATTTAAAACTGAAGATGCAAAATTCAGAGCAGTAGTTAGAGATATTAAGAAGAGTTATGAAATTGGACAACCAGTATTAGTTGGTACTGTTTCAATTGAAAAATCTGAAAAATTAAGCAAATTACTTGATAAAGAAAGAATTCCTCATCAAGTATTAAATGCTAAATATCATGAAAAAGAAGCTGAGATCATCGCTCAAGCTGGTAAGTACAAAGCTGTTACAATCGCTACAAACATGGCAGGACGTGGTACTGATATTGTTTTAGGTGGTAACGCTGATTACTTAGCAAGACAAGAAATGAGAAACAAATACAACTATGATGAAATCGAAGAAGCTACAGCTTTCAACGAAACAGATGATCAAGCAATTCTTGCTAGAAGAGAAGAATACAAAGCTTTAGTTGAAAAATATAGCAAAGGTATCAAAGATGAAAGAGAAAAAGTTCTTGATGCTGGTGGATTAAAGATAATTGGTACAGAAAGACATGAATCTAGACGTATCGACAATCAGTTAAGAGGACGTGCTGGACGTCAAGGTGACCCAGGAGAATCTCAATTCTATGTTTCATTAGAAGATAACCTAATTAAGATCTTCGGTGGAAGAACAATTCAAGGTGTTTATAACAAAATTGGTATTGATGATGATTTACCAATCAAATCAAGATTAATTAGTAGAGCTATTGAATATTCTCAAAAGAAGGTAGAAGGATTAAACTTCTCAATCAGAAAGAACGTTTTAAGCTACGACGATGTTATGAACAAACAAAGAACTGTTATCTATGATCAAAGAAGAGAAGTTCTTGATGGTGAAAACTTAAAAGACAATATTGATTCAATGATTGATGATGTTGCAGAATCAACAGTTGGATTATTTGTAAATGAAAATGAAAAAGATGTTGAAGGATTAAAAGCAGAAATCTTCAATGAATTCGGAATTGAATCATTAGATTCATTAAAAGAGAAGAAAGTTAATGCTGATGACATCCTAGCAGAATTATCTGAAAAAGCTCATGCAATTTATGATGAGAAGACAGAAAAATTCGGTGAATCATTAGAAGAACTTGAAAGAGTTGTTATGTTAAAGATTGTTGATCAAAAATGGATGGAACATATCGATAACATGGACGAATTAAAGAACGGTATTGGTTTAAGAGCTTATGGTCAACATGATCCAGTTGTAGTATACAGAACTGAAGGTGGAGAAATGTTTGATGAAATGTCATATGACATTAAGTCAGACGTTGTTAGACTATTAATGCATATTACAAAGAGAGACGAAGGCCAAAAGAGAGAAGAAACAGCAAGAATAACAGACACTAAATTACAACAAGAAAAAGCAGCAATCGAATTAGTTGATGGTAAAACATCTCCAAAAGAAGGTGGAATTAATAGAACAATCGTTAATGAAGAACCTAAGATTGGAAGAAATGATCCATGTCCATGTGGAAGTGGAAAGAAATACAAGAATTGCTGTGGTAAAAATTCATAATTAGCCAAGCACAAAAAATAGTTTAAAATTATAGAAAGAAGTGTATCTAGCTAAATAGGTTAACACTTCTTTTTATATGAAATACACAACAATAGTTAGGAGAAATGCAAATGGAAGAATTTAATACAATTCCAGCAAAATGACATTAGATAGACAAAACTATATATTTATACCAAGCAATAATATTGCAGGAGTTAAAGTAAAGAATTTTGCATTATTAAATTCTAAAACAAAGAGAATTGAAATTAATACAGTAGATGGAAAATCTCATAAGTTATATGCTAAAGTTGATGAAAAAGATTTTCCATATCATCAACAAAACTTTACTGCTTTTATTGAAAAGTATGCTAACAAATAAAATACAAGGAATTATATATTATGAATAAAACTAAGAGATTAATATTTAATACAGCGATAAAATTGTTTTCTGAAAAAGGATATGACAATGCTAGTACAGAAGAAATAACTGCAGTTGCAGGAGTAGCGAAAGGATCATTATATTATCATTTTGCGAAAAAAGAAGATATATTTGATATGATGCTAGAAGAAGGTATGCAATTATTAAGAAACAGCATTGAAATTAAAACAAAGAAATGTTCTACTGCATTAGAAAAAATTGAAGCTGTAATCTTAATTGAAATAAAAGTAATGCTTAAATATGAAGATTTCTTAAATGTAGTTTTTTCTCAAATATGGGGCGAAGAAGAAAAAAATAAAAAATGCAAACGCGCTGTTTTTGAATACATTAAAATTATTGAAAAAATTGTACAAGAAGGAATTGATAATGGAGAGTTCTACGAAAGCGATGTAGAAGCAACATCATCTGCAATATTTAGTATTACTATTTCGAGTTTACTATATAGATTAAAGAGAAATAGAGAAATTGATGTAGAAAAAGTGTATGCTGGATTTGTTGAAGCAGCAACAAGAGCGTTATTAAAAAAATAAAAAATATAAAAATAGAGTAGATTTTGAAGTCTATTCTATTTTTTTGTGCACTGAAACCCTTGAAACTACATTGACTGACCTCCCAGATTAAAGACATGAGCCCCAAAGTATGTTATAAATAATCACGTAAATTTTAAAAAGTATGGAGAACGTTTTAAATGAATAATAATTTAAATGAAGTTATAGAAATTTCAAATTTAAAAGATATGTTAAATAAAACTAGAGAGTTATATGCAGATAATATAGCTTATAAATTAAGAATTGAAGAAAATAAATATAAAACTATTAGTCATCTAGAAGCCAGAAAAATGATTGATGGATTAGGAACAGCTCTAATTAGCATTGGATTAAAAGATAAGAAGATTGCGATAATTGGAGAAAATAGACATGAATGGGAAATTGCCTATTTAGCCATAGTTTGTGGGGTGGGTACAGTAGTACCTTTAGATAAATCATTACCTGAAAATGAATTAAGAAAACTAATCGAGAGATCAGGAGTAGAAGCAATTGTATATTCGGGAAAATATGAGAAACAATTAAAAAACATGGTGTTAGAAGGTGTTGGAAATTTACATGTTTTAATATCAATGGATACAAAAACTCACAAGGATGGAATATATTCAGAATCAGAATTAATCCAAGTAGGAAATATCCAAATAGAAAATGGAAATAGACAATTTATAGATGCTCAAATCAATGAAGATGAGATGCAAATTATGTTGTTTACATCAGGAACAACATCGGAATCAAAAGTAGTAGCTCTTTCACATAAAAATATATGTGAAAACTTGATGGACATGGCAAGAGTAATTGATATAAATCAAAATGATAGAATCTTATCATTTTTACCAGTTCACCATGTCTTTGGATGTACTGTAGGATTCTTGTTTTCGTTATATAAAGGAGCTCAAACTTCATTTTGCGACGGAATAAAGTATATAGTTCCAAATTTAAATGAATACAAAATTACATTTGCATGTTTTGTTCCAGCTATATATGAGAATATGTATAAAAACATTATTAAAAAATTAGAAAAAGAAAATAAATTAGAAGCATTTAATCAATTAATTGAAAAATACAAAGATGCTTCTCTAGAGGAAAAGAAAGAAGTCTTCAAGGATATTCATAACATTTTTGGTGGCAGTATTAGAATCTTTATAAGTGGCGCAGCAGCGCTAGATAAAAAAGTTGAAGAATGGTTTAGAAGTGTTGGTTTAGATTTACGTCAAGGTTATGGTTTAACTGAGACATCACCAGTTGTTGCAGTAGAAAGAAAAGATTGTATAAGACCAGGTTCTATTGGACCAAGATTACCACATGTTGAAGTAAAAATAGATAATCCGGATGATGACGGAATGGGAGAACTTTTAGTTAAAGGTCCAAATGTAATGTTAGGATACTTCGGAAATGAAGAGGCAACAAAAGAAGCTATTGTTGATGGTTGGTTTCACACTGGAGATTTAGCTACTATTGATGAAGATGGATATATTTTTATCAAAGGTAGAAAAAAGAGTGTAATTGTTTTGAAAAATGGAAAAAACATCTTCCCAGAAGAAATGGAAAACTTAGTTAATAGAATTCAAGGTGTAAAAGAATCATTTATATATGGAAAATCTATTAAGAAAGATAAAGATGACATTAAGATACATGTAAAAATTGTAATTGATAAAGAAATAGTCAAACTAGCATATAAAGTAGAAAGTGATGATGAAATCAGAGAAGTATTAAGCAAAAAGATTAAAGAGATAAATAATACAATGCCTTTGTATAAATCAATAAGGGGAATTCTAATTACAGAAGAACCATTAATTAAAACAACAACAGGAAAGACTAAAAGACAAGAGGAGTTAAAGACAATTGAATAAGTTAGAAGGCCTTAATACTAAGTGTTTAGGCAGAAATTTTTGTTATTTCAATGAAATTGATTCTACGCAGACTGAAATATGGAGAAGAATTGAAAATAAGACAATAAAAAACGGAACAGTTGTTATGGCTGATATTCAGACCATGGGAAAGGGAACTCATGGAAGGGTATGGCATACCGATGAAAAAGAAAATATTGCTTTTTCGTTTTATATCGAAACAAACAATAAAATAAGTAAGTTTGAAGGATTAACTATTCAAATAGCTGAGATTATCACTAAAATCTTCAAAAGAAAACATAATATCGAAGTAAAAATAAAACATCCAAATGATTTAATGATCAACGATAAAAAGTTTGGTGGAATTTTGACAGAAAGCAAAGTAAATGCAGATTGCATTAAATATCTAGTTGTAGGAATTGGAATTAATACAAATAAAACATGTTTCTCAGAAGATATCAAAGATTTAGCTACTTCTATAAAAAAAGAATATGGAATTAGTATTGATAAGTATGAATTTATAACTGAGTTTTGCAATGAATTCGAGAATCATCTTAATGAAAGGATTAAATAAAATGAAAATAGGCTTTTTATTTCCAGGCCAGGGTTCACAAGCAGTCGGAATGGGAAAAGATTTATATGAAGCTTACGAAGAAGTAAGGAATGTATATCAAAAAGTAAATGAAATAACAGGGATTGATATTGCAAAAGTATCATTTGAAGGTCCAGAAGAGTTATTAAATACAACAGAGATGACTCAACTTGCAATACTAACACAAAGTTTAGCGATAGTAGAGTTGTTGAAAAAACACCAAATAATAGCCGATAGGATGGCAGGACTAAGTCTAGGTGAATATACAGCACTAATTACAGATGAAGTTATTGATTTTAAAGATGGAATCGAAATAGTTCAAAAAAGAGGAAAAATAATGCAAGAGAATCTTCCGGAAGGAAATTGGAAGATGGCTGCAATTATTGGTGTAGATAAAGATGCTATTAATGAAATCTGTGATGAAACTAACGGTTTTGTTAAAGTGGCTAATTACAATACAATAGGTCAAATTGTAATTTCTGGAGAAGAGAGTGCAGTTCGAGAGGCTTCAGATAAACTGAAAACTAAAGGTGCAAGAAAAGTAATTGTTTTAAATACTGCGGGACCTTTCCATACAGAAAAATTTGATTTAGCAAGTAAAAAGTTTAAAGAAGAATTAAGCAAGATTAGTTTTGATAATAAGGATTCTAAAGTAATAAAGAATTTAGAGGGAACACCATATATGAAAGATGAAAATATAGTAGAGGTTTTATCAAATCATATAAAGAGTCCTGTAAAGTTCACGGATTGTTTAACTGAAATGTATAAAAGTGGAATTGATACTTTTATAGAAGTTGGACCAGGAAAAGCTTTAAGTGGATTTGTTAAAAGGATGAATTTTGAAAATAATATAAGAATATTAAATATAAATGATGTTAATACTTTTAAGAGTGCAATTAAGGAATTAACAGGAAAGGAAATATAAGATATGAGTAAAGTTGCTTTTATAACAGGAGGAACAAGAGGAATAGGAAGAGAGATTGCTATAACTCTTGCAGAAAATGGATTTGATATTGTTGTTAACTATAGAGAACAAAATGATCTTCTATCTTCATTACAAGAAGAAATTAAAAGCAAAAATGTTGAGTTCTTATCTGTACAAGGAGATGTTTCAAAATATGAAGATGCAGAAAGAATGATTAAAGAAATAATTGATAAGTTTGCTAGAATTGATGTTTTAGTTAATAACGCTGGAATTACAAAAGACACACTTATTATGAGAATGCAAAAAGAAGATTTTGAAAATGTCGTAAACGTTAATTTAGTTGGAACATTTAATATCACGAAGAATGTAGTCCCATACATGATGAAGCAAAGAGATGGAAGAATTATCAATTTATCTTCAGTGGTTGGTATTAGCGGAAATGCAGGTCAAGCTAATTACGCCGCTTCTAAAGCAGGAATAATCGGATTCACTAAAAGTTTAGCAAAAGAGGTTGGCAGCAGAAATATATTAGTTAATGCTGTAGCTCCTGGTTTTATTGAAACACAAATGACAGATGTTTTAAAGCCTGAAATAAAAGAAGAAATAATTAAAACAATACCATTAAGAAGAACAGGAAAAACACGTGATGTAGCTAATGTCGTTAAATTCTTAGCGTCAGAAGATAGCTCATATATTACTGGACAAGTAATTCAAATTGATGGTGGAATGTTAATGTAAGGAGAAGAAATGGATAAGAGAGTTGTTATAACAGGATTAGGTGCTATTACACCAATTGGAAATGATGTTTCTGAAACATGGAAGTCAATCGAGAATAAGGAATGTGGAATAGATAATATTTCTTTGTTCGATACTACAAATTTTAGAACAAAGTTAGCAGCAGAAGTTAAAAACTTTAATCCAACTGATTATTTTGATGTGAAACAAGCCAAAAGACTTGATCGTTCATCACAATTTGCAATTATTGCAGCCAGAGAAGCTGTAAAAGATAGCAATATAAATTCTGAAAATACTAATTATGACAGAGTAGGTGTTTATGTTGGTTCAGGAATAGGTGGATTAAGAACAATACAAGAACAATGTGAAATTAATTTAGAAAAAACAAATAGAAGAGTTTCACCAATGTTTATTCCAATGTCTATTGCTAATATGCCTGCTGGAAATATTTCAATTGAATTTGGATTTAAAGGTGAATCAACATGTAATGTAACAGCATGTGCTTCATCAACACAAAGTATTGGAGAAGCATTTAGAGCAATAAAATCTGGTTATGAAGATGTAATTCTTGCTGGTGGAACAGAAGCAGCAATATGTTCTGTAGGAATAGCAGGATTTGAAAATATGAAAGCATTATGTTTCTCAGAAGATAAAACTAGAGCTAGTATACCTTTTGACAAAGAAAGAAGTGGCTTTGTTATGGGAGAAGGTTCTGGAATACTAGTTCTTGAAGAGTTAGAACATGCTTTAAATAGAAAAGCTAAGATATATGCAGAAGTTATTGGATATGGTTCTACTACAGATGCATACCACATAACTTCACCATGTCCTGATGGAGAGTGTGGCGCTAAAGCAATGAAAAGAGCAATAGAAGATGCAAAAATAAATCCAGAAGATATAGATTATATTAACGCCCATGGTACATCAACACATTTAAATGATTCTATTGAAACAATGGCAATAAAAACAGCTTTAGGAGAAGCATCTAAAAATGTAATGGTTAGTTCAACTAAGAGTAATACAGGTCATTTGTTAGGAGCCGCAGGAGCTATTGAAGCAATCATTAGTACAAAAGCTATCGAAAATGGAATTGTTCCACCAACAATTAATTATAAAGAAAAAGACGAAGAATGTGATTTGGATATTGTCCCAAATGAGTTAAGAAAGAAAGACATTAATATAGTAATGTCAAATTCTTTAGGTTTTGGCGGACACAATGCAAGTATTATTTTGAAAAAATGGGAGGCTCAATAATGGAATATGACAAAATAAAACAATTAATGGATGACATGGATAAGTCTAAACTATCAGAATTAGATATCGAATTTTCAGAGGGCTTCAAAATAAGAATGAAGAAAGCGGACAATCAAACTATTGCATACAAATGCATTGAAAAAGAAGATGTTGTTAATGTTCCTGTTAAACAAGAAAAAGCCGAAGAAACAAAAGAAGTAGAAACTGGCAAAATAGTAAAATCACCAATGGTTGGAACATTCTACTTAAAGCCATCACCTGATGCAAATCCATACGTTGAAATCGGACAAGATGTAAAGCAAGGCCAAACATTATGCATAATAGAAGCTATGAAACTTATGAATGAAATTGAATCAGAATATACAGGCAAGGTAAA
>CAMKBC010000031.1 GCA_946410665.1 uncultured Clostridia bacterium | reverse complement strand
AATCAGAAGTTGCTGAATCAGCTGAAACAGCAGAAGTTGCTGAAGCTCCTGTAGAAGAAGCACCAAAAGCTGAATAATATTTAAAAATTAAAGGATAAGAGTTTTAAGTTTAATGCTTGAAACTCTTATTTTTTATTGAAATTCTTGCAAAATAATGATAATGTAAGGGGGAGAAAAAGCATTCCAAAGGAGAAGAAATGTTAGCATTTTTAAAAGGAAAAGTAGAATTTAAATCTAGCAATTTTGTTGCCATTGATGTTAATGGCGTTGGATATAAAGTTTATATGCCAGCAAACGAAATTGAGCAAATAAATAGCAAAGAAGAAGTTAAAGTTTATACATATTTAAGAGTTACTGAACAAGATGTTTCTTTATATGGTTTTCTTGCAAACGAAGAATTAAATATGTTTGAATTATTAATCAGTGTTGGTGGAATTGGAGCTAAATCAGCGATTAATATTTTATCTAATATAGAGCCATCAGCATTTGCTTTAGCTGTTATTACAGACGATATTAGCACATTAAAGAAACTTCCAGGAATCGGCCCTAAGACAGCTCAAAGAATTGTTCTTGAATTAAGAGATAAAATAAAGACTGAACAAGCAGAAGAAAAGCAAGTTGAAATTAAAGAGAAAATTAAACTTAGTGCTAATGCTCAAGATGCTATCGATGCATTACAAGTACTAGGATACAACAGAAGAGATATAGAAGAAACAGTAGCTAAAATTAATACAATCGACATGTCAGTCGAAGAGATTATTAAAGAGGGATTAAAACAATTAGGTAGGTAATTATGATTGATATGAATCAACCTTTAGCTTATCGTATGATGCCTAAAACGCTTGACGATTATGTTGGACAAGAGGATATCTTAGGGAAAGATAAAATCCTATATCGTACAATCAAAGCAGATAGATTATCAAGTATCATCCTTTGGGGACCTCCAGGATGCGGTAAGACATCACTAGCTAAGGTAATTAGTAATACAACTAAATATAAGTTTATAAAGCTTAATGCGGTTACATCTGGTGTTGGTGATATTAAAGAGGCTATTGCAGAGGCTGAAAATTTACTAATGAATCCATCAGGAAAATGTATTTTATTTATCGATGAGATTCATAGATTTAACAAGCTTCAACAAGATGCATTGCTTCCTTATGTGGAGAAGGGAACAGTTATCCTAATTGGTGCAACAACAGAAAACCCATATTTTGAAGTTAACAAAGCTTTGATTAGTAGAAGTATGGTTTTCATGCTTCATCAATTAACAGCAGATGATATTGCTAGTATCCTAAAAAAGGCTTTAAAAGCCGAAGAGGGACTGGGAAGTTTTGATATAAAGATAGAAGATAGTACCATTCAAAAAATCGCTGATAGCGCAAATGGAGACGTTAGAACAGCACTTAATAGTTTAGAAGTTGCAGCTTTAACAACACAAATGAGTGAAGATGGATTTATTCATATAACAGATGAAGTTGCTAAGGAATGCGTTCAAACAAGAAAAGCTATGTTTGATAAAAATGGAGATTCTCACTATGATAATATCAGTGCATTTATCAAATCAATGAGAGGATCAGATCCAGATGCTACAGCATTCTATTTAGCAAGAGCATTAAATGCAGGGGAGGATCCTGTGTTTATGGCAAGAAGAATTTGCATACTCGCAGCAGAAGATGTTGGACTTGCAAATCCACAAGCTTTAGTTGTAGCAAATGCAGCTATGCAAGCGGTACATATGATTGGTATGCCAGAGGCAAGAATTATATTAGCGGAAGCGGCAATCTATTGTGCTTTATCTAAGAAATCGAATGCATCATATTTAGCAATTGATGCAGCAATAGAGGATAATAGAACTAAAGATACAGGAACAATTCCAATGCATATAAGAAATGCTCCAGCAGAGGGAATGGCTGAGCAAGGCTACCACGTTGGATACAAATACCCACATGATTTTCCTAAACATTGGGTAGAGCAACAATACTTACCAGATGAAATGTTAGGAACTAAGTATTTTGTACCAGATGAAAATATAGATTTAAGCAATGCCCAAGAGAAGGCAGAGGTTAAAGAAACAAAGAAAACAACAAAAAAGAAGAAGTAGATCTTAGATCTACTTCTTTTATTTATATTTAATATTTTATTGGTTTTAAATTAGTTATTGCTTGATTCTTCGTCGTTAACTTCTTTATCCATTTCATTAATTATCATTGTCTGTGTCACTAGGTTTACTGGGAGTAGAGTTGTCTACTTGAGCGTCACCAGCTTCGTCGTCTTTGATAACTTCTTTCATAGCACCTAAGCTTGCTAATGATTTAGTAGCTTCGAATGGGATGAATACTTTGTTACCTTTACCGTCTGCAACTTTTCCTAATGTTTCAAGTGATTTTAATTGTACTAACTTGTCGCTTGGATGAGCTTTCATCATAGCGCCATAAACTAATTTAACTTCATCAGCTTTTGCTTCAGCAACTCTTCTTATAGCTTCAGCTTCACCAGTTGCTCTTCTAATTTGAGATTCTCTGTTTGCATCAGCATGTAAGATGGCAGCATCTTTTTCACCTTGTGCCTTAAGAACTGCAGCTTGTCTTTCACCTTCTGCTTGAAGGATAGCAGCTCTTTTATTACGCTCTGCGTTCATTTGTTTCTCCATTGCATCTTGGATATCAGGTGGTAGAGTAATATCTTGAATTTCAACTCTATCAATTGAACATCCCCAAGGAGATGATGCTTCATCTAGGATACTCTTTAACTTATCGTTAAGAGAGTCTCTTGAACTGAATGTTGAATCTAAGTCCATTTTACCAATTAAATCTCTGATAGATGTTACTGATAAGTATTCAATACCTTTCTTAAGGTTTTGAACTTCATATACAGCCTTCTTTGGATCGATAATCTTGTAGAATACAACTGTATTGATTGTGATAGTAACGTTATCACGAGTAATAACTTTTTGTGGAGCGATGTCTAAAGTTTGTTGTTTTAAACTTACAACACTTCTAACATGGTCTACAAAAGGAATAATAATAGTTAATCCAGCGCTAGCGGCTTTATGAAATTTACCTAAACGCTCAATTAAGAATACTTCTGATTGTCTTACGATTTTGATGCTCATTGCTAAGAATAAGATAGCAATAGCAATAATAATAATTAAAACCCAAGGCATAGTAAAATCCTCCTAAAATATATTAATTCATAATTAGCGGTTATTTTTGCTAAAACAAAATTGTCAAATATTAACATAAACAACCATATATATTATATCACATATTTTGGTAAAAATAAAGTATATTACACAAATATTACAGCGAAATTAAAAAGTTGAAATAAGCGGTAATTTCATTGAGTTTTGTACATATTTAATATAAACTTTATGAAGAGTATACATTTTAATATTTATAAGCAAAAATGTATAAAAAATTGTAAATTTTCATACAAATTTTAGGAGGAAATTATATATGGCAACATTAAATCCATTAGAACAAAAAGCACGTATTTCTTTTATCAAGGGACTACTTATTGCAGGCTTAATTGGAGCAATTGGAATTGGTCTATTAGTTTGGCAACTAACAGTAAGAGATAAGAAAATTAAAGAGGAACAAGGAAAAATCACATCAGGAGTATTAGTTTTAGCTCATGATGTTTCTTCGGGACAATTATTATCTGATGAAGATTTCAAAACTATTTCAGCTTTAAGATCAACACTTCCAACAAATTATTTTGGAAGCACAGCTGAGTTAGAATTAGGAAAGTTACAAGATAAAAATGGAAATGAAATTAAAAAAGTTTCTAAGGTTACTATAACAAGTGGCCAAAGCAAAGAAGAATTTTATTATCCAACAGAAGAAATTCCAGAAGATAAAATTGCTGGAAATTCTAACATTACTGTAACTTCAGTTGAAACAACAAAAGATGACCCTGCAGGAAAAGAAATTTATGCTATTCATTATAAAGGCAATGTTATAGAAGAAGGAAAAGTAACAGATAGTATGTTAGCTTTATTCCCAAACAGAAGAATTATTTGGGATAAGTTAATATTAGGCCAAGATGAATATGGAAATGTTATATATGAAATCGCCTCAAAAAATGCTGATGGTACAGAAACAAAAGAAAAAGTTGAACTTGATGAAAATGTTTTAGTTCCTAAAATTGATATAAAGGCAAATACTGTTGTTTCAGCAAGCATGTTTACAAAAGCTGAAGAACAAGTATCAAATGATTTAAGAGAACAAGAATATAATATGATTTCATTACCTGTTAATCTAGAAGATAAAGACACAATTGATATTAGATTAAGATTACCTAATGGCGCTGATTATATTGTTTTAACAAAGAAAAATGTTTCTATTCCTAAAACAACTGACGGATATATGCCAAATACAGTTATCTTAAAATGCTCAGAAGCAGAAACAATGACAATGAGTGCTGCTATAGTTGATACATATCAAATGTTAGAAGCAGGTGCTAAATTATATGCTGTAAAATATACAGATCCAGGATTACAAGAAACACCTCTAGCTACATACTTACCATCTGGTGCAGTAATGAAAGTAATTAGTACAAATCCTAATATAGTAGAAGATGCAAAAACTAAGATATTCCAATTCTATGTTGCAAATCAAGCAATGTACAGAAATAGTACAGAAACAGGAATTGAATCAGGCTTAACAATGGTTGAAGCAGATGATAGAGCTGATGGTATTAGCGATAATACAAAAATAGAAGTTACAACAACAAAAGATAACAGAGAAGAATACTTAGAAACTTTATTAGAACAATAATATAAAAAATGTACAAAAGAAAGGAATGAAGATTTTGGAACAAGTAGGTTTTTTCGGACCAATAGATAAAAAAGATTTACTTCTTAATATAGGTAGAATACTAACTGAGTTTGGTAAGAAAGTTCTTATAATAGATGGGACATATTTACAGAGGCTACGATACGTTGTTCCAAAAATTGGAGAAGGCCAATCAGTTACATATATTAGTGAATATTGTGGTATAGATGTTGCAGTTGGTTTCATGAATGCTCGTGGAATCATGCAATATCTAGGCACCAATGACTTACCATATGATTACATATTTATTGATACAGATAATATTCAAACATTTAATTCATATGGTTTAGCATTTATGAAAAAATTATTTTTTGTAACATCATATGATAGATATGAAGTTGGTAAAGCAAAGGAAGTATTTAGTTTCTTCCAACAACCAATAACAATGAGAAGAGTAATCATTTCTTCAGATACTTCTAAAGAACAACAAGAAGCGTTAAATAGAGAATATGATGAACTTCCAAATATTAAATTTGAAAATCAAGATATTGTTTTTGCTGACACTAACCAAGATAGAGAGTTTACATTAGAAAATCAATTAACAAAATCAATATCATATAAACATTACACAAATGGTTATAAAGATGATCTAGAATATATAACTGCTACTATAGCAGAAGGAAATGTAGATCAAACATTTATAAAGAGAATTATCAAACAATCGTAAATTGAAAAAATAAATACAAAAGAAGAAAGGAAAGAGTATGTCAGTAATCACATTTTATAACGAAGACAGAAATGAAGCTGGACAATCAATGGGCGCTGCAGCAATTGCCTCAGTTTTTGGAATTGAACGTAATTACAAAATTTTGCTTATATCAGTTGAACGTGAAGATTACAAAATGGAAGATGCATTTTTTAGACCTGCAAAGATTAACTTAAATAGTCTATTTATGGGACAAAACACAGCTGTAACCGATGCTACAAATGGTATTGAAGGATTAATGAGAATGTTCTCAAGTAATAGAGTTGATGCGGATGCTATTGCAAGTTATGCTCGTCCAGTATTAAAAGATAGACTTGATGTACTATTACCATTAAAATCAAGAAGTAAAGAAGAGTTTCAAAATGCAGCTAAATTCTATTCACCAATAATAGATGCAGCTAATAAATACTATGATTTAGTTTTAGTTGATATGTGTAAAGATGTATTACCTGAAACAAGAGATACAATTATGGGATTATCAAGTTTAATAGTTGTAGGATTAAATCAAAACTCGAACTCAATTAAAGAATATCTTAAATTAAAAGAAAAAGATGAAAAGTATAGAAAGAACAATGTAATTACAGCATTAATGAAGTATGATGATGCTTCAATGTTTAATGCTAAAAATATGGCAAGAGAATTAAAAGAAAAAGATTTACCACTACTAGTTCCATATAACATTCATTTTTCAGACGAATGCAGTAGTGGAAGAATATTAGATTACTTATTAAAATCACACAGTTTACATTTTACAGACAGACCAGATGGATATTTCTATAATACTGTTAAAGATACAGTTGATAGAATTGATACATTAAGACAACAAGTTGATTACGGTTTACGTACATAATATAGAAGAAAATTAAAACAAAAGAAAAAGATAAGAAAGATAAGAAAGATAAGAAGGTAGCTTAATTACGAAAGCGAAAGGAGCAATCGGCATATGTTAGTTAATGCATTACTTATAATTGCGATAGTTGGTGTGGCATTTTATCTTATTCAAAGAAAGATAAAGTCTAATCAACAAAAAGCAGAGAACGAAGGTAAAGTTAATGACGTTCAAGTAGATGATAAAACATATACTTTAGATATGATGATCAAATTCACCAAAAAGAGAATTGATGAGATCACAAAGGTTAACTTATACGACCTTGGTTTATCTGAAGAAGAATTAAAGAGAAGAAAAGATAAAAAGTACGAATTAAAGAAAGCTTTAAAAGGCTGTACATATGGCGATGTTAACGACAAGAAATATGTTAAGGAATTAATATTCGATATTTTATCTAAAGAATATGGCGTTGATGAAACTAACGTATCAAAAGCTATTCCTTTTGATATTCCTTCATTATTAACACCACAAGATAAATACGATATTATCATTTATATGTATCAAAAAGAATTCGGTTACGAAGCTTGGAATA
The DNA here is from genome assembly GCA_946410665.1 of uncultured Clostridia bacterium. GTDB lineage: Bacteria > Bacillota > Clostridia > TANB77 > CAG-508 > CAG-793. Next base: position 3,063 of record CAMKBC010000031.1, on the reverse strand, counting down.
CTATAATGAAGAAATACAACTTAGCTACATTAAAATTCGTAGACGGTGATACAAAACCATGTTATGTTGTTACTCCAGAAGAAATTAGTGATATTTATGAAAAAGAAAACTACACATTAACATTCCAAGATAAGTTAATGGTTGTAGTTCAAAGAATATACCAATTATACAAAGGATATAGTTCAATTGATGAACTAAGAGATCAGAACATTGATGGTATTTCAGGTGGTGTATCTGGTTTACCAGAGTCATTCTTAAGTCAGGTTGCTCAAACTGACGCAAACTATTTAACAAAAGTTATGGATCATAAAGTACCACGTTCATGTGATTCTATTTGGATCATGTATCATGGTGTTTCAATCCGTATGGCATTCTTATCATTCGGTAACGAATCAGAATTAAAGAGAGTTTGCCAAAACATTTATAAATACAACAACCCAGGCCAGTTATCTGATGCAAATGGTTATAAGATCAATGAAATGAAAGACGGTTCCCGTGTCGTTGTTGTAAGACCAAGTTTCTCTGAATCATGGGGATTCTTCGTAAGAAAATTCGACGTTCAAAGAGCTACTCTTGATCAATTGATCAAATGCGGTGGTAAAGATGAAGCTATTGCGTTATTAACATATTTAGTTAAAGGTGCCAGAATTATTTCACTTACTGGTGAGCAAGGTTGTGGTAAGACAACAATGTTAATGGCGATGATTGAAAATATTTATGAAACAATGAACATCCGTGTTCAGGAAGTTGCATTCGAGTTACACTTAAGAAAAATTTACCCAACACGTAACATTTTATCTTTCCGTGAAACAGAAACAATCGCTGGACAAGAAGGTTTGGACGTTCAAAAGAAGACTGACGGTTCTGTTAATATCATCGGTGAGGTTGCAACTGACGAGGTTGCTTCTTGGATGATTCAAGCTGCACAGGTTGCATCTAAATTTACATTATTCACTCACCACGCTAAGACATTCCCAGACTTAATTACAGCTCTTCGTAACTCAATGTTAAGAACTGGTGTATTCAATAACGAACTTGTTGCTGAAAAGCAAGTTGTTTCAGTATTAAACTTCGATATCCACTTAGTAAAAGACTTTAGAGGAAATCGTTATATCGAGAGAGTTACAGAATGTATTCCTGTTGAAGACTTCAACAACTATACATTCGATCAAGATAAAGAAAAGACATTAGAAGGCAAATTTGAAAAATTTGCAGACAATGCTACAAGATATTTTACAAAACAAACAAACAAAGAAATATTTACATACAGAAATATTATGGAATATCAAGATGGAGGATATGTTTTAACTAATAGAATCACAGATGCAAACTTACGTGGAATGGTTACAAACATGGACGACAACGACTCAGAATCATTTAGAGAATTCGTATACAAACAATGGGGAATTAAACTAAATGATAGAGGAGAAATAATGAAATAATATAGATATCTATATTATAAGTAGACTTTTAGAAATGGAGGAAGAATTTTCGGATGCAGTCAGGAATTATATTTTTTGCCGGCATAATGGCTGTTCTTATAATCGGAGTAATTGGACTTTTCGTTTATTTACAAAAGAAAAGTAAAAATTCTGATGTCGCAAGAATACAAAGATTAAGAAAAGGTACAGATACTAAGAAATTTTCTTCTGACATTATGTATCAAAAGTTATATGTATTCTTCTTAAGATTTCCTTTAACAAGATTTTACTTGTTAAAAATTCGTAGAAGATTAGAGATTAATAATGCGGATGACGAGTTTTCTGTTAGATTACAAGCATCAAAAATTATTGCTAAAGCATTTATGCTTATTATTCCATTAACACTAGTAGTTATAATACTAACTCATGAGAATTTCTTGTTAATGGCAATCATATTAATATTTGAATTATTTATTATAGATGCATTTACAGAAAATGCAGTTACAAAATTAGACAATGATTTATTAACTCAACAAGTTAATTTCTTTGCTGAGATGAGACACTCATACCATCAATGCAATATGGTTGGGGAGGCAATCTATTTAACAGCACAAGAAACAGACCATGTTGAAGTTGCAAGACAAGCTGAAAAAATATATGAAATTTTAAACTCAGCTGATCCAGAAACAGAACTTGAAAAATACTATGACGTTGCACCAAATAACTATTTAAGAGAGTTTGCAGGATTATCATACTTAACCCAAGAATTTGGTGATAGAAGAATGGATAATAATGCGTCATTATACTTAACAAACTTAAATAATATTTCACAAGAAATGCAACTTGAAATTTTGAAGAGAGATAAGTTAAGCTTTGTTTTCCAATCTCTATCATTTATTGCAATTGCGCCAATATTAATGCTTGAACCATTAAAAGGATGGGCAACAAGCAACTTCGGATTCACTAAACCATTTTATAGTGGAAGTGGCGGTTTGTTAATACAAATATTAGTTATGATATTAACTTATGTTTGTTATATCTTTGTTAGAAAAGTTAGAGATAGTGGATCTACTAAATTAGTACAAAACACACAAAATCCTTGGCAAGAAAAAGCATACAAGTTTCCAATAGTTAAGAAAATTGTAGATTTAGTTATGCCTGCTAGAGGAACGAAAGACTATATCAAACTTGAAAGAAAAATGAAAAATGCTGGTTATAAAATTAAAACCAGATGGTTCTTTGTAAATAAAATAGCGATTTGTACTGGAGCATTTATAATCACATTATTAGTATGCTTTGGTATGCATATAATGCAAACAAACTTTATATATACTGACCCTACAGCAGATTACAACTTAATTAGTAATATGAACTCTAGTCAAGAAAAGAAAGCTATGGCTACAACTCAACGTCAAAACAAGATTCTTGACCACTTTAGAGGAAAAGACAATTTAAAAGATACAGAGATTTATGACTATATGAAAAAGCAAAGCGACTACATGAGTATGCAAGATGATGATATTTATAGAGAAATTAAGCAAATTAGAAGTAAATTGACAACCTTAAATGGCGAATACTTAAAAGCTTATGAAGTCTTATTAGCATTTGCAATTGCAGCATTGGGATATGTTTTCCCTAATAT
>CAMKBC010000030.1 GCA_946410665.1 uncultured Clostridia bacterium | reverse complement strand
GCTTCTGCAATTCCATTTTCAATAAATCTATTAGGATATTTTTCTTGGAATAAATTTGTTTTAGTTGATGATGAAAGATCGGCATCTAAAACAACTATGTTTTCATCTTTTAATTCTGCAAGAGCTTTTCCAAAACTTTCTCTTGTAGCTATTGGTTTTTCTTCACTCATTTAATTCGCCTCCTAACTATTTATTACTAAGATTTTCTTTTATTTTGTTTTGAAATTCAACTTCTGAATCATGATCTGGTGCTAATTCTGAAATAGCTTTTCCATATTCTTCATCATTAATTGCTTTGCCATGCCATTCAACATTGTTTTCCATAAAAGAAACACCTTTTCCTTTAATAGTTTTAGCAATAATGCATGTTGGCTTTCCTTTTGTTTCTTCTGCTACTGAAAACGCTTTCATTATACTTTCAATATTATGACCATCAATAACTATTGTGTTAAAACCGAATGTAATGAATTTTTGTTCAATATCTTCGAAGTTTAATCCTTTAACATCTTTAGTTGGTGCAGTTAATTGTAGTTTATTACAATCAACAATTACACATAAGTTATCAAGTTCATAATGAGCTGCAGTCATTGCTGCTTCCCATATTTGGCCTTCTTCTAATTCGCCATCACCGACTAAACAATAAACTCTATTTCCTAATTGATCCATCTTTGATGCAAGTGCCATTCCATTAGCAACAGATAATCCTTGTCCTAATGATCCTGATGTCATATCAACTCCAGGAACTTTGTTCATGTCTGGATGTCCTTGAAGATTACTTTCAATATTTCTAAATGTTAATAATTCATCCTTTGTAATGAAACCTTTTTCAGCAAGTGTTGCGTATAATGCTGCTGATGCATGTCCTTTTGATAGAACAAATCTATCTCTATTTAATGCATGTGGTTCGTTTGGGTTAATGTTCATTTCATTGAAATATAAAACAGAAAGTATATCAGCGCAAGAAAGAGCGCCACCTAGATGGCCACTCTTTCCATAATACACCTCTTGAACTATATCCATTCTTATTCTACTAGCTATTCTCTCTAAAGCTGCCGCTTGAGTAATTTTCATAAAATGTCTCCTTTCAATAATTCAACTAAATATTAATTTTATAATCCAGTATACATTCCTGATTTATGACGAATGTATCCTAGTTCTTCCCAATAGTTGTATGCTAAGTTTAATCTGTATAATAATACTGGTTTTGGGCCAGCACGGTTTTTATCAATAACGCATACATAGTATCTAACGTTAGGATCACTAAAGTGTTTCAAACTTTCTGTTTCTTCAAACAATTCACTTTTTGAAAATTCATAACTATCTAAATCTTCTCTATGAATTTGTTTGAATAACATTAAGTTATCTAAAACTTCTTTTACAGTTCTACTAACAGCTAAGTCGTTAACACTTAGGTTAACTGGGTCTGTTGCCGTTTCTTGCATTTGCATTGTTGAGCAAATATACATGTTATAGTTTTGTGCTAAGTTAGATAAAATTGTTGCTGTCTTCTTTAACTCTTCACCATTTCCAATGTTGTCGATATCAGTTTTCATTGTATCGTAAAATACATAATGAACTTGCTCTTTGAAATAGTAGTTCATTATAACTTTTCTTAACTCATCATTTGTATGGTCTGTAATATCAATAAAGTGAATTGAGTTGTAAAGTTTTGCGTTAAACCAATCTGTAACTTCACATACTTCTTTATATTCTTTAGAACTCTTTTCAAGTCTCTTAATATAATCTTCTCTTGATTCTCCTTTTGCTTGGAACATAAAGCCATCTGAGTTAACTTCTTCATTTGCTCCTTCATCAGGTCTAAATCTAAAGTCTAATAATTGGTTTTCAGAAACATGTAACTTGTGTCCATGAAGTCTTTGCATAATTGGATTATTTACAATTGTTGTAATTAAGCAAAGTTTCATTTTTTCAAGTGACATTTCGTTTGAAATAACTAAAACTTTTTTCTTATGAACAACTGCAATAAACGCAGCTAAGTTAAGCATAAATCTTGATTTACCATAGTTTGAAGGCATACAGTATGCACTTGTTTCACCAATTCTTATTCCCTTTAATGCTTTTGTTAAAATTGGGAATGGAACTAATAAACCATTTGTTAATGTATTATCTCCTTCATTTAAGAACTCTGTTAAATCTTTATTCAAGACTGCTCTCTTGAATTTTTGAGTTGTTGTTACTTGATTAACAGCAGCCTCAACATCTTCTGGAGTCATCTTGTCATATAATTCATAGTTTAGAATATCAACTATTCTTGCTTGTAATGCCTTAACAGGAATTTCTAAGAAACTTTTTCTCAAGATAAATATCTTGCTTAATTCTCTATACACATCTTCCATTTGATCTGTACATGTTTCGAATTCCTCTTTTAAAGCATTCTTCATTAAATATAATTCATGTGTTTCTCTAGAAAAGTTGAATTTTTCTTTAATTCTAACTGGTGTGTATCTCTCGCCATCTGTAAAGATAATTTTTTTGTAGATATCTAATAATGTCTCATCAGCAAAATAGCAATGTTCATAATCAAAGTTATAAACACTGATTGCCTTGATTTCATTCAATAGTAATCCTAAGTATTTTCTTTCAAGTTCTGTATCAGCAAGTTGTTTAGGATATTCAATTGTATCCTCAAGCATAGATGTATCTACTTCTTCATATTTAGATAAATCGTACTCTTCGTCATTTAAATCTACAGATTGAGCTACCATATCATCAATCTTTTGATTTGGATTTTCTTCTTTTTCTGAGTTTATTCCATTTAAAACATTGTCGATATCATCCATATTAACCTTCTTTCGTAAAAAAATATTTATCCTTAATTATGATACCATAACGAAATAATAAATACCACAATAAATAAAAAAACATCGGTCATTTATGTGACCGACGTTTACATAACTTTATATCTTTCTATCCATTGCTAGTTTTGGTCCAAATATGCATGGTGCAGTACATTTAAATCCTGGGAATGTGCATCTTGCTCCTTTGCTATATGGTAATAGATAATTGTATAAAGCTTCATCATCTTTTACTGCTTCTAGATATCTATTCATTGTTTCTTTTGTTTGTTTTGCAATTTCAAGTTGAGCAGCTCCGCAAAGTCTTTCTTGGCATTTTAATACGAAGTTTTCGATTGTTCCTCTCTCATTAATATTGATAAGTAATCCTTGTGGAAAATTATCTTCTAATGATTTTATATCTTTTAACCATTCTTCTTCATATTCTGTTCCTTTGATAATGTCTGGAACAAAGAATTCATTTGTATCTGAAAAACTCATTTCATAAGCTAGAGTTCTATGTCTTTGAGCTTGAGCTAATTCAGCAAATGTTGCTTTGTAATTTGTGCAATAGTTTTCACCAAATTCTTCTTTTCTTTCTCTTGTTGCGAAGAATGAGAATTTTCTATTCTTGAATCTAGCATTTAATCCTTCAACTTCAAGATCAGGTAATGCTGCTATAAATTCTTTAAATACCTCTTTTAGTTTTACTGAGAACTTTGTGTCTGGTTCGTTATCAATATAATCTTTTGCAAAATTGATTATATAGTTTAACTGGCAGAAATTGGTAGAATATTCCATTACAGTTGCAGGTGTGAAAACAGATATTAAATATCTTGCATTCTCTTGTGCTAACTTCTTTACTCTCTTCTCATCAAAGTTTGGATATTCTTCAGTAATTCTTTTCTTATAAATTTCAATCCATTTATCATAAAGAACTTGTTCTTCATCTGACGTTTGCATCACTGTATATCTAGCAGATTTTTCTGAAGTATTGTAAACTTTTTCGTTATTCAAAATCATTGCTAAAATTTTTGGAATTCCTTCCAAACTTAAGTTGTAAGTAGCATGTCCAAAAACGCTATGATGCCCAGATTGAATATTCATACTTGCTCTTTTTTCTGTTTTTTCAATTGGTTCATTAAACAAAACATCTAATGTGTCTGGTAAATAACAAATTCCTGCTGATTTTCCAGAGAAATTAACAGCTTCCTCTTTAGGTAATTCATAGCCTACTTTTGTAGAGGCAATTATATTTATTTTCATATAACCTCCTAATTATTCATTATATAATGGAAATTCTTTTGTTAGTTTATCAACTTCTGCAATTATTGTTTCTTTATTTGCTTCAAACTCTTCTTCAGAATCTGCACAAAGTTTAATTAAGTCAGCAATCTTTGTCATTTGCTCTTCTTTCATTCCTCTAGTTGTTAAGGCTGGAGTGCCTAATCTTAATCCTGAAGTAGTTTTCTTGTTTTCTGTATCAAAAGGAACAGCATTTTTGTTTGTTGTAATTCTTACACTATCAAGTCTTGTTTCTAGGTCTTTTCCTGTGATTCCTTTATTTCTTAAATCTAATAATACTAAGTGATTGTCTGTTCCACCTGTTAGAACATTGAATCCGTTTTCGATTAATCTTTCAGCCAATGCTTTTGCGTTAGCTACGATTTGTGTTTGATATGCTTTGAATTCTGGAGATAATGCCTCTTTAAATGCTACTGCTTTTCCAGCTATAACATGCTCAAGTGGTCCACCTTGTGTTCTTGGGAATACTGCTAAATCAATTTGTTTAGCCCATTCTTCTTTACAAAGAATAATTCCACCACGTGGTCCTCTTAATGTTTTATGTGTTGTACTAGTTACAAAGTCCGCATATGGTACTGGGCTTGGATGAACTCCAGCCGCTACTAATCCTGCGATGTGAGCCATATCTACCATTAATAATGCTCCGCATTTATCAGCGATTTCTCTAAAACGTTTGAAATCTATAGTTCTAGGATATGCACTTGCACCAGTAATAATTAATTTTGGTTTATTTTCTAAAGCAAGTTTTTCAACTTCATCATAATCAATTACATATGTTTCTGGATTTACATCATAGTAAATTGGTTCATAAAATCTTGATTGTGCTGTTGCTTTAGACATGTGAGAAATATGTCCGCCTGAATTTAATGTTAGTGTTAAAACTTTATCTCCTGGTTGTAAGCATGCTGTGTAAACAGCTTCATTTGCTTGAGCTCCACTATGTGGTTGAACATTTGCATGCTCTGCTCCAAATAATTTTTTAAGTCTTTCAATTGCTATTGTTTCTGAAACATCTACATTTTGACATCCTGCATAATATCTATTTCCAGGATATCCTTCTGCATACTTGTTAGTCATGTATGAACCCATGGCCTCCATTACTGCTTCGCTTGTGAAGTTTTCACTAGCAATCATCTCTAAATTATCTTGTTGTCTTTTCTTTTCTTTTGTAATAGCTTCATAAATCTCAGGATCTTCATTTTTTAAATTTTTAAATTCTAACATCGCATTCCTCCAATTTCAAAAATCGAAATCATAGTATCATAACAAAATATGAAATACTATATAAAAATAAAAAAAACACCAATCAATTTTTGATCAGTGTTTACATAAGTTTTAACGTTATTTATTCACAATTATCCATTCTTGTAGATACTTAATCTCGGTACGACAATACTCGCATATTCCTTTTGTCGCATCAATAGAATGTCCACAATTATGGCATTTTATCATATTTACTCCTTCATGTATTTCTAGTTTATCCGTTGGATTTTTTCTAAATACATACTCTTCTTTAGTAAATTTGGCTTTAATTCTTCCATTTTCATAATATACAATTCTAACTTCGGCTGTAACACTAACGTGTTGTGTTCCGCTTCTGTTAAATTCTTTAAATGCAATATAATCTAACACATCAAAATCAATAACATTATTTTTAGAATAGTAATACTTTCTTACTTCATAATTCACATTATTAAAGAAACTCTTTTTATCTAGTTTAGTTCTATTCCAAAAATCGATTTGTTTTTGATTTTGTCTGTCTTTATATATTTTTATAGGTCCTAGTATTATATAGGCATCTACAATATAAAACAAATAATATAAGACTAGTGATAGTATCGCTCCATAAATAAACACTTTAGCAATATCTATACTATTAAATGTTCTTGAAGTTGCTTGTATAAAAAAGAAACATATAATTACACTAATAATTACATCAACAATTGCTGTAACTACTCTATACGTTGTATTTCTTAAAACTCTATCATAATGATACTTGCTTCCTAGATCTTTATCCGTATATTCAATATTGTAATTAGTTCTACAATAAGGGCATCCATTTTTAAAATTTTTCAATTGAGATTGCATACCACAATTAGGGCACTTATATTCTCTGTTTTCCATCTCTTTCGAAATAAATGTATATTCGATTCTAGAGTCAAAATCAGTTTCTTTGTGAACTAAGTTTGGGCCAATATAGTATTCTTTTTCACATCTTACTCCAGATGTAATATCATCATTTATTGAACCGTCAGTATTTCGTTCATATATTTTATTTCCAACAGCATACTTTGTTTTGATATTAATTTTAAAATCTTTTAATTTCTTTTCATGAAAACTATCCGATACTAAAGGCATTCTTTCTCCTATCTATTATTGTTATTGTTGTTATTATTGTTATTATTATTTGATGATGTTCCTCCACTACTACTTCCGCCATAGTAGCCACTACTTGAAGGTGGTGTATAATGTGGTATTAATACAAATGCAGTATTAGTTACCTTTACGCCGTCTATGTTTTTATCAGTACACATTGCTGGCATTATTGTGGGTTGTATCTCTGTATGATCAGTAACACTTAATACTAAGCTATCCTTATTACCTTCAATAAGTGCCTTGGGATATGTTGTTAAAAAATTGTATATAAAATCCACCTTTTCTTGAGACAATACATAATGTGCAGTTAAATCAACACATTTTTTATATCTTATTAGTTCTTCATAGGTTTCGGGATCTTTAATCATTTTTTATCTCCTTATCTAAATAGTAAAACTCTATATTTTGAAATGGTAAGTTAATCGCTTGAATATGATAATATGCATTATTTTTTTGTTTTATATAATGATAATCTCTAAGAGCTGATGTTGTAAAAAACAAATTGTTTGGCTTATCAGAAGAATACTCACTCTTATAATTATCAATCATGCTTTTTATATCATAGATATAATATTCTTCGTTACTATTTCCATTATCCAATACTCCTTTATACACTTGATGAGTTGCTATATGTCTTTGCTTGGTTCTATTTTCATCTCCATAAGTTACTAGATTTCCGCTTAGTAACATCATATAAAGAGAATTGTTTTCAGGATACTCGCACATTTCTTCTATCAAATGCTTTTTCATCCATATTTCGATTTTTGTCTCTGGTGTTATATATATAATCTCTCTTGATTTTTTTGTTATTTGTGAAGCTAAATGATATTCTTGTCCATCGACTTTTAAAACAAAACTCTCGCTATCATAAATGTATTTTAGTCCTTCATCTTGTTCAATAAGTTCTTTTAAACTTGAATACTCATTTTCTTTTTTATCTGGTACAAATTTTTCTTTATCTTCTAATCTCATTTTACACACATATCCATATACAAATTCATCGTTATATTCATCTTTTAGTAAATTTCTATCCTTATACATTTCTTGCTGCAATTTGCATGTGTAGCTCTTGCTTGAATTATAAGTGTTTTTTACAAATGGGCATCCTGTTTTACATAGATATAAATACCCACATTTTGTACATTCTTCATTTAACGGCTGTTTATTATGATTAATAAAAATTTTATTCTTTGCAGTTGTTAAAATTTCTTCAACTGAATTTTCATATATATTTCCATAATAATAGTCTGGATTCTTTTGTCCTCTTACACAAGAATATATATCTCCATTCTTTTCAAGTAAGAAAAACTTCTCTCCGCAGTTATCACAATTTGTGCAGTAGGTCGGTCCAAATTCATCAAACCAAGGGCCATTAACTCCATAGTCTAAATCTGTTCCATCAAATTCTTTATGCATTCTTTTATAAAGTTCTACTTGTTCATCTTCAGTGATATGATGCAATATTCCATTCGAATTATAATCAAATCCAATCATGAAATTGAAATCGTTCATATCAAGACAAGTATTTTTATGTAAAAACTTAATATCTTCTACAATTTCATCAAGATGTTCAAAATGTTCTTTAAAAATTGTAGCTGATACTTTCTTTTTATTTGGTATATCTTTTAGTAATTCTATGTTTTCTAATATTCTTTGTAGTGTTTTTTGATTACCTTTAGTAACTCTATATTCATCATGTAGCGATAAAGGTAAATCTAAACTTCCCGATATAGAAACACTAAACTCTTTTATTGTTTCTATATGCTCTTTTAAGTTGTACATATTTGTTTTTATATGTGGACTTCCAATTTTAAAACCAGCATCAGTGATTATTTGAGTATTTTCATTATAGTAATCACTGATGTATTTAATTAAATCATGGAAATCCTCCTTAGATAACGTTGTTACTTCTCCACCATGTAGTGAAATATTAAACGGAATAACATTACTATTCTTAAACTTTTCAACAGCATATTCTAAGGTCTCTAAAGATTTATATTTAGTTGCTTCGTCAATTGTATTATCCTCTAAATAGCAGTACTTGCATCCCATGTTACACGCCATTGTTGGAACATACAATAAATGTATAAATTTGTAATCCATAAAATCCTCTATTAATCACTAAAAGTCACATCAGCATTTACATTTAAATAGTTATTATAGTATAGGTATTTATCATACATGTCGTACAATTCATTAACTGAGTTATAGTTTTTATTTGTATTGTTTTTATCATCATTTTCATTATATCTTCTAACAGTTGTAGGACTTGCTTTAAATGCTTTTGAGTTTACAACTGTAGATTTAGGTAAAGTTATCTCTCTTAATTTTGTACACTCTCTAAATGCTGAAGAACCAATTTCTTGTAATTTACTATTTTCAGAAACATTAACCTTTTCTAATGATATGTTTCCATAAAAAGCATGTCCACCAATTCTTGTTACTTTATCTGGAATTGTAATTTCTTTTAATGATTCACAATTTTCAAAAGTATTTCCTCTTATTTCAGTAAGGTTGTTTGATAATCTTACATATTCTAGTGAACTTGCACCTTGGAATGATTCTCCGCCTAATTCCGTTAAAGTATCTGGTAATTCTATTCTTTTTATAGACGTTGCATTATTGAATGCTCCACCGCCAAGATATTGTAAATTCTTTGGCATGTTTACTTCTACTAGTCTATAGCAATTTTTAAAAGCTTGTCCTCTTATTTCTGTAATCGTATCTGGCAAAACTACTTTTTCTAATCCAAACATATTTGAGAATGTGTTTCCTCTTAACGAAACTACTTTCTCTCCATTATATGTATCAGGAATAGTTGCTGTCTTTGAATTAGTCAATCCATATATATAATATCTTACTGCATAACCACCTTCAGTCTTTTCATATATAATTTTAGGTGTTGCAAAAACAACTAATGGTATGACAACAGCTGGTATTAAACTTAGTAACAAAACAAGTATTGATTTATCTTTAACCAAAGTAGTCTTTGAATTCATTACAATATTGGAAATTTTTTCTCCCGGTCTTGCTTTTAATTGTTTCTTCAAATATTTAACCAAATTAAATCTTCTAGTAACTATAAAGAAAATAGTTAATACAACTATTTCTGCTAAATAAGTCCACACTGGGAAATGGAAAAATATAGACGCAATTGCTAATAATACTAAAACTGAAAAAATTGCACTCAAAATACCTTTTTTTCTTGCAACAGCGCTTGGAATTAATCTTTTAGTTTTATCTATTCCAGCCTTCACTAATTCTCTTTCAATAAATGCTTCAATCATTGTATTTTCGTTTAAACTATACATTGGATCAAAATTCTTTGGTGTTATCGTCACTTTAGAATAGTTTGGATCTATTGCATTTGCATTACTATTAAAAAGTGTTGGTTGTACATTCATATTCTGTTTACCTCCCATTTTAGGTAATCTATTAGCAATACTTTTGCTTACTGGAACTACCACAAAACCTCCAATGAAAATAAGAAAAAAATCAACCATGGCAATTGCAGGTGTTATAAAAAAATCAAAAATCAGTAATATCGCAGCTCTAATTGCAAACAAAATCCAAAAAACTTTTTTTGGGTCATGATTAATAAATAATTCTGATATTGGCTTTAATACAAACAATGATATGTGTATTGAGCAAAAAGCTTCAATTGCTATTACAAACACAAGAGTCGATACCCTATTCGAGCCATCATCTCCATCACTTCCACCGCTCGCAAAAGCAATACCAGGAATAATTAATAAAATTAATAAAACTAATAATAATATTTTTTTCTTTTTCATTTATTTTCTCTCCAATTTCAAAGAGATTATATCATAAATTAATAATTTAAAATATTTGTAGCAATATATTACATAAATATAAAAAAGCACAAAAAAAACAAAGGGGAGTTATTTAACTCCCCCCTGCCGTGTACATTGGTAAACTAGTTCTTACGGTGTCTTTTTGAACAATGCTGCAAGCCGTGTCATCAAAGGAACTTTTTCATCATAAACATCAATTACAGGTTCTGTACTTGATACTTTCTTGGTGTAATCAATTCCTTCAAATGCCTTTTTAAGAGTCTCCGGTGTTACTTCGAAAGTATGCTCATCAAAAAGTTTATGAATCACAAACTTAAATCCGGCAGCATACTTATCCCAGTCATCCGGTTCAATCTCATGTGTCAGCAATGCCCGAATCACATTTTTGGATGCATATGCAGTGAATTCGTACGGCTGCTGGTCGTTGTAGTGGCTATTAGGATTTAACCTAATTTCTTCATCCGGAATGTTACCACACAAGAAACCTTTGAAACTATATCCGGGATTTTCTTTCTCAAATCTCATGCGAAGAGCGTTGAAGAAATCTCTCCTCGGATCAGGTTCCTGATTTTCTTTGTCCCAGTTTCCTGTCTTGTACTTGCTGAAAGGACAATCTTCAATGAAGCACTTTTCGCAGTACTCCTTTGTAGGCATATACCCACATGAGTGATAGTGTCCTCTGCAGGAAAGG
>CAMKBC010000029.1 GCA_946410665.1 uncultured Clostridia bacterium | reverse complement strand
CCTCATAATTAATTCCATGTTTAATTAATGAGTTATTGCTATCACCTGATGTTCCTATAACTGACTGCATTGTGTCATATGGTTTTCCAGAAATACTGATAAATGTATCACCATGCTTTAATAAACCAAATAAAGCTAATTTTAAAGCATGTGTACCACTCATAATTTGTGGTCTTACAAGTGCATCTTCTGCACCAAAGATTTGTGCATAGATTTTTTCAAGCTTTTCTCTACCTGCATCTGTGTATCCATATCCAGTTACTTCAATAAAATCTTGAGTACTTACATTGTTGTCTTGAAAAGCTTTTAAAACCTTCTCTGAAAAATATAAGCAATTTTCATCAAGTTTATCAAATATAGGTTGAATCTCTTCTTCAACCTCATTTGCCATATTTACTATTTTCTTATCAATATCAAATAATTCGTACATTTTAACTCCTTCTATTAGATATGATTTATTTTATATTATTATCTTCTTTTGCTTGATTAATAAAATCTATTAATCTTGCACCATCTGTAACATATGAATGCATTCCATTTCTAATTGCTGCTTCAACATTCTTTGGATTGTCATCAAAGAATATCATATTACTTGGATCATCTCCAATTTCTTTGATTACCGCTTGATAGATATCATCATTTGGTTTTATCATATGCATCTCGTATGATAGAAACGCTTTATCAAATACGCTTACATCAAAGTATGTCTTAAGCTCTATAAAGCTAATTTCAATTAAATTTGATAGTAAGTAAACCTTATGTCCTTCCGCTTTCAATTGTTTTAAATAATCTAAAACATGTGGAAACATGATGTTTACTTCTTTTCCGATTCTATAATATGTTTCTGTATATTCTTCGACTGTTATATCTTTTTTATTAAAGTACTTTCTTGCAGCTAGAACAAACTCTTCAAGTGTTATATTTCCTAGCATAAGCTTTGTTTCTAATTTAAAAACAAATTCTTCACCTTCTGGTAAATTCTTATCTAATCCTATATCGTAATTTTCAATTTGCTCGTTGTCGATGACTTTCTTTAATACGCCACCCATGTCAAAAATAAAATGTTTCATTTGTATCTCCTTGTTTTTCTCTTAAAGCCTTATAATTTTACCATTATTTGTATAAAAATACAAGAAAAATCACCTTTAGGCAACAAAAAAGAACAGTTATAATAACTGTTCTTTTTGCAATTTATTTACCATCCTCTGTGTCGTCGTAATAATAATCTTCTTCATCTAAATCTTCTTCCTGAAAACTCGAAGGATCATATTCACCTTTTCGAACCCATTCTCTTTCAGATTCATCTAGTTCATAAAAGTCCATTTCTTTTTCTAATGAACTCTTTGGACCCTTCTTTTCTTTTTTTGAAGAATCAGCTGCTGCACCAAATTTACTCATTATCCATAGTATACCTATTATAGTTATAAATGACCAGAAAACCTCCATATTATTACGCCTCCTAAATCAATTTAACGTTTATTAGATATTTTGATTGAATGCTTTCTTTCCTAAATATTTAGCTGCTGAACCTAATTCGTCTTCGATGTTTAATAATCTGTTGTATTTAGCAATTCTATCTGTTCTACATGGAGCACCAGTTTTAATTTGTCCAGCATTTGTAGCAACTGCAACATCTGCTAAAGTAGTATCTTCTGTTTCTCCTGATCTATGTGATACAACACTTGTGTATCCATTCTTCTTTGCTAATTCAATGGCATCTAATGTTTCTGTAACTGTTCCGATTTGGTTTAATTTGATTAAGATTGAGTTTGAAACTCCTAAATCTAATCCTTTTTGTAATCTTGTAACGTTTGTAACGTATAAGTCGTCACCAACTAATTGAACTTTATCTCCAATTCTGTCAGTTAACTTCTTCCATCCATCCCAGTCTTCTTCAGCTAGACCGTCTTCAACGCTTACTAATGGATATTTTTCTGTTAAGCTTACAACCCAATCAATCATTTCTTCTTGAGTTTTTAATTCATCTGTTTTCCAGAAGTAGTAACTTCCTTCTTTTCCAATTTTCTTAGCTTCTTCATACATTTCTGTAGCTGCGATATCTGTTGCTAAAACAAAATCGTCACCTGGTTTGAATCCAGCTTTTTCAATTGCTTCAACTAGTAATTGTAATGCTTCTTCATCACTAGATAGATTTGGTGCAAATCCACCTTCATCTCCTACTGCTGTAGCTAATCCTTTTTCTTTTAAGATTGATTTTAATGTGTGATAAACTTCAGCACACCATCTTAAAGCTTCTCTGAATGATGGAGCTCCAACTGGCATGATCATGAATTCTTGTGAAGAAATGTTTGAGTCAGCATGTTTTCCACCATTCATAACGTTCATCATAGGAACAGGTAATGTTTTAGAATTAACTCCTCCTAAGTATTGATATAATGGTAAATCTAATGCTGCAGCTGCTGCTTTTGCTACTGCGATTGATACACCTAGTGTAGCGTTAGCTCCTAATCTTCCTTTGTTTGGTGTTCCGTCTAAATCAATTAAGAATTTGTCAATTGCTGGTTGGTTTAATGCATCCATTCCGATAATTTCAGGTTTAACTATTGTGTTTACGTTTTCAACTGCTTTTAAAACACCTTTTCCTTTATATCTATTAGCATCTCCGTCTCTTAATTCAACTGCTTCGAAAGCTCCTGTTGATGCTCCAGATGGAACCATGGCTACACCTGTGAATCCTCCATCAACCATTACTTCGACTTGAACTGTAGGATTTCCTCTAGAATCAAGTACTTCCATTGCTTTAATATCAATAATTTCTAATTCGTTTTTCATAAATTTGTGCCTCCTAAATTTTTTACCAGAGTATATTGTAGCAATAATTCATAAGAAATTCAATCTGTTTTTCTCAATATTTTCAACTATTTCAGTGGTTAACACTCTTTATTTGATATTTTAAATTAAATAATATAATATAGTTATGTTTTTGGAGGTAAAAATGAAAACATCAACAAAGAGAATAATAATCATAATACTTGCATCACTTTCGATCTTAGCCTGTATATTTAAAGGTGCTCAATCACTAATACAAGAAAACACACAAGCTGATAACGCTATTCTATCTGGCTCAGATCGTGAAGAAATACTTTCAATTGCAAAGACTTTTTATGGTGATGCCGTAGATGAAGAAAAACTAAATCAAGTACTTGAAAATAGTAATAAGATAAACTATAAAACCCTAGCTGTTGCAATTATCTTAGATATTATATTAATTATACTGGCAGCTAGAGATCCTGTTAATAATCGAAATTCAATTGCAGTCCTTGGAATATTTGCTTCATTCCTTACTCCTACTTCAATAGGACTTATAATGGGAGTTATACTATTAGTTGCTGTACTTATACCGACATATGATAAGCTTTATCAAAAACAAACTGCCCCACCTATTGAACCAGTTAACACATGTAAAACATTAGCTTATATAATTTTATTTACAATAGTTTATTTATTCTTCTATTGTGGATTATTCAGTCTAATGTTTAAATGGCTAAACTTAACTGAGTTTATGGCAAATAATTCGGCCTGGATAAACGCAATCATGTTTTCACTAATGTTTATTGCTGTATTTTTGATGTTACGAAAAGAAATTATTAGAGATGTAAAATTATTATTTAAAAACTTTTCAACTTATTTAAATATAATTTCACCAATCTTCTTTATTGGTTTTATTGCACAAATTATAATTGGAATACTATTAATTTTAATCACAAAATCTAACGCAAGCAATCAATCAGCAGTAACTAGTATGCCATTTTGGTTTTTGATAATATTTGCATTAATAATTGGACCAGCTGTTGAAGAATGTTTCTTTAGAGGATTCTTACGAAAATTCTTAAAAAACAATGTTGCGTTTGTAGTTGTTTCTTCATTGTTATTTAGTGTAATGCACGTAATTCCATATGCATTCTTTGCTCCAATTCAATGGTTATTTGTATTGCAATATGCAACTATCGCTGTTCCTATTTCAATTTTATATGTAAAAACAAACAACCTGGCAGCTACTTATCTATTCCATATTTGTTGGAATGCAGTTTCATTAGTAGCAACAGCAATCGTTCTACTATAAAAAATAAATAAACTATATTAATTCGCAACGCCGCGCAGCGATCAAGCGAAGCGCGAATTCCGAGAAGAATGCGCAAGCATTTTCGCAGGAGAGCAAGGCTAAGAATTAATATAGTTTATTTTTGTATTAGTATGTAATTATTGTTGAGGTATCCCCTTCATTGATAATTTTACTTTTTGTTTTTCAAAATCAATGTCGATAACCTTTACTTTTACGATATCTCCAATTGAAACTATTTCAGATGGATTCTTTACAAACTTGTCTGATAATTCAGAAATGTGAACTAATCCGTCATGTTTAACTCCGACATCAACAAATGCGCCAAAGTCTGTGATATTTCTTACTGTACCAGTAAGTTCTTGTCCAACTTGTAAGTCTTCAAATTTTAATACATCAGATCTTAAAATTGGTTTAGGCATATCATCACGAGGATCTCTTCCTGGCTTCTCTAATTCTGAGATAATATCTTTTAATGTTGGTTCACCAATTTCTAATTCTTGGGCTGTTTTAGCAATATTTAACTCGTTTAATTTTAGTCTAATATGAGTTAATTTTTCTTTATCTAATAAATCTTCTTTTTTAGCTTCAATTAATTTTAATAATTGTTCTGTTTGCTTATATGATTCAGGGTGAACAGCTGTAATTTCAAGTGGGTTCTTTCCTTCTGGAACTCTAATGAAACCAGCACATTGTTCAAATGCAACTTTACCTAGTTTAGGAACTTTTAATAATTCTTTTCTTTCAGTAAACTTACCATTTTCATCTCTATACTTAACAATATTTTTAGCAACGCCTGAATTGATACCAGCTACATATTGTAGTAATGATGGTGTTGCAGTGTTAATATCTACACCAACTTCGTTAACTGCATCTTCTACTACTTCACTTAAGTTTTCAGACAATTTCTTTTGATCAACATCATGTTGATATTGTCCAATTCCAATAGCCTTAGGATCAATCTTAACAAACTCTGCTAATGGATCTTGTAAACGTCTTGCAATTGAGATTGCTCCTCTTAATGAAACGTTTAAGTCTGGATATTCTTCTGTTGCTAACTTTGATGCTGAGTAAACTGAAGCTCCTGCTTCACTTACTATTGCATAATAAACATCTTTATTTGTTTTTGCTTTGTATTCTTTAATTGTATCAGAAACAAATTGTTCAGATTCTCTTGAAGCTGTACCGTTTCCGATAGCTACCATGTTGATTCCATATTTATCAAACATGTCAATTAAAGTTTTTCTAGCACCTTCAATATCATTTTGAGGTTCTGTTGGATATACAACTCCTGTGCCTAAAACTTTTCCTGTTTCATCAATGATAGCTAACTTACATCCTGTTCTATAAGCAGGGTCAAATCCTAAAACAGTTAATCCTTTTAATGGAGCACCTAATAATAATTGCTTTGCATTCTTTCCAAAAACTTTAATAGCTTGTTCATCAGCTTTTTCTGTTAAGTCTGCTCTAATTTCTCTATCTACAGATGGTTCAGTTAATCTATACCATCCATCAACAATAGCTTCAACGATTAATTCTTCTCTTGAAATATCAGGTGTAATTTTATTGATATCTGTTTCAACTAAATTATCTTTAAATTTTAAAACAGCATCCCAGTTTTTGATTGTTTTCTTAACAATTGAATAAAGAATTTTATCATCTGGTTTTGCAATTTTAACTTTTAAGAATTCTTCTTTCTCTCCTCTGTTGATAGCTAAAATTCTATGACTTGGGATTGAACCAACTTTTTCTTCAAATTCATAATACATATTATAATTTGTTTTTTCTTCTGGTTTTGTTCCTTCAGTCTTAATAACTGCTTCTTTGTTATAAATCTTTTTAATCATCTTTCTGAATTCTGTATCATCAGAAATTTGTTCAGCAATTATATCTTTAGCTCCAGCTAGAGCATCCTCAGGAGTCTCTACCTCATCATTTAGATAGTTCTTTGCTTCTTCATAAATTGATACTGTTGACTCTTGAGCAAATATATCATTAGCAAGTGGTTCTAGACCTTTAGCCTTAGCAACTGTTGCTCTTGTTTTCTTCTTTTGCTTATAAGGTCTGTAGATATCTTCAACATCTGCTAAAGTCATAGCTTGTGCTAATGCAGCTGCTATTTCTTCAGTCATCTTTCCTTGATTTTCAATTGATGTTGTAACTTCTTGCTTTCTTGCTTCTAAGTTTCTTAAATAAGTTAATCTATCATTTAAATCTCTTAATTGTTCATCTGATAGATTTCCTGTTGCTTCCTTTCTATATCTTGCAATAAAAGGAACTGTGTTACCCTCATCTAGTAACTCGATAGTTTTTTGTACTTGAGTGTCTTTTACACCCAACTCTGTAGCTATTACATTAATAATGTCCATTGTTTTACCTCTTTTATAATATTAGGTTATTAGTTGTGTAGAATAACCTTTTATGTACTAGTTTAAATACATGATATCAACATCTAAACTTCCGTCGATACCTTCAATGTGTCCATAGTCGCATCTTTGCCAAATATAGTATTTGCCTTTATATGTAACTTTGTCATTATATTGTGCCATCCAAATCTTATTAAATTCTTCAGCTGTCCAAATAGTTCTTAAGTAGTAAGCACTACCATAGATACTAGATTCATAGCCATAGTTTTTCATTTCATCTTGAAAAGTATGTGCCATCAAGTTCATATCATATAAGCTTAATTCTTGTCTATTAAAATCTGACCAATCTTCCCAGTCAAAATATATTGGAAGATCAACTTTAAACTTTGATAGTCCATCTGCAACAAATTTTGTTTGTTCTTTTATCTCATCAACAGTTTTTGCATATGAGAAGAAGTATCCTCCGACAGGTATTCCTACTCTATTTGCTTCTTTCATATTTCTTTCAAAACGTGAATCATATCCTAGGTCTCCGCCAAAACCTTCTTGATATCCTATCTTTACAAAAACAAATTCAACTCCAGATTTTTTTAACAAATCCCAATCTATATCTTTTTGATAACCAGAAATATCAATACCAATCATGGTGTTTCTGTTTTTGTGTTCTTTAACAATGTCTGTATATTCTATTTTCTTAGTTGTTGTAGTTTTCTTTGTTTCATTAGGAGTTGGTTCAACTACTTTGAATGTTACATTTTTTAAAGTTTCATTTCCACTATCATCTTTTGCAGAAAATATAACATTATAATTTCCAACTCTATTTACATCATATGTTCCTAAAATTTTTGTTTGTAGTTTTCCACAAATATTATCTACTGCAAATATCTTTTTAGTTAAATCTGCTGTACTTCCTTTAGTGATTGTGTAATAGTCTTCGCTTAGAATCTTTGGAGCTGTGGTATCTTTAACATTAATAGTAAATGTTTTTTCATGTTCCATACCATGTGGACATTTATATTTAAATGATATTGTGTTTTCCCCAGTTTTTGATGTGTTAATTATAAAATTGTCCTCTTCAGTTCCATTAAGATTAGCAATCAGGTCTTTTAATCTTATATATTTTCCTGCCTCAACATTTAAGTCATCGACTAATGTTAACGCTGTTTCATACTCGTTGTTTTCACGAATATTAACATATAAGAAGTAACCGCCAATAGCTAAGCCAACAACTAAAATTATGCATGAAACAATAATAATTATTTTCTTTAGTTTAGACATTTATCCTCCAACAACATAAGAAAAGTCTTATTCAGACTTTTCTATTTTTCGTTAGCTAATATTTTCTTAATTTCTTCATTTCTCTTTGTTTTAGCTGTACTTGTCTTAATCATTTCATCTGCTGTTAAATATAATTTCTTGATGTGTTTATATTTAGGAACAGTTGTATTAACTTTTTTAATATCTTCCCAAATGTAATCATAGATTTCTTTTTCATCAGTCATATTTAACTTATTTTTGAAATAATCTTTATCATATTGAATTTCAACACTGATTAATAAATCATCGTCTCTATCTGGTTTTCCAAATACTAAGCTCTCGATACAATAATCTTTTTGATTTAATATTGCTTCTTGTTCTTCTGGGAATATATTCTTACCATTCTTTAATACAATTACATTTTTCTTACGTCCAGTAATAAAGATATATCCCTTTTTATCTATTCTTCCTAAATCTCCTGTATGGAACCATCCATCAACTAATACTTCATCAGTTGCTTCTTTGTTGTCATAGTATCCTTTCATTACATTAGGACCTTTAACACAAATTTCTCCAATTCCGTCAGCATCTGGATTATCAATTCTTGCTTCAATTCCCGGTAGTGGCATACCAACTGAACCAATTTTATGTTCTTTATCACTTTCTCCTGAAATAACTGGAGATGTTTCAGTTAATCCATATCCTTGTGCTAATAAGAATCCCCAAGCATCAAAATCTTTTGCAACTTTAGGATCTAATGCTGCAGCACCACTAACTATAAATCTTAACTTTCCTAAGTTTTCATGTATTTCTTTATATACTTTTTGTCTTAAATCAATTCCAATATGTCTTAAAGCATTAGTTACTTTCATAGCAAACTTAATAAGTTTAGTCTTTTTCATTTTTTCAACTTTAGCCCAAACTTTTTTATCCATTGCTTCAATTAATAATGGAACACCTATAAAAGTTGTAACCCCATACTCTAAGAAGTTGTCTTGTATATATCTTAAGCCATCGCAGAATACCGCTCTTGCGCCATTACTTTGCATGAACAATAATCCTGTTGATCCAAATGTATGATGGTATGGTAACAAACAAATTGTTGTATCATTATCATAAATTGTTTCAACTTTGTTTAATCCTGCAACATTTGAAGCTACGTTTCTATTTGATAATTCAACCATTTTAGATTGTGATGTTGTTCCTGATGTGAAAACAATTTCACAAGTCTTATCATCATCAATCTTAACTTTTGTAAAGCTTTTATCTTTCTTAAATAATTCTTTACCTTTATTTAAGAACTCTTTAAATGTTGTGACAGCGGTTGTTTTTGCCTTTGTCTTGAAATCTTCCATATCAATATCATCAACACAAATGAATTGTTTTAAGAATGTTTTTCCTTTATTCATCATGTTAGCTAATGCATCTTTGTATTTGCTATCAAAAACAATTACATTGGCTTTTGATCTGATTAATGACATTTCGATTTCATCATCTGGTAAGCCTTTATCTAATGGAACTGCAATCGCATCTCCTGTTGTTGCTGCTAAGAAACTAACAGCCCAAGGATAACTATTTGCTCCAATGATAGCTACTCTCATATCTTCTACTTTTAAATTTTTTAAAGCTGTGCCAACATAGTTAATTTCATCTTTATATTGTTTAAAAGTAATATCTGTATATTTAATTTTATTTTTAATCTTTTCTTTCAACGTGAATGCTTTATTTTCAGGCCATTTTGAGCACATGTAATTGATAATTTCTCTTATATTTTTATAATCTGCACAATCATTAAGTTTTCTCATTTTTTCTCCTAATCTTCTATGTCTTTTCCAAATCTTTGTCTATAGAATTTTTCCATCTCTTCATATTTTTCTCTAAAGAATTTATAATATGTGTATTCAACGTCTGTTGTTAGTTGTAATCCATGTTTTCTTTCAGTTTTATCAATAATTTCAGTAAGTCTATCAGGATAGATTTTAGACATTAAGTTTGTTAATTCTTTTTCAGATATAATATCTTGGAATTCTTTTAACATATCAGTAACTTCAAATCTACCATTATTTGCTGTTTTTATGAAATAAGTAGCTCCTATTGAAGTAACATTGTATATTTGCATTGAAAAATCTAAATCATATGCTGGAGCTATTCTCACTGATCTATTAGATCTATCATCTGTAAAAATCAATCCATCATTATAGTTATGATTATCATTTAATTCTACAAAAGCTCCAAATATTGATTTTAATGCGTATTGTTTCTTTACTTTTTTAATATTTTCTTTCGAGATATTTCTAGTAGTTAAGAATTGTTCTAATTGTTTCCATATAGTACTTACATTTGTTTCTTTATCATTAGAAAGAATGTCTCCAAACGGAACGAATTCTTCATCACTTTTTAAGAATGATGGTGTTAATAGATATTCGCGATTTGGTTCTAATCTATAATGTGGTATACGGTCTTTTGTGTAAGCTACATTCTCTTCTCTAGCTAATTCACCTTCATCTAAATTACCTATAATTTTGAATCTTCCATAACTTGCTGCTTCTAATCCAAATGCTTTAGCTATCTCAGGAATAATAAAATTGTTAGCTCTTAGCATTTGTCTCTTTGTTGCAGAATAAGTTTTATTGTCATCATATATGTATGACTTTAATAAACACTGTTTTCTTTGACCAAGGTTTGTCATTAATGGTGATGGTGATAATACAATCCAGCTTTTAGCGCACTTATAAATATCTGTAGAATCGTCTAATAAAAGATATTGGCCATCATAAATCATATGAACGCCCTTATCTTTTTCAAAATAATCGATAAATTCTCTTCCTTTTGAACTAGCCATTGACTACTCCTCTACCAAATAGTTATCTCCATTTATCTTTGCTTTAGTTATTCTTAGCAATTGCATATCATCATATTCGGATAAGCTGTATTTGCTTAGAATCTCATTTACATTATCTGCTTCCTTAGAAACAATTCTATTTCTAAAGAATTTGAACAATTCATCACTTTCAAAAGAAGTTTTTCCTAATTCAAAACCAGGTATACCAATGCAACCATTTAAAACTGCATTTTTGAATCCTTCTTTGTCTATTTCAAAAAAATATTTATTTTCATTTTTAGAAAGTTTTCCTAAAGTAAATTTTTCTTCACCTTTTTTCCATTTTAAAAATAAATCCATTTATACTCCTAAACCTTAGTAATATGAACGGCCTTATTATATCATAAATACTTAGAAATAGTATATCAAAAACATTACAAATGTTGAAATTTCAACATTTGTATATAACGATAAAATTGGTAAATTCTAACAAAAAAGACTAGAAATTTTACTTTCTAGTCTTTTAATATGTTTTATGTTAACCGTACGTTAATATTATTCATTTCCTATCAATCTAACGTATCCACCAGCTTCAACAACCTTTTGTCCTTCTGGAGTTAATAACCATTTAATAAGTTTTCTTGCATTGCTGTTCTCTGGA
>CAMKBC010000028.1 GCA_946410665.1 uncultured Clostridia bacterium | reverse complement strand
TTGCTCTGTTTTGATTCCATCACCAAAGATTTGATCAAATTCTAGTCCTGTAATCTTTTCTTTTTCAATCAATACTGCAGCAACAGCATCAAGTTTATCTCTATGATCATTTAAGATTGCTCTAGCTTGTTCATATGCAGAATCAATAATCTTTTTAATTTCTGAATCAATAACAGCTGCTGTTCCTTCAGAATATGTTTTTTCTTGACCCCAGTCTCTTCCGATAAATACTTCTTCAGAATCTGAGCCAAATGTTATAGTACCAACTTTATCGCTCATACCATACTTAGTAACCATTGATTTTGCAATCTTTGTTGCTCTCTCAATATCGTTGCTTGCTCCAGTAGAAATATCTCCGATGACAAGTTCTTCTGCAACTCTACCACCAAGAAGTGAAACAATGTTTTCATACATTTCTGTTCTTGAAATAAAGTTTTTATCTTCTGTTGGTCTATACATTGTATATCCACCAGCTTGTCCTCTAGGAATAATTGAAATTTCATGTACTGGATCTTGTGAAGGTAAGTAATGACTAACAACAGCATGTCCACCTTCATGATATGAAACAAGTCTCTTATCTTTTTCTGTTCTAACTCTTGTTGTCTTTTCTGGTCCCATTGTAATCTTAACCATAGCATTTTCAATATCTTTTTCTGAAATTGCTGGTTCGTTATGCCTTGCTGCTAATAATGCAGCTTCATTTAATAAGTTTTCTAGATCTGCTCCAACGAATCCTGAAGTATTCTTAGCAATAAGTTTTAAATCAACTGTTTCATCAAATTTCTTTTGTTTTGCATGAACATTAAGAATTTGTTCTCTTGCTTTAACATCAGGTGGTGAAACCATGATTTGTCTATCAAATCTTCCTGGTCTTAATAAAGCTTTATCTAAGATATCAGGTCTATTTGTTGCTGCTAAAACAACAACACCTTCATTCTTTGCAAATCCATCCATTTCAACAAGCATTTGGTTTAATGTTTGTTCTCTTTCATCATGTCCGCCTCCAAGACCAGCGCCTCTTTGACGTCCTACTGCATCAATTTCATCTATGAAGATGATTGATGGAGCATTCTTTTTAGCTTCTTCAAATAAATCTCTAACTCTAGATGCACCAACACCGACAAACATTTCAACAAAGTCAGATCCTGAAATGAAGAAGAATGGAACTCCTGCTTCTCCTGCAACTGCTTTTGCTAATAATGTTTTACCAGTACCAGGTTGTCCTACTAATAAAACACCCTTTGGTATTCTAGCACCCATATCTGTATATTTCTTTGGATTCTTTAAGAAATCAACGATTTCTTCAAGTTCTTCTCTCTCTTCGTCAATACCCGCTACATCTTCAAATGTAACTTTTGTTTTTGTGTTTCCATTGATTTGTTTTGCTCTACTCTTACCAAATCCTAAAGTTCCACTTGAACTTCCTGACCCTTTTGGTCCACCAACTAGTAAGAAGAACAACATAATAAGCATACCAAATATAGCTATTTTATAAACCATATCTAAAACAATCGACATAAAAGGTTCATCCTCTTGGATTACTTTAACTTGATTGTTACTCATGTTATTATTTAAATTTTCCATTAAGTTTTCAATATCAGGAATGTTTACATTAGTTGTCTTTCCTGTATCTTTGAATTTTACTGTAGCACTTTCTTTGCTATAGCCAATTCTAATTTCTTCAATGTTTCCTGCTTTAACTTGCGAAATCATTTCTGAATAGTCGATTTTTCCCATTGCATTGTCCAAAATAGATGGAACAACGAATATCAAAATAACTAGTAGAATTCCCCATATCGCAAGAGTTTTAATTCCGTTTTTCAAAACATTTCCTCCTTTGTTCTTTATGCATAATTAAATTTATCATAAGTACTTTAATTATTCAATAATCTAGTTTTCATAATTATAGTATATTTTTTATTACTTCAAAACAATTACTTCGAAGCTTATCAATCCCTTATTAACACTGACTTTTAAATTCTTTTTTATAAAAATATATTTGTTTCCAATATTGTTATTTGCAAGTTCGATTACATCATCAATGTTAACTTTGCTAATATCTTTAACAGAACCCAACAAATCATTTATTGTATAAATAATTAAGTTTGTTCTGATTGAATTTTCTAATTTGTTAAACTCAGCTAGTTCAAAACTTACTAGATTTTTTCCTTCTTTTTTAGCAATCTTAGTATATGTCTTTGCACTTTCTTGAGTAACAAAATCATTATTCTCTTTTACTATTTTTGAAGTTCTTGAAAGTGTTTCAACAATGTTAGGATTGAACTCCTTTAGCATTGGAAGAACTTTATGTCTAATCTCATTTCTCTTATAAATATCTTCACTATTTGTTGAATCAATTCTAGGTTGCAAATCATTTTCTTCACAATATTTTTCGATTTCGTCTCTAGAACATTCAATTAATGGTCTAATATACTTTCCATACTCTTGTGGTTGAATTCCTTCAAGTCCACTAAGTCCGCTTCCTCTAATCAAATTTAATAATACT
This sequence comes from uncultured Clostridia bacterium, assembly GCA_946410665.1. Classification (GTDB taxonomy): domain Bacteria; phylum Bacillota; class Clostridia; order TANB77; family CAG-508; genus CAG-793. The sequence continues at coordinate 9,329 of CAMKBC010000028.1, read as the reverse complement.
GTTTCAGCATTATCATTCATATTGTGAGCAATTGCAATCTTGTTTGCATCGTACTTCTTTGCAACTTCATCGAAGAAATCGTAACGAATTTTACGTCCAACTTCTTCTTCGCCTCTTTTTTCTGTTTTTGCGATTTCTGCAACCTCTGCTCTTTTTACTTCACATGGAAGATTTAATTTTTCGCATAGGTTTTCCACAAATTGTTCATCTTCTGTGGAATCTTTTCTTATTAAATGATTAATATGTGCAACAACTATTTTATATTGAAACTTATCTTTGTATTTATCTAAACACGTCAATAAAGTAATAGAGTCAGGGCCTCCTGAAACCCCGACAACTATTACATCATTTGTTTTTATTAAATTATATTTCTTAATTGTATTTAAAAATTTTTCTTCAACAATATTTAAACGTTGTGCCAAATTAAATACCTCTCTTTAAAATTAGTCACCGTTATATTTGTTTGCAAATTTTGTGTATTGTGGCATCCATAACAATTCTGCTGTTCCTAAAGATCCAGATCTGTTCTTTGAAATAATAATTTCAGCAATGTTTGGCTTTTCTGATTCTTGGTTATAATAATCATCTCTATAGATAAACATTACAACGTCAGCATCTTGCTCGATAGATCCAGATTCACGCAAATCTTGAAGCATAGGTCTATGATCAGGTCTTGCTTCTGGAGCACGTGATAATTGTGATAGTGCTATTACTGGAATTGCTAATTCCTTGGCAAGAATTTTTAAAGATCTCGAAATCTCTGCAATTTCTTGCTCACGTGAATTTGTTTTTCCGCTTCCTGTGATTAATTGTAAGTAGTCAATAACTACTAATCCAATATCTTTTTCTATTTTTAGTTTTCTACATTTTGCTCTGATTTCAGCAACTGTAATACCTGGTGTATCATCAATTATAATTCCTGATGAATCTGAAAGTTCACCTGCTGCTTCTGCAAGTTTACTCCACTCATCATCTTCAATCTCACCTCTTTGAACTTTTGAGCTATCAACCATAGCTTGTGCACATAGAATTCTGTTTGCACATTGTTCTTTTGACATTTCTAGTGAGAATACAACTACTGGAGTACCACTATTAACTGCAGCATTTGTTGCAATGTTTAACGCGAATGCTGTTTTACCCATAGAAGGTCTAGCAGCAATAAGTATTAATTCATCTTTATGGAATCCTGAAGTTCTATTATCAAGATCGATAAATCCTGTTGCAACACCAGTAATGTGTTTTTTGTTTTTATATAATTCTTGTAAATTTTCAAAAGAATCAACAAGAATATTTTTGATTGAATCATATCCGTTTTGAGTTTTCTTTTGCATGATGTTGAATATCTTCTTTTCAGCATCATCCATAATGCTTGTTACATCTTCTTGTTGGCTATAACCTAAACTAATCAACTCATTTGCAGTTTTAATTAAACTTCTTAAAATTGATTTTTCTTCAACAATGTTTACATACTTCTCAACATTTGCTGTTGTTGGAACTTTCTCAGGAAGACTTGCTATGTATTCAAGTCCACCAACGCTATCAAGTTTGCCCATTGATACTAATTCTTCTTTTACAGTGATGATATCAATTGGCTCACCTTTTGCGTAAACATTCATGATAGCTTCATAAATTGTAGCATTGTCACTTCTATAAAAATCTTCTGCTTTTAAACTCTCAATAGCTGAAACAACCGCTTCTTGGTCAGTTAGCATACTACCAATAACAGCTTGTTCTGCTTCTTCATCGTGTGGTGGAATTTTTTGAAGATCCATATTATTCTCCTTCGATTTTTACTTTTAAATTTCCATTTACACCTTCGAACAATTTAACATTAACGCTTACTACGCCAATTGTTTTGATTGTTTCTTTTAATTCTATCTTTTTCTTATCTACATCTATTTTATATTGAGCTTTTAATTGTTCTGATATTTCTTTTGATGTAACTCCGCCAAAGATTTTTCCATTTTCTCCTGCTTTTACTTTTACAGTTAATGTAATATCTTTTAGTTTATCTTTTATTTCTTCTGCTTCTTGCTTTTCAACGCTCTTTTTATATGCATGTGAATCTTGTTTTGCCTTTAGTTTTGCAAGATTTGCAGTGTTTGCTTCAACAGCTTTTCCTTTTGGGATTAAAAAGTTTCTCGCGTATCCGTCATTTGCATCAATTATTTGATCTTTGTAGCCAACTCCTTTGATGTTATCTAATAGTATAACCTTCATGTTGTGCTCCTTTCTAATCTATTTAGTTTTCTGTTTCAAAGAAATATTCGTTAATTCTATTTATTAATTCTTGCTTTGCTTCTTCTAATGAATATCCTTCAATTTGTGCTCCGGCTAGTGTTATATGTCCACCACCACCTAGTTTTTCAAGAATTAATTGAACGTTTATATCACCAATTGATCTACCACTAATATAAACTTTTTCGCCCATCTTTGTTAGAACAAACGATGCAACAATTCCGCCTATAGTTAATAACTCATCAGCTGCTTTTGCTGCTGTTATATTAGCATTTGTATCTTCTGCTTTGTCATAAAGAGCAATAGCAATATTGTTGTTCATGATTTCAGCTGAAGAAACAATTGAAGATATAGCTTGATATGTAAGAATATCGCTTTGGAACCATTTCTTAACTTTGATAATATCAACACCATTTCTACGTAAAAATGCTGCTGCCTCAAATGTTCTTACACCTGTCTTAAATGTAAAGTTCTTTGTATCAAGCATGATTCCAGAATATAAAGCTTCAACTTCTAATTCTGTTAATTCAATTTTTGTATTTGCATATTCTAATATTTCTGTTACTAATTCACATGCAGAAGATGCATAAACTTCTTGGAATGTTAATAATGCATTATCAATAAAATCTGTACTTCTTCTGTGGTGATCGATAATAACTACTCTCTTAGCTTTCTCCAACACTTCTGGAGAATCAACGTAGTTTTGTCTACTTGTATCTGTTACGATTAATAATGTTTTATCAGTAATTAAATCTAGTGCTTCATCTGTTTTAATCAATAAGTTTTCATATTCTGGTGTTTGTTTCAATTTATCTATGAAACCATCAATTCCAATTCCTAACGAATTGTTAACGATATGTGCCTCTTTACCTAATGTTTTTGCAAATCTATATAGACCCATGCAAGAACCAATTGCATCCATATCACTATTGCTATGACCCATTAATAAAACATTTTCTGATTCTTCTATTAATTTTTGAAGACCATGAGAAACCATTCTAGCTTTAACTTTTGTTCTCTTCTCAACTTCTGTTGTTCTACCACCAAAGAATTTGTAGTTAGCATTTTCCTTTATGATAGCTTGATCTCCACCTCTACCAAGAGCGATATCAATTGCTGCTCTTGCTGATTCAACTTTCTTAATTCCTGTGTCGCCATCATCTGAGAATGCAATACTCAATGTTGCTGGAACACTGTCTGGGAATTCAACAGTCTTAACTTCGTTTAGAATGCTGAATTTGTCATCATTCATTTTTTCTACTGAAGCATGGTTTGCAACACAGTAGAATGTATCTTTTTCTGTTTTAACCATTATTACATCATACTTTGCTGTATAGTCGTAAATCTTCTTTTCAACTTGTGCTATGAATACAGGTCTAACTTCTGAAGTCATTCTTTGTGAAATTTCTTCATAGTTATCAATCATAATGATACCCATTGATAAATCTTGATCTTCAACCTTTTGTTTTAATGCCTTGATCTCTGTTTCATCAATGAAGTAAAGAATCATAACATAGTCGCTGTCTGGTTTGTTTGACTCAGATTCTTTCTTTTTATTTTTCTTGTGGTCATTATTAACCTTTATATATGAACCTAAAAGACGATAATTCTTATTGTTAATTAATGTTTCAATATTAATCTCGCCCTTATTTTTCTCTGCATTAATGACATTTGCCTTAATCTTATCAGCAATATCCACTAAGATAGTACTCATATCTACTTCTGCAAATGTGTTAACAAACTTCTCACTCTTCCAAACCATACTGCCATTAGCATCGATAATTGAAAGTGGGAATGGTGAATTGATAAGGGTTGTTTTTGCTGTAGAACCAACTTTTGAAGTTAAGTCTTCGAGTGCTTGTGTAAGTTCTGTGTTTCTTTTCTTTGAAGACCAAATTGCATACCAAATAACAAGCCCATAGAAAACAATTGCTACAGGTATCAAAAAATAATTGTAACAGCAAATTACAACTTCTAAGAATGCTATTATGATTAAATAAACTTGAGTACGCAAAGCAATACTTTTTGATTTGTTATTTTTCTGCATAAACTCCCTTTCTTATCACATTTTTACATGCTATATTCTATATTATTAGGGCGTATTTGTCAAACCTAAATAGCGGTTTCAAAGCCTTGAATTTACGAAACTTTACCACTGTTTTATTGACTAGATATGGGGATTTATTGTAAAATATATCTCATGGAAATACAGAACAAAATTTACGACAGAATTGGAGATGATTTATATGTTATGTTCAGATTGTAATAAGAATGCCGCAATTATCTTTATTGAAGAAAAAGATGAGAGCGGAAATGCTGTAAAACGTGGATATTGCGCAGCTTGCGCCCAAAAAAGAGGAATTTCTACTATTTCAGCAGATATAAATAATGTTAAATCACTAAGCGATGAGGACATCAAAAATATGACTAAACAACTAAACTCTATGCTCGATGATTTAGCTGGAAACCTAGCAGAACAAGGTATTGATATCAATGACCCTCAAGCTTTAGAAGAGTTAAATTCTGATATGGATACATCTGTTGATGGTATTGATAGCCCTGGAGTTAATGGTATGGGGTTTGCCATTCCTCTAGGAAACATCTTTGGAAAAAGAGCAAGTAACCAAGAAGACAGCTCTTCTGATGGCAAAACCAAGGTTAAAACTAAGGAAAAGACTACTAAAAAGCGTAAATTCTTAGAGTCTTTCGGTACAAACCTTACAGCTCAAGCTAGAGCAGGTAAGATTGATAGAGTTATTGGTAGAGAAAAAGAAATCTCTAGAATGATTCAAATCTTAAATAGACGTACAAAGAACAACCCTTGCTTAATTGGTGAGCCTGGTGTTGGTAAAACAGCTATCGCTCAAGGTTTAGCACTAAAAATTGTTGATGGCGATGTTCCAGCTAAACTTATGAAAAAAGAAGTATATTTATTAGATATGACAGCAATTGTTGCTGGTACACAATTTAGAGGCCAATTTGAAGGCAGAATGAAGGCTATTATTGATGAATGTAAAGCTGAAGGCAATGTAATTCTAGTAATAGACGAAATCCACAATATTATCGGTGCTGGTGATGCAGATCACACAATGAACGCCGCTAATATCTTAAAACCTTCACTAGCTAATGGAACAATCCAATTAATTGGTACTACTACTCTTGCTGAGTACAGAAAACATATTGAAAAAGATTCAGCTTTAGAGAGAAGATTCCAACCTGTAATCGTTGAAGAACCTTCAGTTGAAGACTCTATCAATATTATCGAAGGAATTAAGTCATACTATGAGAACTTCCACAAAGTTCAAATTTCAAATGACGTTATCAAAAAGCTTGTAAATATGTCTGAAAAATACATTCACGATAGATTCTTACCAGACAAAGCTATTGACGTATTAGATGAAGCTTGTTCAAGAATTAACTTGGATAACAAAGATTTATATACATTAGAAGTTTTAAAACATAAATTAGCTGATATTCAATCACAAAAAGAAGAAGCTGCAAACGCTGATTCTACTGATGATTACAAGAAAGCAGCTGAACTAAAAATGCAAGAATGTTCAATCACAGATCAAATCAAAGAACTTGAATCTAAGATGGCTCCAAAGGAATTAACTGTTGAAGATATTGCTAGAGTTATCGAAGGATGGACAAAGATTCCTGTTCAAAAGATAACTGAAGAAGAAACAGCAAAATTACTAAATCTTGAAGATAATCTTCACAAGAGAATTATTGGACAAAACGATGCAGTAAGTGCTGTTGCTAGAGCAATCAGAAGAAATAGAGCTGGATTAAAGAGCACAAAGCGTCCTCCATCTTTCATATTTGTTGGACCTACTGGTGTTGGTAAAACAGAACTTTCAAAAGCTTTGTCTGTTGAAATGTTTGGAAATGAAGACTCTATTATTAGAGTTGATATGTCAGAATATATGGAGAGCAATTCTACAGCCAAATTAATCGGTGCTCCTCCAGGATATGTTGGTTATGATGATGCTGGACAATTAACTGAAAAAGTTAAGAGACACCCATATTCAATCGTTTTATTAGACGAGATTGAAAAAGCACATCCAGATGTATTCAATATGTTATTACAAATCTTAGATGATGGTAGATTAACAGATGCTCATGGTAATACTGTAAGCTTTGAAAACACTATCATTATCATGACATCAAATGCTGGTTCAAACTTAAACACAAATTCAATTGGTTTTGGTTCACAATCAGAAATGCGTAAAAACAAAATTATTGATAGCTTAAAAGATACATTCAGACCTGAATTCTTAAATAGAGTTGATGAAATCATAGTGTTTGAATCATTACAACCTAAAGAATTAAGAATGATTGTAGACTTAATGCTTGATGATACACAAAAAGTTCTAGATGATAAGAATATCAAGATGTTTGTTTCTGATGAAGCAAAAGATTTCTTACAAGAAAAAGGAACTGATGTTAAATATGGTGCACGTCCATTAAGACGTACAATTGAAAAATACATTGAAGATACTTTATCAGATAAAATACTAAGAAACGAATTAAAGAATGGACAAAAAGTATTTGTAGATTTAGATAATGATGAATTAAAATTCAGTGTTGAATAATCGATTAACAAGTTTAATAAATAACAAAAAGACCGGGACCCACTTGGGTACCCGGTTTTGAGTTTGTTTTTTGATCGGTTATAGCAGTGTTAATGAGGTAAACATATATCCAGCCAGCGCCACATAGCTTGCAACAGCCGCAACAGTTTCATTCTGAAAAGCTCCAAAATGTAAACCCAAAATTGCGATTATTACTACTATTAACGTGATAAGATTTACCACCAAAAACGGTGTCCTATCACGAGTTATCTCGTTAATTCTAGGAATTGTCTTAATACCCATAAGAATAATAAGACAAAGTAGCGAGATGTAGAACGTCAGGTGGAATAACACTCCGCTTGGCCGGAAGCCAAACTGGATTGCTATTGACAGCACAATCGCTATCATAAACGTTACTATCACTACATTGATGGACCGACTAAAAACTCCGATTACTTTTTTCATGCTTTTATCCTCCTTAAATGTATTTTATTTTTATGCTGCATGAACTATAGTAACAATTACTAGATATCTCAATTATACTATTTTCAAGCCGTCCCGTCAATCGATTTGCCATATTTTGTCATTAATTATCGTATGTGAACCACATACCCTCTGCCTTCAATTTGCTTATTATTGCATTATGCTCAGCATTTGTTTTTGTTAAATAAGTATCTCCATTTTTATCTGCTACAAAGAAATAGTAATCTGTTTTTTCTGGTTTGATTGAAGCTACAATTGATTGAATACTTGGTGAACAAATTGGTCCAACAGGTAATTTTCCATTCATTCCACTTGCTCTTGTGTTATATCCATTCTTAGCATTTAAATCGCTCATTCTTAATTCATAATCATGCATATCTTTTTGAATTGCATAGTATGTTGTAACATCTGATCCTAATGACATTCCACTCTTTAATCTATTGTAGAAAACACTAGTAACTCCAGCTCTTGAAGAAATCTCCATTCCTACTACATTTCCATTTGTTGATTCTAATTCAACTATAGAAGCTAAAGTTATAATTGAATGAATAGATTTAAACTCTGATTGTTGAATTTGTGCTTTGTATGGTTCAAGTTTTTCTCCCATTAATGTAAGCATTTTTTCAACTACTGTTTCTATTTCTACATCTTTACTTGAAAAAGTATATGTGTCTGGAAATAAGTAACCTTCTAAAGGATAGTATACTTGATCATTATCTAATGGTACTCCTTCTAGGAACCAATACTTTTCAGTTAATGTTTTTATGTATTCTCTATCTTTCATCTTAGCAATGAAATCGTCTGCCTTAATATTAGTTTTCTCTTCTAATAAAGCAGCCATTTTTCTAATGCATGTTCCCTCTTTAAAAGTAATATTTATTTCGTACTTTTTAAGATCTGGACCTTTTCTTAAAGTGTCTGCTATCTCTGATAATGACATATTTTTGCTTAATTCATATTTTCCTGCCATTACATTATCAAATCCATCTAACTTACAAAAAATCTTATAAGCTAAATCATTTTGAATTAATCCATTCTTTTTCAATATATCGCCAATTCCTGAAATTGATGTATCTTTAGGAATTTCAACCATGAATTTAGGTTCGTTTGGATCTGAGCTAACAGCTTTTGTACTACTTGTATACCAAACTATTGCAACTATTATGCCTATTATAACCACAAGTACTAATACTACTGAAATTATTAATCCAATTTTCTTTTTTGGTTTGTTTTCTTCTTCCATTGCTACTCCTCTTTCTAAGTTTTACAACTGCAATTTTACCATATAAAAATTTATTTGTCTTTATTTAAAAGTCAATTTTATTTCACCCATTTTGTCTGTTCGATATATTTTACATTTTAACTTATTTAACTTTTCAATTGTACTATTTGCAGGATGTCCATACTTATTATTCTTTGCGACTCCAATTAATGCAATTATCGGAGTTGTAGCAAAAACAAAGTTATAAATTGATGATGTTTTTGAACCATGATGTCCGACTTTTAAAACATCAACATCTAATATTTTCATATTGTATTTATATGTATCCAAGATTTTTTCTTCTGCGACTTTTTCAATATCTCCAGTAAACAAAAACGAATTATTTTTAAAATCTATTCTAAACACTAACGAGTTATTATTTATTCCATTTTCAGTAATCATCGATTCTCTAATCGGCCATATAACAGTTATTTTTATTTTATTTATATTGATAATGTCTCCTGCATGTAGCATTTGTATTTTTATCTTTCGCCTGTTGGCTATTTCTTTTATCATTTTAAAATTTGGGTATTCTTCAGCTTGTAAACCCATTATTATATTTTCTATTTTTAAGTGTTCTGCCACATAAAACAAGCCTTTGCAATGATCTGAATCCATATGTGAAACAAAAGCATAATCTATCTTAGTAATCTTTTTAGTTAATAAATATGGAAGTAAGGTGTTCTTTCCAATATCGTAATTATCATCACTTCCACCGCTATCTATTAATATATTTTTTCCCGCATATCGAATCAAACAACAATCACCTTGCC
>CAMKBC010000027.1 GCA_946410665.1 uncultured Clostridia bacterium | reverse complement strand
TAGCCATTTGGTCACCGTCGAAGTCAGCATTGAATGCTGTACATACTAATGGGTGAAGCTTAATAGCTCTACCTTCAACTAGAACTGGCTCAAATGATTGAATACCAAGTCTATGTAATGTTGGAGCACGGTTAAGCATAACTGGATGATCTTTGATTACATCCTCTAATACTTCCCATACTGCTGGGTCAAGTCTTTCAACCATTCTCTTTGCTACTTTGATGTTTTTAGCTAATTTTCTTGAAACTAATTCTCTCATAACAAATGGTTTGAATAACTCAACTGCCATTTCCTTTGGAACACCACATTGGTAAATCTTTAATTCTGGTCCTACTACGATAACTGAACGTCCTGAGTAGTCAACACGTTTACCAAGTAAGTTTTGACGGAATCTACCTTGTTTACCCTTTAACATATCTGATAAAGATTTTAAAGCTCTTCCGCCAGCACCTGTAACTGGTCTTCCTCTTCTACTGTTATCAATTAAAGCGTCAACTGATTCTTGTAACATACGTTTTTCGTTTCTTACAATAATTTCAGGAGCACCTAATTCTAATAATCTCTTTAATCTGTTATTTCTGTTAATAACTCTTCTATATAAGTCGTTTAAGTCTGATGTTGCAAATCTTCCACCGTCTAATTGAACCATAGGTCTTAAATCTGGTGGTATAACTGGAATTGCACTCATAACCATCCATTCAGGTTTGTTTGAAGATTTTCTAAATGATTCAACTGTATCTAATCTCTTGATTAATTTAATCTTCTTTTGCTCACTTGCTTTAGAGATTTGTTTTTGTAAATCTTTAGATAATTTTTCAACGTCAATTTCAGCTAATAATTTTTGTAATGCTTCTGCACCCATCTCTGCTTTAAAAGAATCTTCTCCATATTTTTCAACAGCTTCACTGTATTCTTTTTCAGTTAAAACTGTTCCCTTTTCTAATTTTGAAGTTCCTTTGTCTATAACGATGTATGCTGCAAAATATACAACTCTTTCAATAGCTTTAGGTGAAACATCTAACATTAATGCTATTCTGTTTGGAATTCCTCTGAAGTACCAGATATGAGCAACTGGAGCAGCTAATTCAATGTGTCCCATTCTCTCACGTCTTACTTTAGATTTTGTAACTTCAACGCCACATCTATCGCAAACAACGCCTTTATATCTGATTCTCTTATATTTACCGCAATGGCATTCCCAGTCTTTAACTGGTCCGAAAATTCTTTCACAGAAAAGTCCGTCTTTTTCTGGTTTTAATGTTCTATAGTTAATAGTCTCAGGTTTCTTAACTTCTCCTTTTGACCATTCTCTAATTTGTTCATCTGAAGCTAAACTTATACGTATTTGATTTAAGTTTTCTAAATCTTCCACTTAAATTTGCCTCCACTTTATTATTTTTTGTTGTTAATTTTTCGAAACATTATATACACCCTGCTGCACATTCATTTAAGTTATAAAATTTCTAAAATTAAAATATTAAATTAAATTTTGTTTTGTAAATAATTACAACGAAATATTATAATGTGTCATCGTCATCAAAGTTGTCTTCTGCACCATAACCATCATCAAATTCGTCTTCTTCTACTTCTTCATACTCAGCATCATCGATTCCGTCGTCGAATTCTTCAACTTCTTCTGAATCATCTGCTTCATTATCTTCGCTTGTTTCAGAATATCCACTGTTTTGTAGTTCTTCTTCATTTACAACATTGTGATCTTCTCTTGAATCACTATCATTGATTTGGTTGAAATCAACAGCGTCGTCAATTTCTTCTTTTAATTCAATGATCTTATCTTGTTTATCATATAATGTAATGTCTAATCCTAATGCTTGTAATTCTTTTACAAGAACTTTGAAACCTTCTGGAATTCCTGGTTTTGGAATGTTGCTTCCTTTAACGATTGCTTCATAAGCTTTAACTCTTCCGACAACATCGTCAGATTTTGTAGTAATCATTTCTTGTAATGTGTAAGCAGCACCATAAGCTTCAAGTGCCCAAACTTCCATTTCACCAAATCTTTGTCCACCAAATTGTGCTTTACCACCAAGAGGTTGTTGTGTAACTAATGAGTATGGTCCTGTTGAACGAGCATGAATCTTATCATCTACTAAGTGGTGTAATTTTAACATGTACATAACTCCGACTGTTACTGGGTGATCAAATGGATCTCCTGTTCTTCCGTCATATACGATTGTTTTACCATCTTTTCTTAATTTAGCTTGTTCTAATAGTTCTTCGATTTCCCAGTCTTTAGCACCATCGAATACTGGTGTTTCAACTTTCCATCCAAGAGCTCTAGCTGCCATTCCTAAGTGAACTTCAAGTACTTGTCCTAAGTTCATACGAGAAGGAACACCCATTGGGTTTAATACGATGTCTACTGGAGTACCATCTGGTAAGAAAGGCATATCTTCTTCTGGAAGAATTCTTGAAATAACACCTTTATTTCCGTGACGTCCAGACATCTTATCACCAACACTAATCTTTCTCTTAGCAGCAATATAAATTCTAATAACTTGATTTACACCAGGTCCTAATTCATCTGAATTGTCCCTTGTAAATACTTTAACATCAACAATTGTTCCTTCCTCACCGTGTGGAACTCTTAATGATGTATCTCTAACTTCTCTAGATTTTTCACCGAAGATAGCTCTTAATAATCTTTCTTCAGCTGTTAATTCTGTTTCACCCTTAGGTGTAACTTTACCAACTAGGATATCTCCAGGTCTTACTTCAGCACCGATTCTGATGATACCATCTTCGTCTAGGTCTTTAAGAACATCCTCACCTAAGTTTGGAATATCTCTTGTAATTTCTTCTGGTCCTAATTTTGTATCACGACATTCACAGTTGTATTCTTCAATATGAATAGATGTGAATGTGTCTTCTTTAACTAATTTTTCATTGATAAGGATAGCATCCTCGAAGTTATAACCTTCCCAAGTAGAGAATGCGATTAATGCGTTTCTACCTAGAGCCATTTCTCCGTTTTGAGTTGCTGGTCCGTCAGCGATTGTATCACCTTCTTTAACTTTTTCACCAACTGAAACAATTGGTCTTTGGTTGATACATGTACCACCGTTTGTTCTCTTGAACTTAGCTAATTTATATTTTTGTAACTCATCTTTCTTTGTTCTGATTTGAATTTCATCAGATGAAACTTTTTCTACAATTCCGGCTTCTTTAGCAAGAACAGTAATTCCTGAATCTTTTGCTGCTCTGTATTCCATACCTGTAGCAACGATTGGAGATTCTGTCTTGATAAGTGGAACTGCTTGTCTTTGCATGTTTGAACCCATTAAAGATCTCTTAACGTCATCATGCTCTAAGAAAGGAATCATAGCTGCAGCAACAGAAACTAATTCTCTTGGAGAAATTTCTAAGTAGTCAACTTCTTCAGCTGGAACTTCTAGGAATTCTGTTACTCTTCTAACTTTAACTTTCTTATTCTTTAATTTTCCGTTTTTATCAATTGGTTCAATTGCTTGTCCAATTGAGAATTTATCTTCTTGATCAGCAGATAAATAATCAACTTGGTCTGTAACCTTATGAGTTTTCTTATCAATTTTTCTATATGGAGCTTCAATAAATCCATATTCATTAATTCTAGCGAAAGAACATAATGCAGAAATTAATCCGATGTTTGGTCCTTCAGGAGACTCTACTGGGCATAGTCTGCCATAGTGAGTATAGTGAATATCACGAACCTCGAAACCTGCTCTTTCTCTTGTTAAACCGCCAGGTCCTAATGCTGAAATTCTTCTCTTATGAGTTAATTCAGATAATGGGTTTGTTTGATCCATAAATTGTGATAATTGAGAACTTCCGAAGAATTCTCTAATTGATGATGAAATTGGTTTTGTATTAATTAATGCTTGTGGTGTGATTGAGTCTAAGTCTTGAATTGTCATTCTTTCTCTTACAACTCTCTCTAATCTTGCTAAACCAATTCTGAATTGGTTTTGAAGTAATTCACCAACGCATCTAATACGTCTGTTTCCTAAATGGTCAATGTCATCAACATTTCCTAAACCATGATATAGGTTTAATAAATAACTAATTGAAGAAATAATATCTTCGTTAGTAATATGATGAGGAATTAATTCATCATATCTTTGTTTTAATACTTCGCGTAAATCTTTCTTAGCTGTTTTCTCTAAGATATCTTTTAATACTTCATAGTTAACTAATTCTTTGAAGTTTAAATCACCTAAATCTTTATCAGAAACATAAGCATGAATATCAACTACTCCGTTTCCAATAACATTGATGTAAGATTCTCCGCAAACAACCTTAACAGTATTGATACCACTGTTTTGAATTGTTGTAGCTAATTCTTCAGAGATAATATCGCCTCTATCAGCAAGTACTTCTCCTGATTCAGGATCAACGATTGCTTCGAAAGCAACTTGTCCTGTAATTCTCTTAGCTAAGCTTAATTTTCCATTAAACTTATGTCTTCCTACTTTAGCTAAATCATATCTCTTTGGATCAAAGAATAATCTATCAAAAACTTGTCTAGCTGCTTCAACTGTTGGAAGTTCGCCCGGTCTTAGTTTTTTGTAGATATCTGTAATAGCTTCTTCAGAAGTTTTGATTGGATCTTTTTGAATTGAAACTTTTAATAATTGTTCATCACCAAATAGGGCTAGTATTTGGTCATCGCTTTCAATTCCGATCGCTCTTAATAATGTTGTAATTGGGATTTTTCTAGTTCTATCAACTCTTACCCATAAAACATCATTATTGTCTGTTTCATACTCAAGCCATGCTCCTCTTAATGGCATAACTGTTGAAGTATAAAGTGTTTTACCTGTTTTAGTATCAAGTGCTGATGCATAATAACAGCTTGGTGATCTAACTAACTGACTTACTACAACTCTCTCGGCACCGTTAATAACGAATGTACCTGTTTCAGTCATAAGTGGGAAATCACCTAAATAAATTTCTTGTTCCTTTATTTCTCCAGTCTCTCTGTTAAATAAACGAACATTTACGTGCAACTTTGTTGAATATGTTGCATCTCTTTCTTTTGCTTCTTCTACGGTGTATTTTGGATTTTCATCCATGTGATACTCTAAGAAATCTAAAACTAGATTTTCAGAGAAATCAACGATTGGAGATACTTCTTTAAGTACTTCTCCTAGTCCTTCGTTAATAAACCAATTGTAAGAATCTTTTTGCACTTTAATAAGATTTGGCATTTCAACAAAATCACCAATCTTTGAGAAACTCTTACGTGTGGTTTTTCCACGCTTTACGTTTTCAACGTTAATCAAAGGTCCTACCTCCTAAAAAAATTCAGCAGATAGTATTTTCTCTTTATTGAAAGTCCTTCTTATCTAATCCAGTTTTTATAGTTATTTTGAGACTTCCTGCCTAAAAAGTCCTAAAATAACAATAAGCTTTGAAAAGAAATTCCTCTTTCAGTAAAGAATTTACATAATAAAAATTCTTAGAGACAGCAAAAAAAAGTAAACACGTCATAGTCGTCACTACTCATTTTACCTCATTAAAAACAAATAAAATTTTATCTCATCATATCCGAATTTAACATCTATTAGCCCTCTAGATTTTTATTCGTAAAAAATACCTTATTATTTTACAATATTTTACCAGTTAAAGTCAATGTTTTATGTAACTTTTTTACACATTTTTCACATTTTTTGTGTGGAAACAGTAAATATTGATAAAACGGCCTAAAAATTGTATAATATTCTTGCTGGATTTGTGAAATATTTCACATCAGCAAGGAGGTTTATTATGGGAAATTTAGGATTTTTAGCACCTGTTTTAGGAGTTTTGGTAGTACTGTTCTTTATCATGCTATCATCAATCAAGCAAATTTCTGAATACGAAAGAGGAATCTTGTTTAACTTTGGTAAATTTAGAAAAATATTAGGACCAGGATGGCATGTTGTTTGGCCTATCTTTCAGTCTTATAGTAAAATAGATATTAGAACTAAAGTTGTCGATGTTCCAGAGCAAGAAGCTATTACTAAAGACAACGTTTCTGTTAGAATAAATGCAGTTTTATACTACAAAATATTCAATGCGAGCAACGCAGTAATTGCTGTTGAAAACTACAATTACGCTGTTTCTCAATTAGCACAAACAACTATGAGAAATATTGTTGGCTCAGTTAAATTAGATGAATTATTATCTGAAAGAGATGCGATTAGTAAAAACATGTGCGAAATCTTGGACGTTGCAACAGATCCTTGGGGAATTAAAGTTGAAAACGTTGAATTAAAGGATATTTCTCTACCAGAAGAAATGAAAAGAGTTATCGCTAAAGTTGCCGAAGCTGAAAGAGAAAAACAAGCTGTTATTACAAAAGCTTCTGGTGAAGTTGAAGCTTCAAACAACTTAGCAAAAGCTGCTGCTACAATGGCTGCTGCTCCTGGCGCTTTACATTTAAGAACATTAGCAACATTAAACGATTTAAGTTCAGATCAATCAAATACAGTTATTTTTGCTGTTCCAATTGAAGGTTTAGAAGCATTGAAAGGAATTTCAGATATAGCAAAAGCTAAATCAAAAGAAGCTGAAAACAAATAACACTTAGGAGAAATTAATGGCAAAGCTAAAAGAATTCATTACGAAGCATGACAATTTATTTGTGTTTCTATTACTATTTATATTATCTACAGGTTTTATTTTTACAAATATGCCTTTAGAATATGATCCATTATGGGTGTTTGGAAACTTATCTAAATTGGCACACGGTTTTAAAATATATGAAGAAGTAAATATTGTAACATTCCCACTATTTTATGAATTATTTGGTGCATTATTATCACTATTTAATAATTATCTTGGATTTTTAATACTAAACTATTTAATAACTGTGCCTTTATACTTTATGATTTATCAAGTCTTCAAAGCTTGTAATGTTAAAAAGAATTTTTCATTACTTTTTACATTTGTAGTTTTGATTGTAACTCGTGATATAGTAGCCGTTGGTCCAAGTTACAACACTTCAGCTCTTTTATTATACTTAACTGGACTATGTTTATATTTAAAAAAGAAAGATTCAAAACTTTCGTTTATCTGGCAAGGTTTATTCACATTTTTATTATTAATGTGTAATCAAAAATTTGGTGCAGCATACGCTGGTGGATTGTTTTTACTTCATTTATTCAATATTAAAAGCGAAAAAAAATCAATTATTAAACTTTTAAAAACTTATTTAGTTACATTTGTTTTATGTGCATTATTTATTTTAGTATTATTCTTAACCAATAGACTTAACGGCTTTTTAGATTTAGCTATTTATGGATTAAGCACCTTTACACAAAACTATAATTCTAATATAGTAATTGCCCTATATATAATTGGAATAATTGGTTTCTTAATATTTGCTTTGATTTGTGTACTAAAAAAATATAACAACTACGCTGCATTAAAAGTGTTAGTTTGCTTTGCATTTACATTATTAGTAATCATTTATCCTATATTTAATAGTTATCACTTTTTACTATATCTTGCGTTATTTTCTATATTAATACTTTATACTTTTTACAACTTGTTTGAAAAAATTACTAGCAATAAAACGCTTAACATTATAGTTAGTGTATTATCAATTGGCGCTTTTTTGATTATAGCAATTAATGCAGTTTTAAACTTTATTACTTGGAATAATATCCATGTTAAAACACCTGGTGACATATTCTACGGAGCTTATTTACCTGCTAAATATCAAGAAAACTTCAATGAAACAACTGAGTATATAAATTCTTTAAAAGAAAGTAACAAGAATTATAGGATACTTTCACATCATGCATTACTTTATACCTTATATGACGTTCCTGAGAAGAATAACGGCTATTTTGATATGCCTCTAAGAGGTAATCTCGGCAAGGATGACTGGCATGTTTTAACTAACGAATTAGATCAAGAACCTGAAGGAACATATATTATTATAGATAGAAAAATAGATGGTAAGTTTGGAATATACCAATTTCCAGAAGAAGTATTTAACTATGTAAATGAAAACTATAAATATGTTAAAGATATTGGTTATTATTCAGTTTATGAGAAATAAAAAAAGATGAGCTTAATGCTCATCTTTTTCGTTTTAACTTATATTTCAACACATTTAATTACTCTTCTTTTTTGTCCGTATTCTGTACAGGTAATAAGAGTTAATTCTTTCTTTCCGTTTGTCATCTGACTTGTACATCCCAAATCTGTAGGATCTACTGTATACATATCGTAAACTTTATATACTTTTTCATTTCCTGAATAGTCTTTTAAAGTTACATTGTCTCCATTTTGAGCTTGATATAATTTACCAAACATCTTACCACTCTTATAATTGTGACCAACTATAACATAGTTACCTTCTGTATTTGGTGCTGGTCCCCAGAATTTACATAGTGAAATTTTTAATGAAGCTTCCGAATCATCTGTTAGTATTGGATATTTAATTCCTAACTTAGGATATTCAAAAATTGCTTCACTTTCATATGATTTTCCGTTGCTAGTTGAAACAGATGATGTAGTAGATTGTGTTGGTTGTTGTTGCTGTTGCTCTGGTTCATTGTTTACCAATTGAACATTTGGATCTTCAACATTATCTTCGTCTAGTGAAACAACTAATGGCTTTCTAGCTGTTGTTTCGTCTTCTGAAGCAACTAGTTTTTCAATCTCCATTCCAATTTCTTGACCTATTGCTTCTTGGTCATTTCTATCTTTCTCTGCTAGCACATAATAAGTTAGAAGAATAATAATAACAAATAGTGAAAAGAAATATAATGTTCTATAAATTCTTTTCTTACGTTTCATTTCTTTAGTTACGTAGATTTTTTCCGAAACAAGTATTTGATTCATTTTTCCTCCTTCCTTATTAATACTTTTTTATTTTACTATAACAAACTTTTTTTATAAACATTTGTTACAAAATTTTAATTTTAGATTCTATCTGCAATTTTTGCAAATTGTTCTAAAGTTAAATTTTCTCCTCTTGCTTGTTCGCTGATATCAAGTTCTTTCAATATCTCAGCAAGTTTTTCTTTTTCAACTGAATTTGATAAAGAATTCATAATTGTTTTTCTTCTCTTTGTAAAGTTTTCATTTATCAATTTAAATAGTAATTCTTCATCTTTAACTTCTACTCTTGGTCTGTCCAATTTTTTCAAATTAACAATTGCTGATTCAACTTTTGGATTTGGTATAAAACATTCTTTCGATACTATTCCTTTAATTGATGCATCAGCATAATAATTTACAAAATATGTGATAGCTCCAGCATCTTTCTCGCCTGGCTTTGCACATAATCTATCTGCTACTTCTTTTTGAATTAAGATTGTTATATCTTGTATATTGGTTTTCAAAAGTGCTGTAACTATTGGTGTTGTAATGTAGTATGGTAAGTTAGCAATTACTTTACAGTTAGGTGCTATCTTATCAATGTCTAATTTTAAAACATCTTTGTGAATAATTTCTACATTGTCATATAGTTTAAATCTATCTTCTAGAATTTCAACCATATTTTGATCAACTTCTACCGCAATAACTTTCTTTGCTTTTTCAGCCATCATTTGTGTAAGCGTTCCAAGACCTGGTCCGATTTCTAAAACAGTATCTTCGCTAGTTAAATCTTGAATTATAGTTTGCAGTGCAACTTCATCAAACAAAAAGTTTTGTCCTAAATTTTTATTAGGGTGCACGTCATATTTTTGCATAATGAATTTGGTTTCATTATAAATATTCATATTGCCTCCGTTAGTTTTGTGTATTTGCATTAACCGCTTCTTGCAATTTAACTGTGATAACAGTTCCTTCTTGCACTTCTTCATTTGCTTTTGGTTCTTGAGCTATTACAACGCCAGTACCTGTACTAGAAATGTTTAATTTCTTTGCTTCTGCTATATTCTTTGCACTTGTGAATGAGAAGCCTTTTAAGTCTGGTACTACTGTCTTTACTCTTTCACCCGAGTTCTTTGATGTATATAGTTTTACAACTCCACCTGAAGTTAATTTTGTTCCGCTTCTTGGAACTTGATCAACTATTGTATCTTCAAGATTTCCATCGCAAGAATAATTTAATCCTGCTGCTGATAAATCTTTCTTAGCATCTGCTAATGTTTTATTCTTTACATCTGGTACCATTGTTGTTTCAGCACCATTATTTGTTCTTTCATTATTTGATGGAATGTTTAAGTAAGGTAATACTTCTGATAGTATTTGAGAAACAGCTGGCGCTGCAATTGTTCCACCAAAGTGACTTCCTACTGTTGGTTGATATAAAACAAATAGACATACAAGTTCTGTGTTTTCTACTGGTGCAATTGATAAGAATGATGCTACATAACCATCTTCAGGATGTGCTGGATTTGGCTCTGCTGTACCTGTCTTACCACCGATTGTATATCCAGAAACTTGTGCGTATGTTCCACCACCTTTTTCAACAACATCTTTCATAATATCTTTCATTGTAGATGCTGTTTCTGATGATATAACTTGTCGTTCAACATTTGTTTCTACTTTTGTTATTGTTCCTGTTGTAGGATCTTCGATTGCTTTTACAACATGTGGTGTTACCATTACACCATCATTTGCAATTGCGCTTACTGCTTTAACAAGTTGCATTGGAGTAATATTAAATCTCTGTCCAAATGACATTGTTGCTAATTCAACTGGTCCTACATCTTTTTCGCTCCAGAAATTGCTACTACCTTCACTAGGCAAATCAATTCCTGTTTCATCAAATAGTCCGAATCCATTAAAGTATTTATACATTCTTGCTTTTCCAATTCTTTGGCCTATTTGAATTAATGCAGGGTTACAAGAATTCATTAATGCGATTCTTAAGCTTTCTGCACCATGTCCTGCTGAACTTGCGCATCTAATATAAGAATCACTAACTTTGATTCCTCCACCGCAATAGTAATCACCTTTGTTATCAACTTCCGACAATCCTTCTTCTATTGCTATAGAAGCTACAATTGTTTTGAATGTTGATCCTGGTTCGTAAGTATCTATTACGTTTTTATTTCTCCACATTGTGTAGATAATATTGCTTTTCTCTTCATCTGTTTTATTGTCGTATCCATCTAAATAGAATGATGTTGGTGTATAAGGCTCATTTAAATTGTAATCTGGATATGTAGCCATTGCATATATTTCGCCTGTTTTAGGATTCTCAATTAAGCAAGTTCCGCCTCTTTTACAAGCGTGCTCTTCAACTGCTTGTTTCAAATATTTTTCTACAATTGCTTGTATATTTGAATCAATTGTTAAGTATATATTGCTTCCATTTTTAGGTGCTATATAAACTTCATTAGCATCAGGAATTCTATCTTGTGTTCCTGAAATTGCTGTTGATTGTTTTCCGTTGATACCCTTTAAGATATCATCATAACTTGATTCAACACCATCAAGACCTTGTCCATCAACACCGCAAGTACCAATTAAGTTTGATGCTAAATTGTTGTATGGATAATATCTTTTTGTGTCTTCGTCTATATTGATTCCTGATGAAATTTTATTTTCTTTCATCCAAGTTTTTAACTCTTCAACTTTAGAAACTTCAACCTTGCTAACGATTGTTTCTACGCTCTTTTTGCTATTTAACTTTTCTAAAACTTTATCTTTTTCTAATTCAAAAAGTTCGCTAAATTTAGTTGCTAACTTTTCTCTAATTCCCACTTTTTCATCTTCATTTTTATCATATCCAATATAACTTGGATTAACAGTAATAGTATCAACTTGAGCACTAATTGCTAAAGCTTTACCATTGCTATCATAGATTCTTCCTCTTTTTGCAGCAATAACACTATTTGCTGTAGATTGTGCATATTGGCGATTCTTAATTTCTACACCTCTAGCAATTTGCCAATATCCAACTTGTATTAATAATCCTAGTAAACACACTATAAGAATTATAAGCGCAACCAAAGAACGGCCAAAAGTTCTTCTCAAAAGATTCTTTTGTTTTTTGGCCTTTTCTGACTTTACTTTATTTAGTTTAGGTTGTTGTTTTATACGTTTTTCGCTTTTCATTCTTTTCCTTAAAACTA
>CAMKBC010000026.1 GCA_946410665.1 uncultured Clostridia bacterium | reverse complement strand
TTTTTATAATAAAGAATGATAGTATAACGCTGACATATGCTTCAATATTGACTTTAAATATCATATATATAATTGTAGATGCCAAAACTGCAATTGAAAGAAGTGCATCATTGAATGCATCTGAGCCACTTGCTACTAGCGCGTCTGAATTAATCTTCTTTCCTTTTCTTTTAACATATGTTCCTAATGTAAATTTGATAAGAATACTTGCGATTAGTATAACCAATGTCCAAACATTATAATCAACATTTTCTGGATTAATAATCTTTTTCACAGATTCAACTAATGCCATAATTCCAGCATATAAAACGATTGCTGAAACAACAAAAGAAGTTGTATATTCAATTCTTCCATGACCATAAGGATGTTCTCTATCTGGAGCTTTCCCTGCAAGTTTTGTTCCTATAATTGTTACTACGCTTGATAAAACATCACTTAAATTATTAATTGCATCAGAAATAATTGCTATTGAGTTTGATAATAAACCAATAGTTGTTTTAAATCCAACTAAAATTAAATTTGCTAAAATACCAATAATGCTTGTTTTTACAACTTCTTTTTCTCTATTATTTTTCATATTGTCGCCTCTTTTATAGTGTGTTGAACTGCTAGATATCTCTAGCAGTTCAATTGTTTTAATTTGTATACTCTTGATCTAAGCATGTCTTTTCAGTAAGTACCCAATTCTTTGGTTCTACAAACAATTGTGATCTACAGAATGGACATATCATTGATGTGTTAGTTGTGATTACATTTCCACAGCTTGGACACTTATCAATCTTGCCCATATAATTTAATGATAATCTAAACTTCATCTCGTAATGAATTCTCATTCTTTGACTATTGTTTCCTCTTACTAATTGTTTAGTATTTGCATTAACAATATAATCATACGTCTTAATTATGTAGTCCATTGTTACAGTTAAGTTTCCATTTTGCATTGTAGCGTCTGTTAAGTATGCACGTTCTAATTCGAATTGACCCATAATATTTTGTTCACCTTTTAATTGTAATGTATCTAATTGCGAACTCCACATTGTATATAGTTCGTTAGTAATCAACTCTTTCATATCTTCCATATTAAAGTTCATCCAATCAACTTGCATTCTGCAGTAGTTGTTGTATTGATTGATTATAAACTCATGCTTATTAAAGTTTGGTAAGTACTGTCTAATAAATCTTTCAGCAGCTGCATCTTTCATACTTAACTCTTGAGGATTTCCAAATCTATTCTTTCGCTTATTTGCATTTGATGCAATACTTATAATAAGCATCATTACCCATACAACTACAATTATTACGGCAGCTATTGGGTGCAATTCACTTGATGATGAACCACCCGAACTACTGTGACTACGTGACGATGAACTACTATGTGAGCTGCTATGTGATCCCCCACTGCTATGTGAAGAGCTAAATCCTGTATCTGCGAATGTAGGCTTATCGTCACTTACGACGATAAACATACATCCAACAACTAATAAGCATGTAAATAAAATTGCTACAAATTTAAATATTTTACTTAATACTTTTTTCATGTTTTTTCCTTATTCTTATTTTTGTCCAACACATGTCATTTCAGTTAGTACCCACTTCTTATGTTCAACAAATAATGTTGATCTACAGAATGGACAAACATTTGATGTGTTATTTGTAATTACATTTCCGCAACTTGGACACTTGTCAATTTGATTCATATGGTCAACAGAGATTCTAAATCTCATAATATTGTTAATTTCCATTAATCTCTTGTTTCCTCTAATAACTTTGTTTGTTCCCTTTTTAACAATATAATCACGAGCTTTCACTACATAATCTGTTGTTATTGTTAGGTTACCGTTTGTTATATTCGCACCTGTTAAACTAGCAGAAACAAATTTGAAATCTCTCATTACATTTTGTTCACCTTTTAATTCAAGTGTATCAAGTTGTGATGTCCACATTGTATATAACTCATCGGAAAGTAATTCTTTAACATCCTCAAGTTTAAAGTTCATCCAAGCAACTTGCATCTTGCAATAATTATCATATTGTTCTCTTAAGAATTTATCTTTATCAAAGTCAGGAATATATCTCTTAATTAACTCTTCTGCTGCTCTACTATTTCTATTCTTATTAGCAGTAATTACTGATTTTGATATTGCATGTCCTGCTAAAGTTATCAACCATGGTGTAAGAATTATTCCACCAGCAATAGCAAATACCATTATTGTTTCTTGTAGAGTTAATTTTCTACCTGAACCCTTAGATGAGGATTTGCTTGAACTGCTAGAACTTCGATGTGAACTTGAGCTACTATGCGAACTTGAACTACTATGTGAGCTACTATGCGATCCGCCACTGCTATGCGATGTTCCAAACCCAGTTTGCGCTGTTGATGGTTTATCATCACTTAAAGCAAAGAAACAAAATGCAGTAGCAACGAAAGTAGTTATGATTGCAAATATTCGTAATGCTTTTAATACTTTTTCAAATCTCTTATTCATTTTTTCTCCATTCTATATATCTAAAAATGTAATAACCCAGTCATATGTTTCTAAGTCAAAAATTGTCTTGCAATATGGACACATTCCAGAATAGTTAGTATCCATAGTATTTCCACATGTAGGACATTTTCTTTGAATACCAAATTCTCTTGCGCTCTTCATCTTTTTAAAAACAATTCTACGTACTGTTTCTGTTCTGTAATCTTTGTTGCCAGAAATAAATTTTAAATCACCTTTACTTGCAAAGTAATCATATGCTTTAAACAATAAAGATGCTTCAATAATAAAACAATCCTCTTCTTCAACTATTCTATTTATATTAATATTACTAACATTAGGCTCTTCATAAAAATGAATAACATTCTTGGCAGCGTTATCTTCAACTATAGCTTTTAATCTAGCATATACTTCATCATTTACGAAGTGATCAATTCTTTCAATTTTGCCAACTGTAACTGCTAAAAATATTTGCATAAATTGATTTTCAACTTTAGATTTAAATTCTGATTCAGAAAAAGTTTTATCTTTTTCAATTAATTCGTTTACAGTAATATCCATATCTATCCTTTCCTATAAAAAAACAATTAACATTTCTGTTAATTGTTTTAATTCGCGTTAACTATTTGTTTTTCTTGTACAGAAACTGTTTTTTTGTAGTATTCGTTTAACAACTTAGTATTGTTTTTTATCTCTTTTTGTCTCTCTTTAATCTCTTCATCAATTTCTTTAATTTGCTCATTGTATAATTGAGCCATTTTTAAAACTTCAACCTCTGATAAATCTTCTTCTTTAATTTCACCTTTTTCAAATTTTCTTTGAGTTGTGAAAATTGAATTTTCTTTATCGCTTGAAAGTCTCATTTTTGCGCTTTGGGCAGCATTGTATTGAGGCTCATTATTCTCTTCTATATTAAATAATTTTTTAAATGCTTTTTTTAGCTTAGTAAACATATCTTCACGATATATCGTTAAACTATCTTTTTGTTTATTCTTGCCCACGTTAAACTCCACTATTTATTCTATGATAATTCAGCCATTTAATTAAATAGCTAATTCTTCATCTTCTCTAATCGGTGTAACATTATTTAGTTTAGAAACAACTGCTTTTTCTTGCACTTCTCTTTCTTCAATAATGTCGCCATTTTCATCTAGTATTCTATCTTCATTGCCATATAATTGTTTAGCCTTAGCTAACTCCATAGCAACTCTTCTATCTTCTTCTGTAACTTTTTTAAGTTCTTGTATTTTTTTTATTTTTAATTCTAATAATGTTTTTAAGTTTATTTTTTCTTGTTTTGTTTCTTGTTGTAGGTCAGAAATGACAGCTTGCTCCGCAACCTTTTTAACATCAACTTTTATTGACATTTCGTTTAAGTAGCCAATATTCTCTTCGTTTATTTCTACTTTACTTCTAAAAGTTTGATTTATATATGATCGATTAGCTTTTCTAGCTTTTCTGATTGCACTTCTATCTTTCTTAACTCTATTTGCCATATGTATCTCCAAACTCAAAACATAATTGAATTTTAACATACTGACCTATTGAAATCAACGATTTTTAGTTTTAATTTTTTGTAATTTTTAAAGCTTTTTTCAGTTGTAAAAAGAGATTCAAGACAATTAGTTTACATATTGTAATTATATGTCGTTTAAACTTTATTTATAGAACAACAATTTGCTTGTTTTGTTTTTCCATTATTTGGTATATTATAACTATTATGAATAGATTTATATATTCTTATTTCTCATCAATTATATTTTTAGTATTTTTAATTGCAACAATTCTATCTCCCGCCTCTACTTTTTCAAAAATCTCTACCGATGGATCAAAATTCGAATCTAGTTTTGGATTTGAATGGCCTATTCCCGGATATGTAAATATATCATCTTATTTTGGACGTAGAAACAGTCCTACCGCTGGTGCCTCATCTTATCACTCTGGCATTGATATTTCCGCTCCAGAAGGAACTCCTGTTATTGCAATCGGTGATGGTATCGTATATTTCGCTGGTTGGGGTGCTGGCGGCGGATATACTATTTCAATTCAACTCACTAAAAATCAATACAAACTTTCTTACTGTCACCTCTCTCCTATCATGTTTGTTTCAACAAATCAAAAAGTCATTAAAGGCCAAGTCATTGGCACAGTTGGACCTAAAAATGTTTATGGAATTCAAAATAATCCATACAAAGATTCAAATGGTAATCCAACTAATGGCGCTACAACCGGATGTCATCTGCATTTCACTATCAAAGAAAATAATGTAGCTGTTGATCCATTTAATTATTATGACTAATATAACGCAAAAAAATAAAGAAGGCCTTAGCCTTCTCTATTTAATAATCTCAAACTTAATACTTTAGAAATTAAACTCTTTCCATGTATTTTCCAGTTCTTGTATCAATTCTTACAACATCTCCAATATTAACAAATAAAGGAACTTGAACTTCATAACCATTTTCTAATGTAGCTGGTTTTCCAGAAGTTGTTGTTGTGTTTCCAGCGAATCCTGGTTCTGTGTATTTAACTTCTAAATCAACTGAAATAGGTAATTCAACTGAGAATACATTTCCTTTGAAAGAACATAACTTAACGTTCATGTTTTCTTTTAAGAAGTTTAATGCTTCTCCTAATTGATCCTTGTTTAATGGTGTTTGTTCATATGTTTCATTATCCATGAAGTAGTAGATTCCACTATCTTCATATAGATATTGCATTTCTTTCTTCTCAATTTCAGCAGCTGTGAATTTTTCTGTTGGGTTGAATGTTTTTTCTAAAACAGCTCCAGAAATAACATTCTTTATTTTTGTTCTAACGAAAGCTGAACCTTTTCCAGGTTTAACGTGTTGGAATTCAACTACTCTAAATACGTTTCCGTCCATTTCAAATGTTGTTCCGTTTCTGAAATCTCCTGCCATATATACATTTGCCATTTGAAAATTTCCTCCTCTTTTTAAAATTTAATATACTTGTCTATTTTACAACAAAAATAGCCATAAATCAAGTATTAGGCTATTTTTGCGTATATTACACTATTCTTTTGGTTTATTTATATAAGCTTCTAATATATATACAGCAGCTACTGTATCTACGATGCTTCTTTTTTTGTTCTTGTTTACATTCAAATCATTCATGGTTTTGTGAGCTTCAACGGTAGTTAAACGCTCATCTTGCTTATCAATTTCAATAGTATTGAATCTTGATTTTAACTTATGAATAAATTCTTCTGTCTTTTCTGATCTTTGGCTGGCTGTTCCATCCATATTTATTGGATATCCAATTACAAATTTATTGATATCATATTCCTCAACAATCTCTGCTAAACGTCTTAAAATGACTTTATCGCTTCCTTGATTATTGATTGTTTCTAAACCTTGAGCTGTATATCCTAATGGGTCTGTAATTGCTAGGCCAGTTCTAGATTCACCATAATCTATAGCTAAAATTCTACTCATCTATATCTAAATATTCCTTAACCATTTTTTCTAGTAATTCATCTCTTTCGAGTCTTCTAATTAAGTTTCGAGCCCCATTATGATTAGTAATATATGTTGGGTCTCCAGAAAGAATATAACCAACAATTTGATTTGTAGGATTATATCCCTTTTCTTTTAAAGACTTGTAAACGTCTTTCATTATTTCTTTCGTCTTAAAATCATTATTACTAAATTCTTGTTCGTCAAAACTACTCATTGCTCTCTCCTTTGTTATACTGAAGTAATATCTGGTGAATTAGATGAATCAATGAATTCTTCCATCTTCTTTAGAGCACCATCTAATGATGTTCCTTTATAATATTTTGATATTACCGCTCTAATCATTGGTGAAACAGTTTGTGTTTCCTCTGGCTTTGGTTGGCCTTTATAAAAATCATCTGCGTAAGGAACTTTTAATTGTTCAAGTTCAAGTTTCTTACCATTCATAAAGTTAGTAACACCATCTATATCAATTCCTGAGAAAACTATTGCAAATTTAGGTCCCATATATCTTACGAATACGTAATCTGGTGCTAGATTTTGTTTGATATAGTTTGAAATTGCTGTTATTACATGATCACCTGTTTTTCTACTAACAGATTCATTGATCTCTGGCAAGTTTACTATCTTAAATAAGCAAACAGCAGATTCTGCATATTGATCAATTTTCTTTTTACCTTCAGCATATAAATATTCTGCAGATTTCAATCCTGAATATAAATCGTCTCTAACAATATTTTCAATTGTTTGTTGATTTTGGATTGCTTTTAATATTGTAACTATGTTTGTTCTTACAACGTCTAAGATTGTTGTATCAATCTTATCGAATTCATGAGGAATGCTTCCTTCAATAATCCAATATCCAATGTAAACATTATCAATGTATAATGGGAAGAATATTGCACATTTTGCTCTTCCGAATTCCATCTTTTGATATGGAAGTTTTTCATTGTCATTATCTACTGTAATGTACTTTGGTGTAGCTGTTTTTATACTATCAGAAAATACTGGGTCTATAGCCAAGTTCTTTAATGTATCCCAATGTTTTTGATCTACATTTGAAGCTCTAATTTTGTATTGAGCACCATCGTATACAACTATTGTAGAATATTTTATTGAATACTTTTGAATTAATACATCATTGATTTTTCCAAGTTTTTCATCAACTGATGAATCATCTCCTATTGTATCCATGAATTCTTGCAATACTTGTAAACCTGTAACTCTTTGGTTTAAATTAGTATATGTATCTATCTTATTATGTACTCTGTAATTTACAACCATTAAAGCTATGACGATGATTACTAATATACAGATTAAAATTAATTCAGCTATAGCCACTGTTTTTTCCTCTTTTCTACAAATCTATAATTAATTATGAGTTTGAACCACTTTTTGGTCCTTGAAGTACCTCTTTATCGTAATTTGTTTTGTTATCGTTTTTTGTCTTCTTATTAAAAAGACTCTTCTTTCCTCTTTCTTGGTTACCATCTCCACTAAATATCATATTCTTTAATGTTTCTAATGCATTTAAGAAATTGTCAGAATAATTATTTAGTTTGAAATCACACATAGCAACTTCTTGTAAGTATGCTTCATATGTTTCATCGTCGAATGGTATCAAAATATAAGGAATGTTGTTTGGATTGAATAAATCCCTTTGTAATGTCATTGCTGGTTCATTGTATTTTGATAAACCACCAATAATCATTTTGTATGAAAGTTTTTTCATTTTAATGTATTTATTTATTACAATTCTTAACTTGTTTTCATCAAGTAATCCTTTTAATTTTAATTCACTTAAGAATCTTGTTAAAGGTTGAATTGTAAATGCGTCCATTGTTTGTACTAGATAAAATTCTTTTGCTTTTGCAAAATATTTATCATCTGTACTAAAGTCACAATCTAGTAATACAACATCAAAGTTCATTGCTAATGTGTTTACAATTGTATCTATATCTAAGTAAAGTTCATCAACATCTCCTGGTAATCCAGTAAAGATAGATAATGATGGATTTAATTCTAATCCTTCAACTTGTCCTTTAGCTAATTTCTTTAAACTTGATGCAGCAATGTTTCCTAATCTAGCATTGTTGTTTGTAAACATATAATATGAATTTTTATTCTTTGTTGTATCAACTATTGCAGTTTTAATTCCTGCTTGTGAGAACAACATTCCGACACTATCTGCTAAGAATGATGTTCCATTCTTTGATGTACCAATAAATGCTACTACTTTTCCTGCTCCTGCAACCTCATGAGTTTCAGTTTGTGTAGGAACTCCTTGATCTAAAGTTTGCATGTCTACATTTATTGCATAATCATCACTATAATCTACAGGTTGGATTTCTCCTTGAAATTGTTCAAAACCATTTATGTGTGGTCCATTAATTTCACCTGGTTGATAGTCTGCCATATTGAAGTTTGCAAATTGCATTCCTGTAGGATCCATCATTGGATAACCCATTTGCATATTCATCATATCCATTTGGCTCATCATTGGATCGCCCATTTGCATATTCATCATATCCATTTGATTCATCATTGGATCGCCCATTTGCATGTTCATTATATCCATTTGATTCATCATTGGAACATTCATTTGCATATCCATTGGATTTACCATAGGATTTTGCATTTGATTATTCATTGGCATTTCAACTGAATTAAATGAAGTATTTTCAGTAGGAATAACTATTTCTTTTTTAGGTTCTTCCACTTCTTCTTTAACTTCTACCTTAGGCTCTTCAACTTTAGGCTCTTCTACTGGTATAGTGTCTTCCTTTGGTCCTTCAGTTGTTTCTTCTTTTTTATTAAAAGTATCTGTGCTAGGAAAATTGTCTTCTTCATCATTAAAGAAATCATATGTTGTATCATTGATTAAATCTTCTGCACTAATTTCAAGTGTAGTACTTTCTTCTACACTATAATTAGTTACTTGGATATCTTCTGTTGGTACGAAAACTTCTGGCTCAGATTCTTCTACTAATTCTTCTGCCTTAGGCTCTTCAACCACTGGTTCTTCGACCTTGATTTCTTCAGCCTCTGGCTCTTCTATTTTACTGTCAACACTAGGAATATCAAATTTATCTAGTGTTTCTTCGATTTCATCTTTTTCTTCTACCTTTTCAACTTCAGGAACAACTAGAGTTTCTTCAATCGGTGTTTCTTCTATTGTTTCTACAACAGGAGTCTTTTTAGGTCTTCCTCTAGTTTTCTTCTTAGGTTGTTCGATTGGTTCTTCTACTATTTTTTCATCTTCTATCTCAGTAACAATTGAATCTTCATTAATATCGATGTTTTCTAATTTGTTATCTATATCTTCAATTTCATCAACATCGTCTACTGAATCTTCAACAACTTCAGTAACTTCTTCTATCTTAGGTGATTCAATTTTCTCTACTGGAGTTTCTTCTACTTCTTCAATAGTATCTGTTACTTCTATATCAGGAATGTCGTTGTTAACAACATTTTCTGCAGATGTATTGTCTTCACTCTTTTGTTCCATAGATTGATCAGCAGAACCTAAATCGAATGGGTTATTTATTTCTGTAGCTTGTTCAGCTGATCCTAAATCAAAAGGGTTTTGTGTACCACCTTCTGTTGGATTTCCAAAAGGATTATTATTAATTGCCTCTGTATTACTCATATCAAAAGGATTAATTACTGTTTGATTTGAGTCGAATGGGTTTTGTACTGGTTCATTTTGTTGAAATGGATTTTGCACTGGTTGTTGTACTGGTTGTGGTCTTGGTGCTCCAGGATTTTGACCGTATGGATTTTGTTGTCCTTGTTGATTAACAGGTGCAATTGGTCTTCTTTGTCCCATAGGTTGTTGTGTGTTAGGCATAATTGGTTGTCTATGAACAGTTTGGAAATTCATTGCTTCTGGTATAACAACAGGGTTTGAAAGTTTTTGTGATTTTAAATCTTGTTGATATATACTTCCTAAGTCACTTTCTTGTTTCTTAGAATACTCTGAATAAGAACCATTTGTTAAAACAGTTCCTTTGTTTACTAATTGTTGATATTTTGAATTGTTTTTCTCTAAAACAACTTTTACATTCTCAGGTAAGAATTTGATAATTAATCTTAATTGAGAATCATCGTATTGTTGTGCAATATGGTCAAATACCTCAGAGTATTTGTCTACAGCACCGCCTAATTGGCTATAGTAATTCAAAATATTATTTATTTGGTCTTCACTAACTAAGGCATTGCTTCCGCCGTTATAAGTTGTTTCTTCACCATCTAGCAAATAGTATTTCTTTGCTTCCTTCTTAGCACGTGGTCTATTAATTAATCTACATACTTCAGGAATATTTCTGTCCTTCTCAACTAAGGCATTATAAATTCCCATACTGAATAAATTTCTTAAAAGATCATCATTTCTTGTTCTTCTATCTGAACAAATGAAAATAATTGGAACATCTTCTCCATTTGCTTTTGTTGCTTCATCACTTATATCGTCTAATTTTTCTAATATGAACTTATCAATTTGATCGTAATTATTATTGGCTACCGGCTCTAAGTCCTCACTAATAACAATAACATCATATGTTTTATCTTTAGCTAATTCTTTAATAATTGCATTGAAGAAATACTTATTTGTACTTGTAATAATTTCCTTGTAATCTTCTTGATATTGCTTAATTATATTTTGCGAAATAGCTTCATCACTAACTGCAAAAAGAACCTTCATTAGTTTAACTCCTCTAAATTATATTTATAATTTAAAAATAAAATATTATCCTCTAAATTTAACAATAATAGTATATACCAATGGTAATAATTGGCAAATAACAAATAGTGTAACTACTACTATCATTGAATTTAAACCTTTATCCCTATTTTCTAAATGTTTAATACCTATTACATATTGGTAAATAGCACTTATAGCAATTGCTACAAATCCTAAAGGGATACTCCATAATCTAATTTTATTTAAAACATAAGCTACAACACCTGTTACGTCACTTCCGTAGGCTTGTTTATAGTCTTCCATAGATTGTAATTCACTATCTCTTAGGTCAACTAATTGACTCTTTGTTTCATCATTAATTATATCATTTGTATTAACTCCGTTATTAGTTGCATTTGCTTGTGCAAAACTGCCCAAAAATAGCGTACTTACAGCAATTAAAACTATTAACAAAATTATTATAGACTTTCTCATTTCTAGTCCTCCCACTATTATTTAATATTACACTAACTTTTTTAAAATAGCAAGATAATAAATTATAATCTATTATATAAAGAAATTATATATTTATATATTGCGTTGCCCCAGTTTTTATCGGTTGCATACGATGTATTTACTGCCGATATTGTTGAGCCATGGTAGTAAGTTGCTTCAGCTTCTTCGCCCCCATAAATTAGTGTACCTTTAGGGTTTAAATAGTATTTAGCTAAAACTCTCGCTACCAAATCTATACCTTCTGCATATGTTGCGAATGTTGATGCGCTTCCACCAGGATCCCTATCATATGCTCGATATCCAAATAAATTTTTCTTCTTTAAAGATATTTCAGAAGTTCCATATCCACTTTCATGGATTGCTATTGATGCAAGGAACAATCCGTTTACATTGTACTGTGTTTCTGCATAATAGAAGAATTCTGCATTATCTTCAATTACTTTGTTTTTATCACCAGATAAACCGGTTAAAACTTTTTTAAATTGTGCTAAACTTAATCCACTTGGTTTATTCATCAACATACTAAATCCTAAACCTTGTGTTAATTGCTCTTTTGAATAGATTATCATGTTTTCGTCACCATCACCATTTTTATTAGGATTGTGATAAATAACACTTGTTTTTTCAATCCATCCAATTATTTCATTACTTTGTACTTGATACCAGTTGTCTTGGGCTAATACTAATTTGACAATATCTCCTGTTGAAACAGTTGTTAGAATTTGTGCATCAAGTTTTTTGTCCGCTTTAATGCCTGTATTAGCAGTAACTATTTCTAAATCATCTCCAACAATTGGAACATAAGTATTACTATTTTCAGCAGTACCTATTTCAACAATCTTGTCGGTTGAAGCTTTTACTATTTCAGAAGTTACTATTTCTTGTCCTATTAATTGGTTGTTTTGATATGTGTTCTTTATTATTGAATGTTGTGTTCCATCTTGACCTTCTTGCAAAATTTGAATTTTTCCTTTTGCTAGAGAATCATTTTTTCTATATTGCGTCTTAAACTCAATATCAATGTTACTTTCAACCATTTCTTCATATTTAGTTGTTTTTTCATTGTCAGCAATAATTTTTTCGATACTATCAAGTTTTACAGTTGATTGCCTTACAGGAGTGTAATCGCTGTATTGATTGTTAGTTTCATTTGATTCAACAGGTTTGTTTCCTGTTAAATTAATAACAATAATCACAGTAATCAGAATTGCTAAAACTATTATCGATGAAATTATTACTTTCTTGGCTAACCCTTTATTCATCGTTCTCCTCAAGTAAAATTTAATCTTATGTATTGCTAATTAAGTATGGATCAAATCTTAAATAATCACCACTAATTAGCTTATATTCTATGTCATCTTTTACACCTTCAAATGCATTTTTGTGTGATGCACCGTGTAAATGAGCATAATAGCATTTTTTTATATTGTATTTTTTCATTGTATCAACAAATAAGTT
>CAMKBC010000025.1 GCA_946410665.1 uncultured Clostridia bacterium | reverse complement strand
TTAACTATTCTAAATGCTGATAACTACAACAGAATTTCAACAACAGATACAAGATTAGTAAGAAGAATAGTTAGAGATTATAACTACAGAGGATATTCTGCATTAGAGACACTTAGACGATGGCCTTCAGTAAATGAGGGCGAGCGTAAAAACATTTTCCCTTATCAAGAAGAAGCAGATGTAATGTTTAATAGCTCACTTGTTTACGAATTGGCTGTTCTAGGTAAATACGCAAGACCATTACTTGCTAAAATTAGCCGAGATGAACCAGAATATTCAGAAGCAAAAAGAATTAGAACATTTTTAGAGTATTTTGATGATTTAGATGAAGATCCAATTCCAAATAATTCTTTATTAAGAGAATTTATTGGTGGAAGTGTCTTTGCTGAATAATTAAAGAGAAGAAGGAGAACAATGAAACAATTTACAAAAAGAGATGAATCTTTTATATGTGAAAATTGCGGAAAAGAAGTTGGCGAACTAGGCTATACTTCTAGAGATCATTGTCCTCATTGTTTATGTTCTAAACATGTTGATGTTCTTCCAGGAGATAGAGCTGAAGATTGTAAAGGCATATTAAGGCCAATACAAGTTGAGATAAGTAATAAAAAAGGATACGTTATCGTATACAAATGCGATAAGTGTGGAGCTATTAGAAAAAACAAAGCTGCTAATGATGATAATGAGGATTTAATAATTAAATTAACAGTAAACAATAATGGAATTTTATAATAGCGAGGAGAATAATTATGAAAATACATAAACTAGAATTTAATAAAGACAAGAAAACAATTTTAACTGGAGACAGACCAACAGGTCACTTACATTTAGGACATTTTGTTGGATCATTAAGACAAAGAGTTGAACTTCAAAATTCAGGAGATTATAACATGTTTGTTATGATTGCTGATTCACAAGCTATGACAGACAACTTTAATAATCCAATGAAAGTTAAATCAAATGTTATGAATGTTGTTCTTGATTATTTATCAGTTGGAATTGATCCAACAAAAACAACAATATTCATTCAATCAGAAGTTAATGCTTTAACAGAATTAACATTCTATTACATGAACTTGGTAACTGTTTCAAGACTACAAAGAAATCCAACAGTTAAAGAAGAATTAAAACTAAGAGGATTTGAACAATCAATTCCATCTGGATTTTTAAACTATCCAGTAAGCCAAGCAGCAGATATTACAGCATTCAAAGCTGACTTAGTACCTGTAGGAGTAGATCAACTTCCAATGCTTGAGCAAACAAATGAGATTGTTGATTCATTCAATAGAATTTATGGTGAAACATTAGTTAGATGTCAACCAATGCTTGCAGATAATAAAAAAGCTCAAAGACTTCCAGGATTAGATGGCAAATCAAAAATGAGTAAGAGTTTAAATAACGGAATTTACTTATGTGATCCAACTGAAGAAGTTAAGAAAAAGGTTATGAGTATGTACACAGACCCAGATCACATTAAAGTTGAAGATCCAGGAAAAGTTGAAGATAATGCAGTATTCTTATACTTGGATATTTTCTCAACAGATGAGTTAATTCAAAAGTATTCTGATTATCAGAACTTAGATGAAATGAAAGAACACTATAAAAGAGGTGGACTTGGTGATGTTAAGATAAAGATGGTTTTATTCAACATCATTGAAGAAATACTTACTCCAATCAGAGAAAAAAGAAAATACTATGAAGAGCATATGGATGAAGTAAAAGAGATCTTAAGAGTCGGAACAGAACATGCAAAAGAAATCGCTAATCAAACATTAGCAGATGCTAAAAAAGCAATGATGCTTGATTACGAATTTTAGATAATAAAAATTAAAGGATTGAAAAAATGTTTACAGACTATGTAAAAATATTCGCTTCAGCTGGTAAAGGTGGTAACGGAGCAATTTCATTTAGACGTGAAAAATACGTTGCTGCTGGTGGACCAGATGGTGGCGATGGCGGAAGAGGTGGATCAGTTATATTTAAAGTTGATCCAGACGCCAACACATTAATTGCATTTAGATTTACTAAAAAGTTCAAGGCTGATAATGGTGAGAACGGATCAGGTGCTAGAAAGTATGGTAAGGCTGGAAAAGATTTATACATCAAAGTACCTATTGGAACAGTTATTAAGGATGCAAACACTGAAGAAGTTTTAGCAGACCTTAGTGAACAAGGCCAAGAAGTTGTACTTTTACATGGAGGAAGAGGTGGATTAGGGAATTCACACTTTGCCACAGCCACACGTCAAGCACCACGTTTTGCACAAGATGGAGAGCCAGGGGAAGAAAAAGAATTAATTCTTGAATTAAAACTTTTAGCTGATGTAGGATTGATTGGATTTCCAAATGTTGGAAAATCAACATTCCTTTCAGTAGTTACTTCTGCAACTCCAAAGATTGCAAATTATCATTTCACAACCCTTGATCCTAATTTGGGTGTCGTTAAATCAAAATATGGTGATAGTTTTGTTATCGCTGATATTCCTGGAATTATCGAAGGCGCAAGTGAGGGAGCAGGACTTGGAATACATTTCTTAAGACATATTGAAAGAACAAGAATGCTTTTACACTTCATTGACGTATCTGGTCAAGAAGGAAGAGATCCTGTTCAAGATTATGAAACAATAAATGCAGAACTTAAAAAGTATAGTGAAAAACTTGCTTCAAGAAAACAAATAATTGTTGCAAGCAAAGCAGATGCAATGCCTGATGATGAGAACTTCAATAAACTTAAAGAATTAGCAAAGAAGAATAATCAAGAGATATTTAAGATCTCAGGAGCAACAGGTGAGGGTGTTGAAGAATTAATGAATCATGTTTCACAAGTATTAAAAACATTACCTAAAGAACAACTTGTTGAAATTGAAACAAATAAAGAGAAAGTTTATACACTTGATACTCAAGAAGATAATAATTTTGAGATTAAGAGAGAAGACAAGAATACATTTGTTGTTACTGGCGAAGCAGTAGATAGAATTATGAGAAGAGTTAACATTACTGATAACGAATCTTTATTCTACTTACATAGAAAACTTGATGAAATCGGATTTAACCAAGCTATGAAGAAAGCTGGAGTTAAAGATGGTGACACAGTTAAGATTGCTCAATATGAAATGATTTGGGAAGATTAGATGAAAGAACAAAAAATAATTTATTATTCAGACGAACTAAAAAATGATTTTGCTGATTCAAAAATTGTTCCAATAAAAATCGATAAGAATTACAAATATGAACACAATATTTTTTGGAGAATTGGCGCAGCAATTCTTTATAGAGGAATATTTTACTTACCAGCATATTTAATTGATAGGTTAAAATATCATTTAACAATTGTTAACAAGGAAGTCTTAAAACAAGCAAAAGGTACAGGATATTTCTTATATGGAAATCATACTCAAGAAGTTTTGGATACATTTATTCCATCACATGTAACAATGTTTAGAAGAGTATATGTAATTGCTCATCCAGACAATGTTTCAATAAAAGGAATGAAAACAATGAACAAGATGCTTGGCGGATTGCCTGTTCCGGGTGATTTGGAAAGCTCGAGAAATTTCTTGGCTGCAATTAAAAGAAGAGTGAAACAAAAAGCAGTTATTATGGTTTATCCAGAAGCACATGTATGGCCATATTACACAAAGATAAGAAACTATCCATCTGTTTCGTTTAAATATCCAAATGAATTAGATGTTCCTGCTTTTTGTATAACTAATACTTATCAAAAAAGAAAAAATGGAAAAGTAAAAATTGTTTGTTATGTAGATGGACCATTCTATGCAGATAAGACTTTACCAAAGAAACAAGCCCAAGAAAAACTACGTAATGAAATATATGAGACCCAAGTTGAAAGAAGCAAAAATAATAACGTTGAGGTTATTAAATATATAAAGAAAGATAAGGAAAATGATTAATATATTTTTATGTGGAAACGATAGAATGTTTGATGGATTTTTAATATCTACTTTATCAATTGCTAGACATACAGATGAATCATTAAATGTAATCCTTTTAACAATGGATAGAACAGAGCAAGATGCTAGATTTGTTGCTATAAATGATGAACAAGCAGCTGTAATTGAAAATGCATTGAAAAAGTATAACAAAGATTCTAAAGTTAAAGTAATCAATTGCGATGAATTATTTAGAGAACAATTCGAAAAAGGAAAGAATTTAACAACACATTATACACCATATATTTTCTTAAGATTGCTTGTTGATTTAATCCCTGAAATGCCTGATAAAGCATTGTATATAGATACAGATATAGTTGCTTATCAAGATATAAAAGAATTTTATAATATGGATATCGGAGATTATGAACTTACAGCATCACTTGATTATTTAGGAAGAAATGCAATTAATCCTAAGTATATCAATTCTGGAGTTTTAATAATGAACATCAAGAAGATCAGAGAAACAGGAAGCTTTATTAAGGCAAGAGAAATATGCAAAACTAAAAAAATGCTATTACCTGATCAAACAGCAATTTATAAATGTTGTAAGATTCTAAGAGTGCCAGATAAGTATAATGAGCAAAAGCGAAGAAGAAAAGATACAGTATTAAGACATTTCAGTATGCAATTACATCCATTCTTCCCATGCAATATTAAACCATGGCATATTGAAAAACTTCATGATATATACAAAATCTATGACTTAGATGATGTTTTAGAAGAATACAGAGCAATAAAATTTGAAGCTCAAGATAAAGGAATTATAAATTTTTAAGGTAAAGAGGAGAAATAAAAATGAACAAAGAAATACCAATATTCTTTTCAATTGATGATGGATATATTCCATGCTTAGGAGTAGCAATTAAATCTATTCAAGAAAATGCAAGTGAGAATAATAATTATCACATCTATGTTTTATACACATCAATGTCAGAAAAAAATATAGAAAATATAAAAACAGAATTTGCTAAAGACAATTTTACAATTGACTTTTATGATATTCAAAAGAATGTTGAAGATAAGGCAGATACATTATCTGTAAGATTAAGAGATTATT
The DNA here is from genome assembly GCA_946410665.1 of uncultured Clostridia bacterium. GTDB lineage: Bacteria > Bacillota > Clostridia > TANB77 > CAG-508 > CAG-793. Next base: position 7,733 of record CAMKBC010000025.1, on the reverse strand, counting down.
ATTCAAATACAATTTATTACAGATTATTCATTCAAAATGAATTTCCACAATACGATAAAGCTCTTTATATAGATTCAGATATCGTATTAGTAGATGACATTGCTAAATTGTATAACATGGAATTAGGAGATCATTTATTAGGCGTTGTTAGAGATGGCGTCGTAGAATATGGTCCAGAAATACTAAGAGAATATGTTAAAAACTTTGTATGTGTTCCATTAGAACAATACTTCAATTCTGGCGTTTTAGTTATGAATTTAAAAGAGATGAGAAAAGCACAAATTGAAGAAAGATTCTTATATTTAATTGATAAATATAACATCGATACAGTTGCTCCAGATCAAGATTATTTAAATGTTTTATGCCAAGGAAGAACATTGATGATCCCAGAGTCTTGGGATAAAATGCCTGATTTTTGTGGTGGTTACCCAGATATTAATGAATTACATTTAATCCACTACAATATGTTTAGAAAACCATGGCATTATGATGATGTTGCTTATCAAGAAGCTTTCTGGAAATATGCAAAACAAACATCATACTACGATGTTTTACAAGATGCATTAAAGAGTTATCCACAAGAAAAGAAAGAAGCGGACTTTAAGGGTGCTGAAGGAATGAATACATATTGTTCAGCTATCATGACAAATAAAATTAATTTCAAAACAATTTATGACGATGCTGTTGCAAAATTTGGTGAAGTTTAATAGTTTTGATAGAAAAATAAATGAGGATTAGAGTAATGAATTCAAATAAGGGAAATGACGAAATAGAAGAGTCATTAGAAAAAATCGAAAAGAATGAAGAGAGATTAAAAGTAATCGAAAACATTAAAAAGAATATAGCTAACAACAAATTAAACAGTAAAGTTGAATTAAACGATCCTGTTATGACTGAAGAACAAAGAGAAAAAATTATTATGAATTTTGATAGCATTCGTAGAACACTTCCTAAGAGAATTAAAAGATGGGAAGCAAGAAAGATTGCTAAAAATTATACTAAGCTATTCAATTTCGGAACAACTAAGATTATAGGATTAAAGAATCTTGAAGCGGTTAAGTCTTCTGGAGCGATTATTACAGGAAATCATTTTAATCCAATGGATACAACCGTAATTATGTATGCGTTGGAAAAAATTGGAAAGTTTAATCACTTGGATATTGTTATCGAAGAAGAAAATACATTAATGGAAGGACAATTTGGTTTTATTCTAAATAACTGTGGAACAATTCCAATGAGCAAGAGTCAAGCATATCTTGAAAATAACTTTATGCCTTCAATTAAAAGATTATTAAATAATAAGGATATGATTTTAATATATCCAGAAGAACAAATGTGGTTTAATTATAGAAAACCACGTCCTTGTAAAATAGGAGCTTATCATATTGCCACAAAGTTTAATGTTCCTATCATTCCTATGTTTACTGAAATGAGAGAAATTGAAGGAAAGTATGATGAGAATGGATTCAATAAATTAAAATTCATTCTACATATTATGCCTGCAATTTACCCAGATGAGAGTAAGAGTTTCAGAGAAGCAAAAATGGAATTAAGAGATAAAGATTACCAAATGAAAGTAGCTGCATATGAAAGAGCATATGGCAAAAAACTTGATTATACATTTGAAGATAGAGATATTGCTGGATTAGTTGAAGATGAAGAGTATTTATATGATAAAAAAGAAGTAAAAGGTAGAATAAAATCTAGCAAAAATAATAGCGAAGAAGAGTAATCAAAAAGAAACAAAAATTTCACGAACTTTTGTTTGACAAACAAATATTTATATGTTAAACTTTAATTGATTTTTAATGAAAGTTGGAGGAAATTATGAATAAATCTGCAAGAGACGAGAATGGTTTAAATAAAAGAGAAAGAACTATACTTAAATTTATTCAAAAAGAAATAGACTTAAAAGGTTATCCACCTTCAGTTAGAGAGATTTGTAAAGCAGTTAAATTAAAATCAACTGCCACTGTTCAAGGATACTTAAATTCACTTGAAGAGAGAGGATACTTAAAAAAGGAAAACCAAAAGGGTAGAACTTTAAGATTAATTAAAAATCACAAGGGCGAAGAAGTTGTTACAGGAAACAATGGTGTTGAAGAGACAAAACAATTCTTTAGCAGCAGAGAGATGGTAAATGTTCCTGTTGTAGGAAGAATTACAGCTGGACAACCTATTTTAGCAGTAGAAAACATTACTGATTCATTCCCAATCCCACTAGATTTCGTTGGAAATGCTGAAAGCTTCATGCTAACAGTTAGAGGTGAAAGTATGATTGAAGCTGGTATTTTAGATGGAGACTATATCTTAGTTAAGAGACAAAATACAGCTAATAATGGACAAATCGTTGTTGCATTAATTGGTGATGAAGCTACAGTTAAGACTTTCTACAAAGAAAAAGATCATATTAGATTACAACCTGAAAACAGTACAATGGATCCAATCATCGTACCAGATTGCAAGATTTTAGGTATTGTTGGTGGCGTTTTCAGAAAAATGTAATTTATACTAAAGCTAGAAAATATTGAACAATAGAAATAGGGTATAAAATATGGATAGTTTCAAAAAAATAAGAAGATTTATAATATTCTTTATCATTTTATATTTTGCTTCAAATTTTGTTTGTGCAAAACTAATTGCTTCAAAATATGAAGATAAAAGAGACAATATAAAGATTGTAAGCAACATTGAAGGTGTTGAAATTTCTTTTGATGAGTTTGCTACGACATTTAGTAATGGTAGAGTTAAAGGAAGTGTTAAGAATAACACTGGTGCAGATTTAAAGAGTAAAGCACTTAAAGTTGATTTTTATAGTAAGTTTAACAATAAAATAGGAACAAAATACATGGATTTAGGTGATATACCTGCAGGAGATTACTCTGGATTTTCAACACAATACAATTATGACAATATAAATAGAGCAGAAGTTTATCTAATAGACGCAGAAGATGCAGAGGATAAGAGCAAGAGATTTATGGAATGGATGCCAGATGACCTAAAATTAGATAGAATTCCATGGTGGGCATGGGTTGGCGGAGCAATTATTTGCTTACTACCATAGTTAATAAAAGTATATGAAATTTACATAAATAAGGCCTTTCAGGGCCTTATTTTTTGTGAAATGTAATATTTTATTTAGGTCATTTTGTTGTAAAAAAGAGTCTGTATTGGTATAATTACAAGCGTAAGATTTACAATGGAGGAAGTATAAAAATATGCTTAATAAAGCTGATTTAGTACGCTTTTCTAAAATTGTAGGCGAAGATAATTTAAAGACTGATGAACCAATGAGCAAACATTCAAGTTTTAGGGTTGGAGGACCTGCTGAATTATACTTAGAGGTAGACTCGGTTGAAAAATTAAAAGCAATTTTGGACGTAAATAAGGAATTAAAGTTACCTATCACAGTTATAGGTAATGGAACAAATATATTAGTTAAAGACAATGGAATAAAAGGAATAGTTATCAAATATGTAGCAAAAGGTATTGCTAAAGCTACATTAGACAATGATACATTTGCAATAACTGCAGATGCTGGCCTTCCAAATGCAGCATTAGCTAATGAACTATTAAAAGATTCGCTAACTGGATTTGAATTTGCTGCAAGTATTCCAGGAACAATAGGAGGAGCTATTTACATGAATGCAGGGGCATTCGGCGGCGAAATGGAGAATATTGTTTCGGAAGTAACATTTTTAGATTTAGACGATTTAGCTATATATAAAAGCGATGGAGATGACTGCGATTTTGGCTATAGACATAGTAAATTCGAGAATATGAATACAGTTATTCTTTCTGCAACCATGGTTTTTAATAAGGGAAATAAAGAAGAAATAAAGAGAACAATGGATGCATATCTACAAAAAAGATTAGAAACACAGCCTTATGATAAACCAAATGCAGGCAGTACATTTAAGCGAGGAGATGGTTTCATAACCGCAATGCTAATTGATGAAGCAGGACTTAAAGGCTATACAATTGGCGGAGCACAAGTTTCAGAAAAACATGCTGGTTTTATTGTTAATACAGGCAATGCAACAGCAAAGGACATATTAGACTTAATTAAATATGTGCAAAAAACAATTATGGAAAAATATGGTAAGGCAATAGAGCCGGAAGTGAGGATTTTAGGATAATGAAGAATTTTTTTAGATGGTTTAAGAATCAAGCAAAAATGAAGCGTTGGTTATTAGTAATTCTAGTTGGTATCGTAGCACTTTGCTATGGTGTATCTGAATTATTAATTGTAAACAAAACATTAGATACTAGTAAAATTGGATTTATTGCAGCAGCATTTATTGCTGGAATTCTTTTAATAATAATTTCAATTGTAAAAATGAACAGTAGAGTATTAGAAATTCTTGTTGAAGAGAGTGATACAAGAAAAGATTCAGATAATGTTAATTCATTAATCTTTAACAAAAAAGTATTCAATCAAGGACCAAAGATTGTTGTTATCGGTGGTGGTTCTGGATTAAACACAGTTTTAAGAGGATTAAAACATTATACAGACAACATTACAGCCATTGTTACTGTTTCTGATTATGGTGAAACACCAACAGACTCAAGAGAAGCATTAAAAGTTTTACCTATGGATGATATTAAACAATCATTAGCAGCACTTGCTTATGATGAAACAACTATGGATGAACTTTTAAACACTAAATTTGATGATGGAAAATTAAAGAACTTATCTTTCGGAGATATTTATTTCTTAGCAATGGATAAGATGTACAACAACTTTACAGAGTCAGTAAAATCATCAAGTAATGTATTAAGCATTACTGGTAAAGTTTTACCTGTTACATTAGAGCCAATCAAGATTTGTGCTGAATTAGATGATGGAACAGTTATTGAAAACAGACAAAAGATTCCAGAGATAGTTGATAAAACAAAACATAAAATTACAAGAATTTATTTAAGTCCAACAAATTGCCAACCTGCACCTGGTGTTATAGAAGCAATTCAAGAGGCAGACGCTATTATTATTGGACCTGGATCACTTTATACAAACGTTATTCCAAACCTATTAGTAAAAGGAATTACAAGAGCTATTAAAGAATCAAATGCTATTAAAGTTTATGTAAGTAACATTATGACTGAACTTGGTCAAACAGATGAATATACATTATCAGATCATATCAAGGCTATCCAAGATTACTTAGGATACGAATTACTTGATTACTGTATTTATGATACAGGCGAGATTATTCCTGAATATATTCAAATGTATAATCTTAAAGGTTCAGACATTGTTTTGCCTGATACAAGCAAGGTTAAAGAAATGGGTGTTAAATTAATTCAAAGAAACTTATCAATGATTGAAGATGATAATATCAGACATGATCCAGATGTTATTGCATCAACAATTATCCAATTAGTTTGTGATGAACTTGAATTTAACGATATGGAAAATGATTCTCAATACATGTTATTAAACAATAGATTACAAGAAACAAAACGTGAGAAAAAGAGAAGAGAGAAGAAAGAAAAGAAATTCCAAAAATCAGGAAAGAAAACTTTCGAAAGAAAAGAAACAGACAGCAAATTTAAAGAAAAATATAAAGAAAGAATTGGCTCAATCGAAGAAAGCCAAAAGAAAGCAGACGCAAAATTAAGCAAACAAAAAGTAGAAAAAGAAACAGAAGCTAATTTAGAAGAAAATCTAAAGAAATTAACAGATGATTCATAAGATTAAGATTTTCTAATCTAAGTAATTAGAGGAGAAATTATGAGGGAATGGCTTATTACTAATGGAATAGGCGGATTTGCAGCATCTACAGATAAAGGCGGAATGAACACTAGAAGATATCATGGATTATTAATTGCTGCTTTACAACCACCACATTTGAGAACAATGCTCTTGTCAAAAGTTGACGAGAGCATTGAAATAAATGGCAAAAAATACCAGCTATTTACTAATGATTCAAATGGCACTTTATCAAATGGATACAAATATCAAAAAGACTTCCAAAAAGAAATAGTTCCAATCTACAGCTATGCAGTTGATGGTGTTAGAATTCAAAAAACTATTTCTATGATACATGGTAAAAATGCTGTTGTAGTTGTTTATAAAATCGCAAATAAAAAAGCAACTACTAAATTACAATTAACACCATTAGTTAATTTTAGAGACTTTCACTCAGATAATCAATCTTTAGAATTTGATTATGGACAAGACGTCAGAGAAGATAGAACACAAGTTATATATAATAATGGTTATAGATTAAATTTATATGTTTCAAATAGTAAATTTATAAAACATGATAATGATATGTTTTATCATATGCATTATAAAGTTGAAGAAGACAGAGGCTTTACAGCCGTTGAAAACCACATGATTCCGGGAACATTCGAAGTAAATGTTAAACAAAATGCTGATGTAACAATCACATTTGTTGCTGGATTAGAAAGTGGAAAGTTTGGAACAGACTTCGAACAAATTCACAAAATTGATGGAATCAAAGTTATTTCTGAAGAAGTAAATAGAGTAAAAGATTTAATTAAAGAATCAAAATTATTAAAAGAAAAGAATGTACATGAACAAGTTAATGCTTTGTATCTAGAAGGTTCGGAAAATAGTGTTTATGATGAGCATGATGAGGTGTACAAAGAACTTGTTAGAAAATATATTGTAGCTAGTGATAACTTTATTGTTAAGAGAGAATCAAATCAATTACATTCAATAATTGCAGGTTATCCTTGGTTTTTAGATTGGGGAAGAGATGCTTTTATTGCTTTTGAAGGTTTATTATTAATATCAAAACGATATGATATAGCAAAAGAAGTTTTGTTAAATTTTGCCAATACAATACAAGAAGGAATTGTTCCAAATGGATTTGATGAATATACAGATAATCCATTATATAACAGCGTAGATGCATCACTTTTATTTATAAATGCAGTCCAAAAGTATTTAGATTACACAGGCGATTATAAGTTTGTAATTAATGAACTTTATAAATATATGAAAGACATAATTGATCATTACGCAGAAGGAACTGATTTCTCGGGTAATAATATTTATTTAGATAAGAATGATTATTTACTTGTTTCTGGAACGCCATATATACAAAATACTTGGATGGATGCAAAAGTTGATGGAAGAGTTATCACTCCTAGAAACGGTAAAGCAGTAGAAATAAATGCACTTTGGTACAATGCTTTAAAAATCATGGAAGACATTGTAGCAAAAGATTGGAAGAAACCAATTTCGATCTCTAAACTAGAATATGGTTATCTAGCAAAGAAGTGCAAAGAAAGTTTTGTTCAAAAATTTTACAATGCAAATAAACAATGTTTATATGATGTTGTTATAGTTGATGAACAAGGCGAAAGAGCAGATGACAAGATAAGACCAAATCAATTATTCGCATTATCACTAAAATATCCAATTCTTGATTTAGACCAAGATGAAGCTAAAAATGTATTTATAACAGTAACAAATAAATTATTAAATAAGTTTGGATTAAAAACTTTAGCGGAAGGCGAAGAAGGATACGTATCAGTTTATAAAGGTGGACCAATAGAAAGAGATGAATCATATCATCAAGGAATTACATGGCCATGGCTACTGGGGTTATACTATGATGCACTTAAGAATTTAATTGAAGCAAATGATGAATTGACTCAACAAGAATTAACAAGATCATTAATTCAATTTAGAACAAATGTGGCTAACACATTTATAAATGAAATGATTAATGGAAATACAGTTGATAATATATCAG
>CAMKBC010000024.1 GCA_946410665.1 uncultured Clostridia bacterium | reverse complement strand
TTTTTATATTTTTTTGATAGTTCCACAAAAACAAATATTATTTGTATTGCTAAAAATCATATTTTCCAAAATAGCAGGTTTTATAAAACTCGAAAAAATATTGTTGACGGAGAATATTTGTGTGTTATATGATTTTAGTGTAGAAATAAAGGATGATGCAGGTTTTATAAAACTTGGTACAAGATTAATTATGCGATTATTAAAACTAAAATCTACACTTTGCAACGATCTTGGTCCTTATATGCTTATGCCTAATTCAAAAATGGCAGCTATAAGTGGGCTTTATATTTGCTATTGCGATTATGTTGGAAAGAAGAATCCAAATTTATATAAACTTGCTTTGAATAACGTCAACAAAGACGATGTTTCTAAAACCTTATACAATTTAATAAAAAATAGAACAAAAAAGTTCAATCGTGATTCCTATGAAATTAATGCCGTTGTTCTTTCGGTTTTTCGTTTTGTTGACTCCAGACTCAATATTTCAAATGTGTTTTTGTCAAATCTGGTTGCTCACTTACTAGACATCCAAAAATCTGATATTGTTGTCGACTTTGGGTCTGGAGTCGCCTCCTTTCTAAGTCTTATTGCTGCGTCCTATGATGAACCACTAATGAGACATGAATTAAGGGGAGTTGAAATTAATAGTGAAGATGCCAATCTATCAAAGATGGTTTTAGAGATGTGCGGAGCTAAATACGAAATTAGAAACGTAGATTTTCTTAAGACCAATATCGATATATTTTATTTATTTGATAAAGGATATGTTTTTCCTCCAATCGGTTTAAAAGCCGATTTGTCTATTGTAGATATCGAAAAGAAAGAATTAATTAATAGCAGAACTTCTTCTGAATGGTTATTTGTGCTTAAGGCGTTAGAAGGCTTAAAGGAAAACGGAAAATTAGTTGCCTTATTGCCAGACGGAACATTGTTCAAAGCTTCAGATACTAAGATTAGACAATATTTGTTAGAAAAAGGTTTGATTGAAGGCATTATTTCACTTCCTACAAATGCATTCAGTGATAGCAATATCAAATTATCATTAGTTATTTTTTCTAAAGGTAACAAGTTATTTAAATATGTTGATGGTGAAGAATTGCTAAAAGATTTACCAACTAAAGGACTTAATTCCGAAGAAGCACCTACAGATTTATTTACCGCTTACAATCTTCAAGAAGTTAAAAAATATAGTTTAGGAAACGTTGAAAATGTTTATTACAATCTCTCACTCAACTCCATTATGGAAAAAGAAAGTGATAGTTCATTACCTGTTCTAAGTGATGTTGCTGAAGTTATTCGAGGAAGCAACATGACGTTATCGAATTTTAAGGATGAAATATTTGAAGGCGAAAGTAATTATCAGATTCTTACCTCTAGCGATATTCAAGAAAACGGAATTATAAATTATGGAAAACTTGTATGCATCGGTGGTGGTAAAAAATACGATAAATTCGTTCTCCAAAAAGGAGATGTAATAGTCACAACTAAATCTACAAGAGTAAAAGTAGCTGTTATTAACGTAGAGCCAACAAAGAGAATAGTTGTTACTGGCGGGATGATTATTATAAGGCCTAATAAAAATAAATTAGATGGAACTTATTTAAAGCTTTATCTAGATTCAGAAAAAGGAAGACGAGCGTTATCAGCCATTCAAAAAGGAACAACTATCGTGACGATATCATTTGAAAATCTACTGAGATTAAGGGTTGATTTACCCTCACTGAAACAGCAAGAAGATATCGCTTCTCATTACCAAATAATGAATTCGAAGTTTGAGGCCACAAAAAGAGAACTAGACCTCATGGAAAAAGAAATCACTAATTATATAAATAAAAATATTAAATAAGGATATGGAGATAACCAATATGGAAACAAACAGGATTCAAAAACAAACAAATGTAAACGTTCAAGAAAAAGCAAATCTCATCTGGGAAATTGCTACCCATCTTTATGGTGAATATAAGCCTCATGAATATGGTCGCGTAATTTTGCCAATGACAGTTATCAAGAGATTTGATGATAGTCTCAAAAATACAAAAGCTGCAGTTTTAGCCAAAGTAAAAGAATTGGATGAAAAAGGCCTTACTGGTATGGCTCGTGATGGCGTTTTAAAGAAAACCGCCGGAAGAGATTTTTATAACACTAGTAAATTTGATTTTGAAAAACTCTTAGATCAACCTGATGATATTTCGGCCAACTTTACCGATTATTTGCAAGGTTTCTCTGATAATGTGAAAGATATTATTGCTTATTTTGAATTTGATAAAGAAATTTCCAAAATGTCTCAAAACGACTTATTATTTACCATTATTCAAGAATTCAATTCTAAAAAAGCTGACATGTCACCAGAAAAAGTTACTTCTGTTGACATGGGATATATCTTTGAAGAATTGGTTAGAAAATTCTCTGAATCTTATGATGAACAAGCAGGAGCTCACTTCACAGCTAGAGACATCATTTATTTAATGACAGAGCTTTTGGTTGCTCCAGACAAGGACAATATTATTATTAATGGCTGCAATAAAACAGCTTACGATATGACAATGGGCACATCACAAATGCTTGCTTGTTTAGATGAAAAACTCATTGATTTAAATGTTAAAAATAAGAGCATTGAACTCAAATGTTTTGGACAAGAGTTCAATCCAGAAACATTCGCTATTGCTAAAGCAGACATGTTAATCAAAGGTAAAGATGCTGAAAACATGAAATTTGGTGATACTTTAAGCAACGACCAATTTGAAGGGTATACATTTGACTATATTATTTCCAACCCTCCTTTCGGCATTGACTGGAAGAAAGAAAGAGAAGCGGTTGAAAAAGAAGCTAAGTCTGGTTATGAAGGTAGATTTGGACCTGGATTACCAGCTATTGGTGATGGCCAAATGCTTTTCATGCTTAACGGTGTTAAGAAATTAAAAGATACCGGAAGAATGGCTATTATTCAAAACGGGTCATCCTTATTTAACGGTGATGCAGGTAGTGGTCCTTCTAATATTAGAAGATATATTATTGAAAGCGATTATCTTGATGCTATTATTCAATTACCGAACGACCTCTTCTATAACACTGGTATTTCGACTTATATTTGGGTTGTCACAAAAAACAAACCAGAAAACAGATTAGGCAAAGTGCAGTTGATTGATGCTTCAAAATGTTTTAGAAAAAGAAGAAAAAACATTGGCTCTAAGAGAGTTGATTTATCCGATAAATGCATCGATTTAATAATGTGTGCATATAACGAATTTGAAAAAGATAAAGAATATTCTGTGCTAAATGAAGATGGAACCATTATAACTGTTGAATCTAAAGTGTTTGATAACAATTATTTTGGCTATATCAAATTAGCTGTAGAAACAGCAGAGGTGGATGCAAACGGTAAAGAAATTATCAAAAAAGGAAAAAAGGTTCCCGAAAAAGGTAAAACCGATAGTGAAATTATACCTCTTATTGATAATATTGAAGATTATTTTAAAAAGAATGTTTTGCCGTTTAATAAGCACGCTTTCTATTACCATGATAAAGATGGCAATGTTGTTTATTTAGACGGAACCGTGTACGACGATAAACATAACAAAATTGGTTACGAAATTCCTTTTGCAAAATTGTTTTATAAATATATAGAACCAAGAAAAAGCGAAGACATATTTAATGATTTTAAAGAATTATCTAAAGAAGAAAGCAATTTGATGAAAATAATCTTGGGTGAGTAGTATGAAAAATAGTGGAGTGATTTGGATTGGAATGATCCCTGAAAGATGGGATATTACAAAAAGCAAATATGTTGTCCATACATATGTTGGGAACAGCATTAAAGACGAAGATAAAAATGATTTTGTAGATCCATTGGACTCAGATATTTATTTATCGTCAAAAAACATAGTCAGTGAAACAAGCGAATTAGATCTTTCTGATGTTTTATATATCAAACATAGTAATAGCGATTTTGTCAGGGCACATAAAGGAGACATCCTAATGTGCATTGAAGGAGGAAGCGCAGGGAAGAAAAAAGCGATCTTAAACGATTCATTTTGCTTTGTTAACAAATTATGTTGCTTCCACCCCTTTGGTATCAATTCTTCGTATTTGTTTTTTGTTTTAGACTCTCCCCATTATGTAAACGAATTCAATTTAAATATGACCGGTATGATTGGTGGGGTTTCAAGAAATAAACTCAACAATTTTGTTTATCCCTTGCCGCCAGTCGACGAACAAAAAAGAATTGCTGAATTTCTCATTAAAAAAACTACCGATATCAATAGATTAATAAAACTAGAATACGAATCAATTGATAAATTAAAAGAGTACAAAGATACTATCATCAAGGAAGCCGTAACCCACGGTTTGTCAAAGAATATAACTTTCAAAAATACAAATATAGAATGGGCTCCAACTATACCTTCTCATTGGAGAATAATGCCAAACAAATATGTTATGAAAAAGAAAAAAGAAATCTGTAACGAATATAAAAACGAAAATATCATTTCTTTGTCCATGAATGGAGTGTTAGTGAGAGATTTAACTGCAGGAGGAAAAATGCCATCAACTTTTGACGGCTATCAATATGTCTATCCTGGTAATTTGCTTATGTGTTTGTTTGATTATGATGTTACTCCAAGATGCATTGGCTTAATCAAAGATTTTGGTATTACAAGCCCTGCATATTCGCAATTTGAAATGGAAAACAACAATAATTCTGCCTATTATTACTACTACTATTTAATGGTAGATACAAAAAAAGAATTATTGCACTTGGCTAAAAATTTAAGGCACTCATTCACAGAAGACGAAATTGGAAGAATCGAAACTCCAGTGCCTCCAATTGAAGAACAAAAGGCTATTAGCGAATATTTAGATTTAAAATGTCATGAAATCAACAGTCTTATTGATTTAAAGAAAAAAAAGATTGATAGTCTCGTGAATTATAAAAAAACACTAACGTTTGAATACGTTACTGGCAAGAAAGAGGTTGTGGCATGATTGGATTTTGGGTTTCATTTGGCCTTATTGCTGTTTTAATTCCATTCGGCATATTTATGTTTATAGGTTGGGGAGCCACAAAAATGGATCCAAAACCAACTAAAGAACAATATGCTAGAGCTGGAGCAAGAGGTTTTTACTACACATTCTTTTATTGGCTTTGGGATTTATTCTACATGGCTTGTTTCATTAATAATTTAATCTGCAAATATGTTTTTGGAGGATTAATTCTTGTTATTATCTTTGTTAATCTTGCCAGAGCATTTACATCTCCTAAAGAAAAGAAAACGTTTGATAGAATTGGAATGGTTCAAGATTTCTTAGTTGGAACTGGTTTAACAATATATTTAATCTATATAGTTCCTAATGAAGAAATAAGGACGATTGTAATTGCAGTTATTGCCGCTGTTTATGGTGGCTTTATTGGTCTGGTTGGTGTTGGTTGGACTATTAGAAAGTCTGATAATGATAGAAAAGAGGATGAGATTAAGAAAGTAAGACCGATTTTTTCTTACAATATGTTAAGACGAGAACCAACTTTAGATATAGTTGTTCAAAAAATATGCTTATTTGATGTTTCTTTTGAAAATCAAGATAAATTCGAAGTTAATGTAGAACTTGAAAATTCAAATTTGTCGCCATTTGAGATTAAAAGAATTCACCATGACAGCAAATGGGTTGAAGCCCAAGGAAATACAATGGTGCTTCCTGGTGGAAAATGTATATTGAATTTTAGATTTACAGACAATCCGCTACATATCTTTTTGGAGCTTGAAGATCTTCTCAAGAATAAACATTATTACCATTTGAAAGTGTTAGCACTTGGGCCAAGAGCATTATCAAGCTCAGGCAAATTTCTACATACAGTAAATGAGATAAAAGAAATTCAAGAAGTTGAAATGAATAAACTCATTAAGGAGGAACCGAAATATGAGTAATGATAGATTTGAATACATGAGCATGAATGTATCGGAAACTCAATTTGAATCAGATATTGAAGCTGATTTATTGAATAACGGTTATCGCAAAGTAGATAGAGCTGAATATGATAAAGAAGCTATGTTGTTCCCTAATGTTTTAGTGGAATTTATTAAAAACACTCAAGCTAGAGAATGGACCAGATATCAACGTTACTATGGCGATCAAGCTGAAAAGAAATTAATCAGAAGATTTAATGATTCAGTTATCTCCAGAGGACTTTTAGACGTTCTTAAAAATGGTTTTGAAGATATGGGAATTAAATTAAATGTTTGCTATTTCAAACCAGATTCAACAATGAACGCTCTCCTTAATGATTTATATTCAAAAAACATTATTGGTATTACCAGACAATTCCCTTATTCATTACAAAATAATAATGAAATTGATATGGTAATTTCTATCAATGGTATCCCTGTTTTTGCATTTGAATTGAAGGATCAATTTAAAGGGCAGGACTACGAATGTGCCATCGAGCAATGGAAAGAAGACAGAGATTATAAAGAACCTATATTTAAATTTGAACAAAGATTCTTTGCGTATTTTGCTGTCGATTTATATGAAGCTTGGATGACAACTGAATTATGTGGCGAAAAAACTGTATTTAGACCATTTAATCAAGGTAGTGAAGGCGCAGGAAAAGCGGGTGGTAAAGGCAACCCATCAAATCCACATGGATATCCAACTGCTTATTTATGGCAAAGAGTTTTCCAAAAAGATTCTGTCATGGATTTAATTCGTAGATTTATCACAGTAGTAGAGGAAAAGAAGGAAGAAAAAGTTAATGGCCAAATTAAAAAAACTATTGTTAAAAAGATCATTTTCCCACGATTCCATCAATATGATGTTGTTCATAAGATTTTAGAAGACGTTAAGGAAAACGGTGCCGGAAAGAATTACTTGATTGAACATTCTGCTGGTTCTGGTAAATCTAATTCTATAGCTTGGGTTGCTTATAGATTAGCTTCTGCTTTTACAGAAGATGAAGAAAATATCTTTGACACTGTTATTGTTGTTACGAATAGAATTGTTTTAGATAGTCAACTTCAAGACACAATTAATAGCTTTGAACATAAAGCCGGTTTAATTGAATGTATCACCCAAAAGAAAGGCAGCAGAGGATTAATCGAAGCTATTAACGATAGAAAGAAAATTATTATTTGCACTGTACAAAAATTCTTACATGCATATAAAGATTTTGATGACATAAAAGGTAGAAACTTCGCGATAATCATCGATGAAGCCCATCAAGGTCAAAGCGGCGAATCCGCTAGAACACTAAGAAAGTCGTTAACTGATTTAGATGCAGAGATGAGAAAGTATGCTGAGGAAATGGGCGTAGATGATCCAAACGATCTTGATGAAAATGATGATTTAGTTCAAGAAATTCTTGCTCAAGGTCATCACGATAATCAATCATTCTTTGCTTTTACAGCCACTCCGATTGGAAAAACATTACAAACGTTTGGAACCAAATGGGATGATGGATCTAGACATCCATTCCATACATATAGCATGAAGCAAGCAATCGAAGAAGGATATATTCTTGATGTTTTGAAAGATTATATGACCATTAAACAAGCTTTTGAGATTGCTAAAAAGACAGAAGAAAACCCAGAATTAATTGAGCAAAGTGCTAAACGTGCATTATTCAAATTCTACAAAGAAAATGATTTAACCATTACTCAAAAAGTTGAAATGATTATGGATAATTTTTTGCATAATGGCCGTTTAAAAATCGGTGGTCATGGTAAGGCAATGGTTATCTGTGATTCAAGAGAAAATGCAGTTAGATTCTATTTTGCTATTAAAGAATACATTAAAAATCACAGAGCTGAATGCCAAGGTACAGATGCTTTAGTCGCATTCTCTGGAACTGTCAAATTGGATGGAGATGATACTGAATATTTTGAAGTCAAAATGAACAAAGATAGAGATGGCAAATACATAGTTTCTGACAGAAAACTAAGAGCGTCTTTCCATAGTGATGATTTCAATATTTTAGTTGTTGCTAATAAATATCAAACTGGATATGACGAGCCATACTTACATTCTATGTATGTCGATAAAAAGCTTAAAGGCGTCAATGCTGTTCAAACATTATCCCGCTTAAATAGAGTTTGTAGAGACAAACAAGATACATTCATTTTAGACTTTGAAAATACAGTTGAAACAATTAAGAAGTCATTCGAACCATTCTATACAGAGACTACTCTTGAGTCAGATATGGATATTAATCGTGTTTATGATTTAAGAAGAAAAGTTTCCGCTTTGAGTTTATTTGCATCCGCAGAAGTTGATGCTTTTGTTGAAATCATGACGAATCAAAGTGCGAAAAAGAAACAAGATTCAACAGCCGTGGGTAAAGTTGCAAGTATCTTAAAGCCAGTAGTGGATAGATATATGGAACTTGATGAAGAGCATCGTTATCTCGCTAGAGACACAATGATGAAATTCACAAGATGTTACGCTTTCGTTACTCAATTAGTGAGAATTTCTGATAAAGACTTATTCAAAGATTATCTATTTGTAGCTCATTTAGTTCATTTGCTTCCAAAAACAGGAAATTCAAAGATTAAATTAGACGATAAAATCTCTCTTGAATATGCTCACTTAAAAGAAACTTTCCATGGGGCTATTGAATTAGAAGATAATTCTGGTGGTTTTAAACCTGCAAAAGGAGCCGAGCCACGTGCAAGAATAAAGAAATTAAATACGCTTCAAAGAATCATTGAAAAGATAAATGAGCAATTTGGTTCATCCGTTGGTAGTGCTGACAATCTAGCTATTGAAAGCGTTACTAAGATGCTTCTTGATGATTCTGTTGTTAAGAGCAGATTAAAGGAATACGCAAAGACTAATGATGTCAATATGTTTATTAAGTCTATTTTCCCAACTGAATTCCAAAGAGTTTTAGTCGAATGTTTTATGAAAAATGATGAAGCATTTAATAGACTTCTTAACGATGGAGAATTCCAAAAAGTAGTCATGAACGTTATGGCAAAAGAACTCTATCGAACCTTAGTTAAAGATAAACCTGAAGATGTTGGAGAATAGATTATATGAAACCTAAAATAGAACATCCTCACATTTTTATATCATATGCTTGGGGTTCACAGGAATATCAAGAAAGAGTAATTAATTTAGCGAGATCATTGGTTGACAACGGGATTGATGTTGAACTGGATAAATGGTCTTTGAAAGAAGGAAATGATACCTATTCTTTTATGGAACAGATGGTTAATAATCCAAACATAACAAATGTTTTGATTTTACTTGATAAAAATTATTCAGAAAAGGCAAATAATCGTAAAGGCGGTGTAGGAACTGAAACGCAAATAATTTCACCTGAAATATATGAAAAAGTTAATCAAGAAAAGTTTATTCCTGTTGTTTTTATGAGAGGCGAAAATGATGAAATATATAAACCAACGTTTCTAAAGAGCCTTTTGCATTTTGATTTATCTACTGAAGATAAATATTATAGTGAATTTCAGCGTCTAGTAAAAAGATTGTATGGTATAGATGTTATAGCTAAACCAGACCTTGGTAGTGCACCAGACTGGTTAATGGAAAGCAAATCAACCGCAAGTTTTAAAAGTGAGTTTTCTTCATTTGCAAATATAACAAATCCAAAAGAAAAGAAACATAAGATTAACTTATATTTACAGCAGATTACTAACTCGCTAATAAAAGAAACTGAAGAGTTTGTTGTCACAGAAGATAACTACATCGAATGTTATAAAATAATACAGTTTTTTAGAGATAAATTAGTTGCTTTAGTTCAGACGTTGTTATGGTTCGATGGAATGGCATCAGAATTATCTATATTTTTTGAATCAACAAAAAACAATAGAATAGCTAATGGAATTAACAATGAGATGAAGGATACTCTTTTGCACGAGATGTTCGTAACAGTTATTGCTCTTTATTTAAAATATAATATTTTTGATCAAATCAAATATTTGGTGAATAAAACCTATTTCAACATCGTTGAAAGAGACGAACCGACATCTTTTAATTTGTTTTATACAAATAATCAAGCGTTGGATGCAATTGTATCTAAACGTGACAACAAGAAATACTACTCTGGCACAGCTCAATTGTGGATGGAAACAATAAACACAGAAATTTTCAATCGCAGCGATTTAGTTGCTGCCGATATTATCCTGTATAATATTGCGGTTTTTGGCAAAAATTACTTATATCATTGGTGGTGGTTTCCGATAACATATGTTTATGACAATGATGGGAAATCAGTTTCTAATTTATTTAAAAAGATAGTGTCAAAAGAAGAATTGCTTGTGATTTCGGATTTGTTTGGATTTGAAAAAATGGATGATTTTATTACAAATATAAAAACAAAAATATCTGACACAAGCTTCAAGCGAAATAGATACAGATATCCAGCGGCATGGGACGACGCTCCTTTACTTATTGATTTTATCGAACCTGAAAAAATAGGCATTTATAATTAATGAAGAGGGATTTATGAATACAAGTAATAGATGTCTATATAACAATAGCTTTGCTTGTTTTCTTGCTGAAGACAACAACACAATTTTAGGTAGGCTTATGAATCAGTATCATGGTGAAGTTGCCACTCCTTCGATTGATGCTTGGAATGGTGAAATTGCCATAATGAAGAATCTTCTCGATCAATACAAAGAAGACGGTCAAATTATTTTTGAATATGATATTCCTCGTTTAGGTAAAAGAATTGATGTTGTGCTCCTTTTGAGAGGTATTGTTTTCTGCTTAGAATTTAAGGTTGGAAAAGAATTACCTACTGAGTCCAATGTAGACCAAGTCTTTGATTATGCTCTTGATTTAAATAACTTTCATAAATTAAGTGAGAATAAGACTATTGTTCCTATTCTAATTGCCACAAATCACAATAAGGCTACAACTATAATTCAAAAGTCAGTTTATAGTGATAATGTAATTAACCCTTTAGTGACCGGTGAAAAAGATCTCCCTAAAGTTATAGATGACGTTTTAAAAGCATATCCTAAGGAGAAACCGATTGATCCAAATTGGATTATTTCTCCTTACGCTCCAACCCCAACAATAATTGAAGCAGCAAGAGCTTTATATGAGAATCACTCTGTTGAAGACATTACCAGGCATGAAGCAGATGATGTAGATACGGATAAAACGATTTCTTATATTTTAAAAGTTATAGAAGACAGCAAAGCTAACAGAAAGAAAAGTATTTGCTTTGTAACAGGGGTTCCTGGTGCTGGCAAGACTCTTGTTGGATTAGATGTTGCTATAAAGCAAACTTATCAAGGACATGATGAGCCAGTTAAAGACGAAGGAGCTGTATATCTATCTGGTAATGGCCCGTTAGTTGCTGTTTTAACTGAAGCTCTAGCTCAGGATAACGTTAGAAAATTTAAAGAAAAAGGCGAGAAAAAGAAGCTCACAGATGCTAGACGTGAAGTAAGCAAATCAATCCAAATAATACATAGATATCGTGACAATATGCTTGCTAAAATCAAGAATCCAGTAGAAAACGGTGTTCTTGAGATTGATCCTTCTAAAGCCATTAAGAATGAAGAGGCTGGATTTGGTGAAGTAGAACACGTTGCTATTTTTGATGAGGCTCAAAGATCATGGACTCATAAACGATTAGCTGATTATCTTAAAAGAGGCGGAACATATGGCAACAAATTAAAAGTTCCAAATTTTCCTTATTCTGAAGCAGCTTTCTTAATTTGGTCTCTAGACCAAAGGGAAGATTGGGCCACAATCGTTTGCTTGGTTGGTGGAGGTCAAGAAATTAATACAGGTGAAGCTGGCATTGCCGAGTGGATAAAAGCATTAAACGAAAAATTCCCTCACTGGAATGTGTATATTTCTAATGAATTAACTGATGCTGAATACGCTGAAGGCAAAGTAAATGAGTTGTTAAAAGATAATAATAAAGTAACTTATTCTGATGAATTGCATTTATCTGTTTCGTTACGTTCTTTTAGAGCGGAGAAATTATCTGCTTTTGTCCATTCGCTATTAAATTATAAAATCGAAAAAGCTGCTGAAATTTATAAAAGTATCAGTGATAAGTATCCAATCGTATTAACAAGAGACATAGAAAAAGCTAGAAGATGGCTTAGAGACAATACCAGAGGAAACGAAAGAAGCGGTGTATTAGTTACCAAAGAATCCGCAAGATATAAACCTTTAGCGATTCATGTTCTCCCTAATGACGACGAGAATACAATCCACTGGTTTTTAGATGATAAAACTGATACGAGATCTTCAAATTATCTCGAAGATGCTGTTACAGAAATCCAGGTTCAAGGATTGGAATTAGATTATACATGCCTATTATGGGATGCTGATATGCGTTATGAGAATGGTGAGTGGCATTTCTATAGGTTTAACGTCAATAAACAACAATGGGTTGAATTAACTGGTACTACAGAATCCAAACAAGAACTAATGAAGTATATGTTAAATGCATACCGTGTTCTTTTGACTAGAGCCAGAAAAGGAATGATAATTTGTGTTCCAAAAGGAAACGGAAACATTAGCCCTAACGGTTTTCCAGAAGATGCAACCAGATTACCAGGGTTTTATAACGGAACCTATAACTATTTAAGAAAAATAGGAATCAAAGAAATTTAGAGTTTAGCGGAGTGATCCGCTTTTCTTATTAAAAGCAAACACCTTGTCAGGAAGTTGTTTGTGTAAGTTTACAAAGAAAGCGTAAAGACTATCCTTAAACACTTTTTCAACTTAATTATTGATATAGAAAATCCCCGGCAATTTCCTAACATAACCAAGAATTGCTGGTGATTTTTACTTCATCCTGACCGCATCGATAAGGATTGACACAATCATCTTTAAGACAGAATTCGTCTCATCTTTTAACGAAGATGCACTATCTTTAAACATCTTTAACATATCTAACTTCGATAATGGTTCATTTTCATTAGAAG
>CAMKBC010000023.1 GCA_946410665.1 uncultured Clostridia bacterium | reverse complement strand
CCAACTCCGCCAAGTCCAAAGACTAAAACTTTAGAATTCTTAAGCTTATTAACTTTCTCTTTTCCAAATAAAATCTCTTCTCTAGAAAATTGATCCATAATATCTCTTTCTAATTTCTTTCACAAATAATTCCGCCGCCAAGAACAATATCATCAATGTAGAACACTGCAGATTGTCCTGGAGTGATTCTAGCTACTGGTTCATCAAATTTAACCTTGATGTACTTCTCTCCGTCCTTTTCAATCTCAACGATTGAAGCGGAACTTTCGTTAATAGAATATCTTGTTTTTACATTTACTTTCATTTCTTCTTTAATGTCATCAACTAAAAGTAAATTATAATCTTTAACCAAAATTTCATCGCTGTAGATTTGTTCTTTTGTTCCTACAACAACTTCATTTTTATCTTTATTAAAATCAATTACAAATAGTGGTTCAGAATAAGCAACTCCAAGTCCTTTTCTTTGACCAATTGTGTAATTGTATAATCCGTTATGTTTTCCTACTACAGTACCATCTTTTAAAACAATGTTTCCTGGCTTAGGTTTAATGTCTGAATTTTCTTCTAAGAATTTTTTATAGTTTCCGTTAGTAATGAAACAAATATCTTCACTGTCTCGTTTAGATGCAACTGATAGATTATTCTTTCTAGCAATTTCTCTTACTTCTTCTTTGTTTTCATAATCGCCTAAAGGAAACACTACATATTGTAAAATATCCTTTGGAATATAATATAAGAAGTATGTTTGATCTTTTTGAATATTCTTAGATTTTCTTAAAACATATCTATTATATTTTTCACTGTATTCAACTTTTGCATAATGTCCTGTTGCTAAGTAATCAATTCCATTCTTTTTAGCAAAATCATACATTAATCCAAATTTAAATAATTTGTTACATAAGATGCATGGATTTGGTGTTAAACAATTTTTGTATTCATCTATAAAGTCTTTGATAATAGTATCTCTAAACTCATCCATATATTGAAGAGTAACATGTTCCATACCATTTTGCTTGCATAAAATCTTAGCATCAAGGCATGATGATAAATCGCAACAACCGCCATCAAATAGATGCATTGTTACGCCTGTAACTTCATATCCCATTTCTTTAAGTAGAAGTGCTGAAACTGTACTATCAACTCCTCCACTCATTCCAAGCAAAACTTTTTTCATAATTAATCTTTCTTATCTATAATCTTTTTAGCTTTTAGTGAAACACCGCATTGAAAACATTTTTCATTATTAATGTTGTATCCACATTCTTTAGGAGTTAATCCTAATTCTTTGTATGTATATCTTGCTAATTTATTTAAACTCTCATCTGAAAGAATGGTTTTAATGCCTTGTGCTTCTTCAGATGCTTTTTCTTTATCAATACCAAGTACATCAACTAAAAACAAGCTTACAATGTCATTTGCAGCTACTATCTTTTTAGCCTCTAATTTTCCTTGGCCTGTTAAAGTAATAGGTCCATACTTCTCGTTATCAACTAATCCAAGTTCTACTAAATTATTAATAGCTGAGTTAACACTAGCTTTTGATTTATTTAATTTTTCAGCAATATCTGTTAACTTACTTTTTCCTTCATCAAGTTGAAGTAAATATATAGTTTTTAGATATTCTTCTTGTACATTTGTTAATTTCATAAAACTCTCCATTTCTTTTAATTTCAAGAAGTTTGTACACTCTAACATTATATCGTATTTGCCAATTATTGTCAACGAAACAATGTGTAGATAAAACATAAAAATAATCTATATTTTCTAGACATTTTTATCTTTTTATATTATCATTAAATAGTACGAAAGATTTTTAGGAGGCACTAATGAAATTAAGAGTATTAATAATTAGTTTAGTATTAACAATTGCTATGGGCTTATTTGCTGTATCACTTGCTACATCTACACTTACAACAACACAACCAACTTCAATTAATGGTACATCTACAACTGGAACAAATACTACAGGAAATACAGCATCTAGCAACAATGGAATAGATTCATATGTAGCACCAAGTAATGGTGGCGGTACTACTACTCTATCATCATCAAATGATGTAGTTGTAGAAAGTACTTCAAACATCAATAACAATTCAAAAGATTTTGGTTTTAATGAGATTTTAAACATATTACTAATTGCAGTAGGAATTGTAATTATCCTTCTAGCAATAGCTATTATGATTAGATTAAAATAAACAGTTAAACTTATATAAATAAAAGACTTAGGTTTTATCCTAAGTCTTTTTATTATCTAATTATTAATCTTGAGCCATAGCTCTTTTAATCTTCATATCTGCTTCTTTCTTTTTGATATCCTCTCTCTTATCAAAAAGTTTCTTACCTTTTCCAATACCAAGTTCTACTTTAAGTCTATTATTCTTAAAGTATAGCGAAACTGGAATTAAAGAATAACCTTTTTGAGAAGTTACGCCAACCAATTTGTTGATTTCAGAGCGATTCAATAATAGTTTTCGTGGGCGAAGCGGATCCTTATTATAGATGTTTCCATTTTCATAAGGACTTATATGCATTTGATAAATATAAACTTCGCCATTCTTATCAACTGAAGCATAACTGTCTTTTATATTAACTTTACCATTTCTAATCGACTTAATTTCAGTTCCTGACAAAACAATTCCACATTCGATTTTTTCTAAAATCTCATAATTGTGGTGTGCTGTAGGATTCTTTGAAACAAGTTTTTCTTCTTTATTCATAACAAATCCTTATTTTTGATTTTCGGCGCAACCCCGCCGCTTATTATTTTAATTTTTCAGCTATGAAATCTGCCAATTCTTGAGCTTTCTTTGTAATAACTTCTTGATCTTCACCTTCAATCATAACTCTAACTAGAGGTTCTGTTCCTGAAGGTCTGATTAATACTCTTCCATTTCCTTCAAATTCAGCTTCAAGTTTAGAAATTCTTTCTTGAATTTCTGGATCTTTATCAAAATCATATTTCTTATCACTATTAACCTTAGCGTTAATTAAAACTTGTGGATAAATAGTAACAATTGATTTTGCTTCTGATGCTTTTTGTTTTGTTTCTAATAAAACTTTAATTAATGAAAGTGATGTGAAAATACCATCTCCTGTTGGGTTAGCATCTAAGAAGATAATATGTCCTGATTGCTCTCCACCAAGATTGTAGCCATTCTCAAGCATGTTTGCTAAAACATATCTATCACCAACTTTTGTTACTTCTAGATTAATATCATTTTGGTCACAGAATTTTCTTAAACCTAAGTTACTCATAACTGTAGCAACTAATGTATTATTCTTTAATGTTCCCTTATTTTTCTTATAGTTAGCGATGATAGCCATGATTTGGTCACCATCGATTTCTTCACCGTTTTCATCAACAGCTAAACATCTATCTCCGTCGCCATCATAAGCGATACCTAAATCACATTTGTTAGCAACAACGAATTTCTTTAATCCATCAAGATGTGTAGAACCACAATTATCATTGATGTTTTCGCCATTAGGTGTTGAGTTAATGATATAATGATTAATTCCTAAAGCTGTGAATACTTTATCAGCAATTACTGATGTTGCACCATTTGCAGTATCAACTGCAACAGTGAAATTAGATTTATCAAATTCTTCGTAATTATCTTCAAAATTCTTTCTAAAGAAATATAAATATTCATCTAATAAATCTTCTCTAATTTCAGAAACGCCAATTTTGTTTCCGAAAGCTGATAATTCATTTAATTTTCCTGAATCTAAAACTTCTTCAATTTCTTCTTCAATTTCATCTGGTAATTTCATCCCCTTATTTGAGAAATATTTGATTCCATTGAATTCAAAAGTATTATGAGATGCTGAAATAACAACGCTTGCATCTGCCTTTAACTTCTTTGTTAAATAAGCGATACCTGGAGTTGGTACAACTCCTACTAATTTAACATTTGCACCATAGCTTAAGAATCCAGCTGTCATAGCAGCTTCGATAAGAGTTCCAGAAATTCTAGTATCTCTTCCTATTAAGATTGTTGGTGTGTGATCGCTATGTTTTGCTAAAACATAAGCACCAGCCTTTGCTACGTTATAAACTAATTCTGGTGTAAGTTCTGTATTAGCAATTCTTCTAATTCCATCTGTTCCAAAATATTTCATAATACCTCCTAATTATTTATTCTCTTGTTCTTCTTTATTTTCTGTTTTAGCTTTTCTTGAAAGCTTAGATTTTATCTTTTTAAGTATTTCATTAATCAACTTTTTATTAATTGCTATAACATATATTATAGCAAAGATTAATGTTAATACATTAATTATATAATAAACAACCATATTGAAGTTTGGAATGAATTTTAAGTAATAAGCACCAATAATGATTGCAAGTATTATATAAGCAGGAATCATGTTCAATTCTCTAAGTTTTACATATTCCTTAATTTTGTGTTTTCTATATAAATAAATAGCAAAGTCTGCTACTAATGTAGAAATGCATGCTGCCCAAATTCCAATAAATTTTAATAATGCTAAATCAATAATTAAATTGATGATAGCTGCTGCAAATGTAGTCGTTCCCATTATCTTAGTATTTTTATACGCTTCAAATATTCCACCATAGAATCTTGAAAGATCCATGAAATATGTAGCAATCATAATCATTGGGATATACATAAATGCTTCTGAATATTGTCCGTTAACTAAAATGTTAAATGCTATTGGCATTGCTGCGATTAATAATAATGTAATCGAGAACATAACTCTTTTAGTGTCGTGGTATATTCCGTTATAATGTTTATTTAAATCTTTATCTTTTACTATTTTAGCAGCTTGTTCTTTCCAAGCTAATGAAAAATAACTATAAAAAACAGTTATGATGTTTGGAAATTTTGCTGCAATAGCATAAATACCATTGGCTGCTGAACTTACCATTGATGTTAATAATAATCTATCTGACATGTTGATAATCAACCATGAGATATTGTTTGGAACAAGTGGGAAAGAATATTTAATCATTCCCTTCATCATCTTCTTGTTGAACTTGCCAAGTAGTTTTCTAAATTTCAATCTCCAAGCTATAAACACTGCAACTACGATATTTGCAATTGTATTAGCTAAAAGCATACCAAAAGCTGTTGGTGTAATTAACAAAATAATAATTTGAGCAATGATTGTTACAATACCAAGAATAAAGCTTGATACAGAATATAGCTTAATCTTGCTCAATCCTCTAGCTAAGCTTGTAGTAAGTGTAATCATAATGTTAGAAACAACAAATGTAGTAAACATCAATTGCATATTTATTTGCCAATCAGTTGCTAAATTCATAACCAAGAAACTAATTGGAATAAATACAACTGTACCAATTGCTGTATAGATAACAGTTTGAGTAACTATGCTCTTTCTTTTACCTTCACTATCAGCATCGATCAAAAATCTGAACATGCACTCTTCTATTAATAAAGTAATAATCGGACATAGGAAAACGCTTAATGTGCAAATAAAATCATAAGAACCATATTCCTCTGTAACCATCTTTGCAGTATAAAGAGGTAATAAGATATATGATAATATTTGAGTTGAAATCTTTCCTAAAGCAATTATTGCAGTATTTTTTAATAATTTACCTTGATAACTCATTATTTTTCCTTTGAAATTTTTTAATATTAATTAATTACTTATTATTTAATCTTATTTCTTAAACTTTTTAGTTTTTGTAAGTTTATTTATTTCAGAATCTAATAAAGCATTAAATTCTCTTTTATGTGGAACAAACCCTCTTGGTGTAAAATCAATTGTTAATAATTTTTGAAGATTATCAAAATCATTTAGAGGAATAATATATCCATCTTTGCTAAACGCATCAAGAATTTGTAATTGATGATCATTAACATGCTCACCATATTTCTTTAAACGAGCGGCAACAATTAATTTTTTATGAAGCTTTAAACCTTTGATAATTGTTCCAACACCAGCATGACAAATGATTATATCAGACTGTTTCATATAATCATCAAATTCATTATCATTAAGATAATCATGAAATTGAATATTTTTCTTAGCAGGATCAAAATCATATTTTGTACTTCCTGCTTGAACAACTATTTGTTCCTTTGTATTTAATTTATCGACAGCCTCTAGTAATCTAGGAAATGTCTTGTCTTGAGTTCCTAATGTAACAAATATCAAAAGCTTAACCTCCTTTTCGTTAATCTATCAATTGTTTTAGAATATACTTCCCCAGTACTTAGCCTTAGGAAATACTTCAAGCATCTCAGGCCATTGTACTATAAATGTATTGTATAAATTGTGCTTATAACAAATGTTTCCGGCTAGTGTACCAGTTGTACGATTTGCATATGTCTCAATCCAGATAACCTTTCTTCTATACATTTTCTTTGCGATGAAACACATTGGAATTGCAGTATGCGTACCAGTTGTAACAACAACATCTGGCTTAATCTTTCTAAATATGTGCCAGCTCTTAAAGAAATTGAATAGTAGTATGAAAAAATAAATGAAAGGTGTTCTTCTTGTACCATAATATAGGTAGTGAACTTTTCCAGGATACTTATTTTTCAAGCCTTTTGTAGAGTCAGTCTTTTCAGTTACAACTGAATAGTCATAACTATTAAAGTTAAGTTGCCTTAACTCCTGTAAATGTCCTCCTTCACTTGAAATAAACATAACCTTTTTCACTAAAAGAATTTCCTTTCATTTATACATTACATATTTTATTTTTATTGATTTATATTGTCGATTACATATGATCTGGAACTTTAATTCCTAATAAGTTAAGTCCAGCAGTTAATACTTGCTCAACCATGTAAGTTAAGTATAGTCTTGCTGTTTGAACATTCGCTTCTTCGCATATTACTTTATTTTTATTGTAGAATGAACTATATTCTTGAGCTACTTTAATTAAGTAACGAGTAATAATTGAAGGTTCGCTCTTATCCTTTGCTTGAACAATGATGTCTGAGAAATTAGAAACAAGTTTAACAACTTCGATTGTAGAATCGTTTGTTAAAACTGAATAATCAATTTCTTCGTTAGCATCAAATGCAAAGTTTGCTTTTTCTAAGATACTCTTGCATCTTACAGCAGCATATTGAGTATAAGGACCTGTTTCTCCGTTGAAGTTTAATGCTTCATTAATATCAAAAACTTGATCTTTAATTCTGTTTTCCTTTTGGTTAGCAAAAACAATTGCTCCAATACCAATCATCTTGGCTACTGCTTCTTTATCTTCAATATCTCTATCTTTTAATATTTCGCTTGTTTTTGAAATAGAATCATTAAGAATATCTTCTACTTTTAAGAAGTTACCTTTACGTGTAGACATCTTTCCTTCTGGTAGTGAAACCATTCCGTATCCTACATGCTCAAGTCCATCTAAATATTTTTTATCAATTCCTAAGAATTGTGCTACATAGAATAAATTCTTAAAGTAAACTTTTTGTTCATTTGCAACAACGTATAAACATTTATCAAAATCATATTCACGAGTTCTATAAAGAATTGCTGCTAAATCACGTGTTCCATAAATTGAAGAACCATTTGACTTAGTAACCATGAATGGAACTTCTTGTCCAATTGGTGTTAAATCAACAACTCTAGCTCCTTGTGAATCTGTTAATGCGTTGTGTTCTTCTAATAATTTAATAACTTCTTCATGTTTATCAGCATAGAATGATTCACCATTTACAGAATCAAATTTAATATCTAATAAATCATAAATCTTATTAAACTCTTTTAAACTTAAATCTTTAAATCTAGTCCAAATTTCAACACATTCAGGATCACCAGCCTCTAACTTAGCAAATGTATCTCTACATTGTTCAAGAACTGCAGGATCCTCTTCGCAAATTTCATTAATTCTTTTATAAATATCAGCTAATTTATCAATAGCATTTTCAGAGAAATCATATTCTGTTCCAAAACGTTTGTAACCCTCAATCATCTTTGCAAATTGAGTTCCATAATCACCTAAGTGATTTAATGCGATTGTGTTATATCCAAGATATTTATAAATGTTATATAAAGAATGTCCTAAAATTGTAGTGATTAAATGTCCGATGTGGAAAGGCTTTGCAATGTTAGGTGATGAAAATTCAACACATACAGTTTTGCCTTTTCCTTCATCAGAAGAACCATAATTATTAGGATCTTTCATAAATCTATCAAATGTATCTTTTACAATTACATTTTTTGAAACATAGAAGTTTAAAAATCCATTTACATTTTCAATCTTCTCAAAGTTCTCATTTTCAAGACCTTCAGCTAATTCATTTCCAATCATAACTGGAGCCTTCTTCATAACTTTTGCCAAAGTGAAACAAGGGAAAGAATAATCTCCATTCTTCTTTTCCTTTGGAACTTCTATATTATTTGTTATTTCTTCAATACTAATTTCAGAATCTGAATTTATTTCTTTTATTTTATTAAATAATAAATCAGCTATAATGCCTTTAAAATTCATAATTCCTCCAATCTAAAATTTTATGTCCGTCGTCGCCCGTGCTCTTGGCGGTCACCACAATATGTGTCGTCGCATGCACCGGGCCGCTCGCCTGTACTAGTCACCTAGTGCTATTCCAATATCTCTTGCTGTTCTAACAAGTTCATCATCAAGTGTAACAAGTCTAACATTACTCTCGTTTGTACCACCTTCAACAGCTCCTAATTCTTTGTTGTTTCCAACAACTTCTTCAAGATCAACACTATCAAGTTTTCCATTCTTAAGAATTGTAAGTGTTCCAAACTTTCCTTCTAATGCTAATTCCATTGCCTTAACACCATACTTAGTAGATAAAACTCTATCATAAGATGTTGGGCATCCACCTCTTTGCATATATCCTAAAGTTGTACATCTTGATTCAAGTCCTGTTAATTCTTGTAATTCCTTAGCAACTCTATCACCGGCACCAGCAAATTTAACTTTAATTCCTGTGCCATCTCCAACGTCTGAAACAAATGTAGATGATTCTCCATCAATTGGTTTTGCACCTTCTGAAACAACAACTACACTAAATTTCTTACCCATTGCCATTCTGTTCTTAATCTTTAACGCTGCTTTATTGATATCATATGGAATTTCAGGAATTAAGCAAACGTCTGCTCCTCCTGCGATTGCAGACTCAAGTGCAATCCATCCAGCATATCTACCCATAACTTCTAAAACCATAATTCTATGATGAGTTTCTGCAGTAGTATGTAATCTATCAATAGCCTCTGTTGCAACACTAACAGCTGTGTTGTAACCAAATGTTATATCTGTACAAGCAACATCATTATCAATTGTTTTAGGAACACCAATACAGTTGATTCCTTTAACAAATAAATCTCTTGCTGATTTTTGAGTACTATCACCACCTAAAGTAAATAAGCAATCAAATCCATCTTTCTTAATGTTTTCAACGCATTTATCAGATAAATCTTGGTACTCAACACTTCCATCTTCTTGTTTTACAGGATAATGGAAAACTATTGTATTAGTTGATGAACCAATAATACATCCACCCTTATTAATTAATCCTCTAACATTTGAGTTAGCATCAAGTCTTATGTAGTTGTTATCTAATAATCCTTGATATCCATCAATGAATCCATAAGATTCAATTCCTTTGTTAGCAGCTGTCTTAACGATAGCTCTAATAACAGGGTTTAAACCAGCAACATCTCCGCCGTTTGCCAAAATAGCAATTTTCTTAATCATATTTCCTCCTAAGTATTTTAAAATTCATTAGTGATAATTCAATATTTATAATAAGTATTTTATTTTTGTGCTCTATGTTTTAGCTTTTCTTTCTTTTCATCCATTCTTCTAGCTTTTCTAATCTTACGAACAATTAAGATAATTAATAATAGAAGAACAACGCCTACAACAACAAGTGAAATAATAACATTCTTTTCATCTGATAAGAAATTAACTAACCAATTTCTTGTGTCATAAGCTATATCATAAATCTTTCCTTTAGAAACTTCACTTATAACAGTGTTTCCTAAATTAATCTTTACTTCAAGTGAATAAGTAGTAATATTACCATTGCTATCAGTTAAAAGGATTGTAATATCATTTAACCCTTCTTTTAAGTTCTCGTTTCCGATTACTTCAACTGTAGCACTTTCGATGCTTGCTTTTAATTCTAGGTCTAGACTTTTAATTTCATCAACCATTGAAACAGCAACAGTATATTTATACGCATCTTTGTTTAAATCAGGATCAACATCAAAATATTTTTTGTTTCCATCAGCATCTTTTTCGCCATTAGAAACTTTAAATTCTGTTAAGTATAATCCATTATTTTTTTGCTTTGAAACATTAACTTTATAAGTTGTTTTTGTTCCACCCTTCTTAGGATATGAAACAATTGTTATAGTTCCTGTATCCTTTGTAAGATTAGTGTTTCCAGAAACCTTAACTTCATGTCCTTCAATTTCAGGTAATGCTTCAACTTCTAATGAAGTAACTTCTGAAGGAATAGGTAAGAAATATTCATTAACAAATTTATTAAATGTTGGATATAATTCATATCCTTGAATATTTAATGATTTTAAAAAGCTATTTTGATCAGCCTTTTGTTCTTCAGTTCTTTTGTCTTCATTTGAAGCAGCAAGAACTTTACTTGTTAATAACACTAACATTACAAGTGCAACGATAAGTGTTTTAATTATTGATTTTATCTTTTGATTATTCATTTTATTCCCCCAATTATTTTTTCCAAGTAGTAACTTCTAATCCGTCACCAACTTCATAAATCTTAGATTCTAGTCTTTCGTCCTCAGTTGACTTCTTAATGTAATTTCTTAAATGAGTAACTGCAGTTCTTTGTTTGTGTAAGTTATATCCGCTCATTACATAGCCTTTATACAAAATGTTATCAGCAAATATGATTCCATCTTCAGATAACATCCTTAAAGCGTGATCTAAATAAAAATCATATTTACCTTTATTAGCATCGATGAAAACCATGTCATACTTATTATCTAGAGTCTGAATAATTTCAGCAGCATCTCCTTCATATAAATTAATGTTTTTAACTTTCATTAATTCAAAATTAGATTTTGCTTTAGCAATTCTTTCCTCATCTCTTTCAATTGTATCAATGATTCCATCGTCATCTAATAACTTTTCAAAACATAATGCTGAATAACCAGTAGCAGTTCCTATTTCTAAAATTCTATGAAGCTTTCTACTTCCAATTATTTCGGTGATCTTATCTAAAGTATCATCCATCATAATTGGAATGTGAGTTTCAATAGCTTCTTTTTTTATTTTATCTAATTTAGTCATTTCTATTTGCTTTCTAAAATATTATTCATCTTTATGAGCTTGTGCTCTCTTGAATTCTCTTTCTCTTGTCTTTGTATCAAGAATTTTCTTTCTGATTCTGATGTTTTCTGGAGTAACCTCAACTAACTCATCATCAGCGATAAATTCAATAGCTTGCTCTAATGACATTTGAACTGGTGGAACTAATCTTAAAGCTTCATCAGATCCAGATGCTCTAGTATTTGTTAAATGTTTTTCTTTACATACGTTAACTGAAATATCTTCTAATCTAGAATTGATACCAACGATCATACCTTCGTAAACTTCAACACCAGCACCGATTAATAATTCTCCTCTTAATTGAGCATTGTATAAACCGTATGTGATTGATGTTCCTTGTTCAAAAGCAACGATTGTTCCTCTAGTTCTTGATTGAATATCTCCCTTGTATGGTCCATATTCTTTAAATACTGAAGACATTGTTCCTGATCCTCTTGTATCAGTTAAGAATTCAGTTCTATATCCAATTAATCCTCTTGCTGGAACAACAAATTCAATCTTTGTATGTCCTGGTTCACCTGGTTCCATATTAACCATTTCACCTTTTCTCATACCGATTTTTTGAATAACTGTTCCTGCAGTATCTTCTGGAACATTAACTGCTAATGTTTCGTATGGTTCGCATTTAACACCATCAATTTCTTTGAAGATAACCTTTGGTCTTGAAACAAGAAGTTCAAATCCTTCTCTTCTCATTGTTTCAATTAATACTGATAAGTGTAATTCACCTCTACCAGAAACTTCAAAGCTATCAGCTTTTTCTGTATCTTTAACTCTTAATGAAACATTTCTTTCAAGTTCTTTCATTAATCTATCTCTGATGTGTCTTGATGTTACGAATTTTCCTTCTTTTCCAGCGAATGGTCCATCGTTAACTGAGAATGTCATAGAAACTGTTGGTTCATCAATATTAACAAATGGAATTTTGTCTGGATGAGCTGGATCTGCGATTGTGTCACCAATGTTGATTTCTGCTAAACCTGCAATACAGCAAATGTCGCCTGCTTCAACTGATTCAACTTCAACTTTATTTAAACCTTCATATGTGAATAGTTTTGTAACTTTAGAGCTAATGTTTCCATTTTCTCTACAAATAACAACGTTATCACCTTGTTTTACAGAACCTCTCTCAACTCTACCAATTGCTAGTCTTCCTAAATAATCATCATATTGAATATTTGAAACTAATAATTGTGTTGGTCCTTCTGGATCAACTTCTGGTCCTGAAATTTTATCGATGATTGTATCAAAGATACATGTGATGTTATCTGTTTCATCATTTAAATTCATTTTAGCGATACCATTTTTAGCTGATGCATAAACAACTGGGAACTCTAATTGTTCGTCTGTTGCATTTAAGTCCATGAATAATTCTAGAACTTTATCAACAACCTTTAATGGGTCAGCGCCTGGTCTATCAATTTTGTTAATTACAACAACTGGTTGTAAATCTAATGCTAATGCTTTCTTTAAAACTTCTCTTGTTTGAGGCATTGGTCCATCAAAAGCATCAACTAATAGTAAAACACCATCAACCATTTTTAATACACGTTCAACTTCACCTTCAAAATCAGCGTGTCCTGGTGTATCAAAAATGTTAATTTTTACATCGTTATATCTAACTGTTGTATTCTTTGAAAGAATTGTAATTCCTCTTTCTTTTTCTAGATCGTTAGAATCCATAATTCTTTCTTCTACTTGTTCATTATCTCTAAATACATTGCTTTGTTTTAATAAAGCATCTACTAATGTTGTTTTTCCATGGTCAACATGGGCTATAATTGCTATATTTCTTATCTTCTCGTTTATCATTTTATTTCTCTCTAAAAA